>CAKQWR010000218.1 GCA_934279105.1 uncultured Oribacterium sp. | reverse complement strand
TGATATGCCACTGAATTGTACGGAGGACGCGTCTTCGAGATCTGCGGATACGCTTCGCGACGACGATGTCCTGATTGACGGCATCTTCGGCATCGGCCTGCACCGAGACATCGCGGACGACTATCGTCTCTTTATAGAAGAAGTAAATCGCCATCGCCACGGTTTCGTGCTCGCCATTGATGCGCCATCCGGCATCAATACCGATACGGGCGAGCTTATGGGTTGTGGAATAAAAGCGGATGTTACCATAACATTCGGCCGGAACAAAACCGGCCTCGTATGCGGCGCCGGCCAGGAATATGCCGGGCGGGTGTTGGTCGAAGACATTGGCATCCCGGATGAGGCGTATATCGAAGCGGAGAAGGAGAAATGAAAGAATTTTTAATGGCAGAAGGGCATCTCGATAAGCTGATCTCAATCGGCATCATCATTGTCGTGTTTGCACTGCTGATTTCGGCAAGCAACCGGCTTTTTCGGAAAATCAATCAGCGAAAAAATAGTATCTTCTATAAATTCCTGAACAGTGTGGTGTATGTCGTCCTCCTTGCGACGGCGATCTACTCCGTGCTGTCACAGTTTGACATGGCGCGCGAAATCAGTACCGTCATCCTTCAAAGTGGTACCCTGATCATCGCAGTGGCGACCTTTGCGGCGCAGCAGGCCCTCGGAAACGTGATTTCCGGTTTTATGCTGTCTGCTTCACGCCCACTTGAAATCGGCCAGAAGGTGAAGCTCATGCAGGGCGGTAACCAGATCTGTGAAGGCATCGTAAAAGATATGACCTTCCGCCACGTTGTCATCCAGAGCTATGATGGCCAGAGCAACATCATTCCGAACAGCCTGGTGGATCAAGCGGTGATCGTCAATGCTGACTACGTGGAGGGTACAGGTAATTACCTTGAGTTTGAAGTAGCGTATGGATCCGACTTCGACCTCGTTCGCACACTGATCCGTCAGGCGCTGGAAAGTCAGCCGGAGGTTATCAGGAAAGACGTCACGATCGCGATGAGCCGCGTAAGCCAGAATGGTGTTGTGTTTAAATTTACCGTATGGACACAAAGCGTCGACGATAACTTTAAGGCATGCAGCGCGCTACGTGAAAAGATCATAAAATCGTTCAATGAACACCACGTGATTATTCCATATCAGACCATTGATCTATATGCACATTGAAATCGGCTAGGGTGCCAGGGGGACTGCCATCGGAAGCCATACGTAGAAGATGTGAAGAATCAAAATCCTGCCCTTTAGAAGTACTTAGAGCATTTTTCCTTAGCACCCTCTGCAACGCTGAGTTTTCATGAAGAAAACTCAGTGATTGCAGAGGGCTTAGTACTTCTTAAGGCAGGATTTTAGAGTATTCCAGCTTCGGAGTACTATGCTTCCGATGGCAGCCCTCCTGGCACGCTGGATGAACTAAAAGAGACGGTAAAAAAGATTTTGAAAAAATGTAAAATCACGCTTGACATGCCCTGATCTGTCTGTTAAAGTATGCAACTGTCGCCGCAAGCGAAACGGACACAAACATC
>CAKQWR010000217.1 GCA_934279105.1 uncultured Oribacterium sp. | reverse complement strand
GCTGATTTTCCGTGCCGGAAGCTGTGATGTCGACGACATCATCCTGAACACACTCGGCGGCGCCCTCGGCTATCTCGTCTTCCGCATCGTCCAGCACGAACGGATCCGGCGATACTTCCTGAAGCACCCGAAGAAAAAACCTGCGTATTCGCGTAGGTGATGGTTCATCATGGCCTCTACACGCCGAACGAGGGCAGAAGAAAAACGTATGTATTCGCGTAGGTGATGATCGCCGTATTGAAATCGTAAAGAGAGCGATGAAAGTAATGCAAAAAAAGAAACGCTACAATTATATTAAGAAGAAAATCGCACACGGTACCTGGCCGGCCATCCTGACAGTGGCGCTGGCGCTTGTGCTTCTGCTCGGAACCATCGCACTGTCGGTGCACTTCCAGGGACAGGGGCCGATGCTTCTGGGTGCACTTGCACTCACGTCCATCGTGATGTCACTGTTTTCGATGTACTACTTTATCCTGGCGCTCCACGACGCAGAGAAAAACTACGTTCCGGTGCGGATCGCCGGCATGGTCGCTGTCCTCGTGCTGGTGGCATGGATGTTACTGCTGGCGCTCGGTCTTCGCGCGATGTAGATGAAATAGGACGATAAAGATTTATTTTATATCATGAGTGAAGAGGTAGTTCTCGGACTGCCGAGCCGGGAGGGGATAGAATCGAAAATGATGGAAAGATATATCGATGCAATCGAGCGGATCCGTGAGATTCCGGAGGAGCATGCGCTGAGCGCAGCGTTCCAGGCGTATTTCACCGATGCCGCAGAATTTATTTTATTACTGGACGAGTTTATCTCTGTACGTGCGGCGAGCGTGAAATCGCAGGCGGCAGCTGGCGCAGAATCAACTTCGACTTCGGCAACGCCGGCCGAATGGAAATCAGATATGAGTCCGGCGGAGCTTCGATACTGGAACGAGACGCTCTATGCGCAGGCGGCGAAGCGCTATGCGACGTCGTACCTCAATCCGACGTATGCGGTGGAACAGCTTGGGCCGATCGGCGCGGAGCTTTCGGCACTGTACATGGAGCTGGAGGGCCTGATTCAGTCTGCCTACCAGCTGGATTATGAGGACATCGTCTGTGTGCTCGAGACCTTCGTGCAGATCTATTGCATGTTCGTGTCAGCGAGCGAGGAGAACGAAAAGCTGGAGGTGAAGCTCGTACGCGATGCGCTCTACAGCTATGCGCATGATTATTCCGAGGATTTCCTTCGGCGGAAGATGGATGCGATGTACCTTCCGGCGCGTTCCTACGCACGACAGGTACTGCTCGACCATGACTTCCTGGATCCGGAGGACATCTATCAGATCGGCTATTATGTCTCTGGCACGGCCTTCCGCACAGCGGAATTTATCGCGAAGCTGCCGGACGACCGCATTGACCGTATGGCACAGACCTGGTATCAGGGCTTCCGGGACGGATTCCGCATTCAGGGGAAGCCGTACGAGAAGAAGTCGGTCGTGGAGTTCAGCTATCCGGCCGGCTTCGAGCGCGTGGTGAAGCGCACCGCGGCGCTGTTTGCAGAGGATGGCTTCGATTTTACGATTCCGCTGCGTCCGCAGCATTTTCTGACGCGTTCGCCGGGACGGAGCCGGCAGCTTTACGAG
>CAKQWR010000216.1 GCA_934279105.1 uncultured Oribacterium sp. | reverse complement strand
CATGAAAACCCGCTCTATAAGGACTACTCTCCGCGTGATTTTCAGCTGGAGGACCTCGATAAGCTCACGGTCACGGATCTCGAGGATTATCTTGAGTATATCAAATATCGAACAGATGTTTCTGAAGATAAGCACGGTAATAAAATCGAAAAGGAAGTCATCAACTCGAGAACCTCGATCAAGCGTAAGGTGGCGTCGATCCGGACCTTTTATCGCTATCTGTACCGGGATCGTCTGATCAAAACGAATCCGGCGGATCTCCTGCAGATGCCGAAGCTGAAGGATAAAGACATCATCCGGCTCGATGCAAACGAGGTGGCGGATCTCCTCGATGAGGTCGAAAACGGCGAGAAGCTCACCCGTCATCAGCAGGCATTCCACGATAAGACAGAGCTTCGCGATGAGGCCATGATGACGCTGATGCTCGGCACCGGCATCCGTGTATCGGAATGCGTAGGCCTGAATATGAACGACGTAGACTTCAATAACGGCGGCATTCACATTCATCGCAAGGGCGGCAAGGAGGTCACCGTCTATTTCGGTGACGAGGTCGAGAATGCACTGCGCCCGTATGTCGAGTGGCGAAAGCACCAGACCACGGAGCCCGGCCATGAAGACGCTCTCTTCCTCTCCCTCCGCATGCAGCGGATGAGCGTCCGCTCCGTCCAGTACATGGTGAAGAAATATGCGAAAACCGTCACACCGACGAAGCATATTACACCGCATAAGCTGCGCTCCACCTATGGCACGAACCTTTATAAGGAAACCGGCGACATCTACCTCGTAGCGGATGTTCTCGGCCATAACGACGTAAACACGACGAAGAAGCACTACGCCGCCCTCGAGGATGAGCGTCGGCGCAGCGCTCGTAACAAGGTCCATCTGCGCTCCTACGAATGAGTCTCTCGCTAAAAGTAAACCAAAAAGGAAGCCGTTGTTTTTGGCTTCCTTTTTGGTTAAATATTTTCTTAGTGCAGCAATGGATAAATCCATTATCTCCTGTCATGACAGCCGGAACAACGAACTCCTCCGTCTTTCCGGCATCATAGGAAGCCGGAATCAGTTCCGTCGCTGATGTTCCCTTATTGCCCTCCGCGGCTGTCCGTGCCGTCCCAGGTTCCATATTTCGTACTTACTTCATGCCCATCCGAAGAAGGCCGATGACCTTTCCGAGAATCTGACAATCCGGTACGATGATCGGATCCATCGTATCGTTCTCCGGCTGCAGGCGGATATGATCCTTTTCCTTATAGAAACGTTTCACCGTCGCACTATCGTCTACAAGCGCGACTACGATTTCGCCGTTTTCACATGTATTCTGCTGCTCGACGATCACATGATCTCCGCTCAGAATTCCGCAGTTAATCATGGAATCACCTTTTACCGTCAGCATAAATACTTTCTTATTCGGCAACATATCGACCGGCATCGGATAGTAATCAGAGATGTTCTCTTCTGCCAGTAACGGAAGACCTGCTGCCACGGTACCTACCAGTGGAATCTCGGCCATCTCCCGCTCTGAAGATCTTATGCTCGCCGTCGCAGCACGCTCTGCGAAGGAATCGCGCATCGTATCCTGACGGAACTCCTTCTCCGTGATCATCAGCGCACGCGGATGCGCCGGGTCCTTCTTGATGAGGCCCATCGTCTCGAG
>CAKQWR010000215.1 GCA_934279105.1 uncultured Oribacterium sp. | reverse complement strand
TACATATTCTCCCAGACTCTCATTCATAGACCTGGACACATCCAACACCAAGACTACATCCGCACTATGCTTTTCTGTTGATGGGCTTCTACTCTTGGACGCTGCAGAGATATCAATCTTATACGTTCTGTTCTTCCAGTTTATAACATGTGCCTTCTTCGAGTATTCCACATCAGATTCGATCAGTTCCTGATGCGTATAGTTTACAATGTGATAATAGCTATCCTTCGAATCTTTCTCAACTACTGTTTTACCATCAGCCTCATAAAGTGTGGCAACAGCAGTACCTGCTTCATCCTTTTCAACTTTTACGATCCAGGTATTTCGATTCTCATAATTATTCGGAACCTTCGTTTCTGTTAAAGTATAAGTTCCTAAAGGAAGATTCTCAAATTTTATGATTCCATTGTCACCTGACTCTTCTGTATAAGTTTTAGGATTGTCATCCTGAGAAGTAAGAGTAAATCCTGCTCCGGATAAAGGATCGCCGTTTGTATTGACTTTTTTGAGATCAAGTTCTGCAACACTGGCAAGTACATTGGTAACCACTACCACTGGTCTACTGCCAACTGTAGCTTCCTTAGAAATAACATTTCCCTTCTCATTTGTTGTCTCTTCATCATTGATTAAAACCCGATCATATCTGTCCTTTGATACACCAAGTTCTCGAACCTTATAATTCTTATTTTCCTCAAGTCCAGAGAAAATTGCCTTCTGACCAGGTTTCAACGTAAACACATTATCGTAGGAAACGCCATTTATTTCTTCACGATTGAACTCAACTTTGCTATCATCGCTTAAAGTACCTGCAGTATTTGATGGAACATACTCCCCTTTGTCATCCTGAAGAAGTAACTGAAATTTAAACTCTACATTTGCATACTTCTCCTTATCCGTATTACTCAACTGTTTTTCAACCGTAACCGACTTCTTCGGAACTGTTGGAAGATTGAACTTAAGCTTACAGTTGGAATCACCCTTACCTCTTTCGAGATAATAGAAATTGATTGTATGCGCTGTGTAATCTTTGAAAATACTCTTTCCGCTAACAAAATCTCCTTCTCCATTTGCATTCTTAAATAAAGTTTTTAAATCTGTATTATTGTTACCAAATGTAACTTTACCATCAGCAAAATTAATAGAACCAGACACTGCATTATGAATACCACCAATATCCAACACCAAAACGCCATCGATGTAAACCCATACATCATCATCTCCAGAAAACTCAAATACCATATTATTACCATTAATTTTTCCGTCTTTTGGCTGAATGAATTTAGCTGACATTGTCATACCAAAATGGAAATCTGGTGAATTTTCTGAAATTTCATGAATCCCATCGCAAATAATAGACTCACCTAATGTATTGAATGGAAAGAAACTTCCATGCGGCGTATTACCCGAATCTTTTTGTAGGCCTATTGCATTTTTAGAACTTCCTGGTACCTTATATACAGTAAAATTTTTTGTCTTTTCATCAAACTGTGCAAAATTTTTAGCACTATCATATTCATAGTAACCATCTGCATCTTTTTTAAATAAGTGATTTGCATCACTATAAACCGTCTTGCCCGTACCTGAATCTGTTGAGAATAAATACGAACTACTCTCCTCATTCCCCTTATTTAATACCGGATATGAATCTGAATCTTTGCCCAATTTCTTTTTCATAATGTTAGAATAGGTAGTAGCTGA
>CAKQWR010000214.1 GCA_934279105.1 uncultured Oribacterium sp. | reverse complement strand
GTACGCAAAAGTTTGACCCGGCCGACGAAAACAACATTGCGTATTATCTTAACAACGAGTTTTTTAACGAGAATATACCCGAGAGTATGCGCGCATATATTGCGGAAAGAAACTGGAAAACCGAGGGCGGAAACGCAGGCGGAATATGCCCCGATACGTATACGGCAAATTGCAGAGTTTCGCTTTTAAGCTTTGAGGAATACAATAATTATTACAAAAAATTCGCAACAGTAGACCACGGCAACGAGGTTGACTGGTGGCTCAGAACGGGCGACGGCAACAAAAAAACCAATGTTATTGCAGGAGGCGGTGTTTATACAAACTGGGGCAAGTTTGTATCGGCAGACGCATCCGCAAGCGCAGGCGTACGTCCGATTTTTGTGCTGACAAAAGAATTTTTTGAAAATGTGAGAATTAACACTGTTAAAATAGGTGAAAACGTAACGGATGCGATTATCAAAAACTTTGGTGCGTCCGAAATGGAAAAAGCCGGATACAGTGCGGAAAAATTAAGACGTCTTGGCTATGAGAGCGTAAAAGGCGCGGACGAATACGCGGATATTACAATCCCCAACGAGCCTTATTATATGCAGGACCACAAATATTCGTATTTTGAGGTTGACATTTCGCACACCGACACCAAGGCGCGCGATTACACAATCGTTTATAAGTGCGGCGACGACGAAAGAAAAATCGATGTAACCGTTTCGCCCAATAAGGCATACAGCGAGAAAATTTCTCTTAAAGACGAGAAAAAGGGCGTGTGTAATCTTGATGTCAAGGTTATGCGTGACAGTGAAATCATAGGCTATGACAGTGCGAGAATTTGTCTTATAGACTACTACAAGCGCACACCGCTTGACAAATATTCGCGTATCGGCTTGGGTTTGCCGTCGTGGCATAAGGAGGAAAAGGCAAGCACTACGCGAACTACCATTCAGTCGTTTTTAGATCTTGTTCCGCGCGTTGCGGAGGCAGGCTTTACAAAGGTGAGATATTCGCCCGAATGGACTTGGATAGAAAGAGAACGCGGAATTTACTCTTTTTCCGACGAACGTTACGAATACACAAGGGTTGTGGGTGACAACAAACTTTTGGTTGCACCGTTCAAGATTGGATTCGGTAACAGACTCATAACCAAGCGTGACACCGACCAGAAAATGGCGGCACCGCTCACGCGCGACGGCATAGAGGGTTATGCCGACTATGCAATCGGTGCGAAGAAACTTTACGACAGCGTTATGATGCCGAACGGATTTCTTGATGAATTTGAGGTTTGGAACGAGCCGAGCCTTAACAACTACTGGTATCCCGAGGTTAACTTTTTGGAATATACGCAGATGGCCAATGCCGCGTCGTATAAGATAAAAAAGGAATACCCCGACAACATCGTTATGATAGGTTCTATGACACCCGATAACATTGATCATAACTATGATATAATGTTCAGAAACGGTGCGCTTATGTACAGCGACGAGGTTTCAATTCACCCGTATACATACCCGTACGATCCCGACGAACGCCACATAATAAGGGTTCCCGATTATGTTAAAACAATCGAAGAATACGGCGGTTGGTTTGACATTGCGGTAACCGAAGTAGGCTGGCCGACGTGGGAGTCGTATAACACGACATCTCTTGAACAGCAGATGGTTTATATGGTTAAAATGCTCGTTTTAAATGACGAAATGGGCTTTGCATTAACCGATATTTTCTCGGCGCGTGACCAGGGACTTCAAA
>CAKQWR010000213.1 GCA_934279105.1 uncultured Oribacterium sp. | reverse complement strand
CCGCCGGCCATCAGGATACCATCCTTGACCGCACGGGAAATCTGCTGCAGATGCTCATGTCCCGGAACAACCTCGGTAAATGAATTGACGACGCCGATCAGCGGACGGCGGATCTGCTCGTCGGTCAGGCCATCGGCCTTCAGAAGTGAACGGTGCGGGGTATGCTCGATCCCCTTCTTTACTACATCACTACGCATAGTATGCCTCCTAATTTCTCAAATCACGCTACGTATTTCTACTATTATATCATGTCCGGAATCATGCCAATGCAGGCGACCGAAGCGATCCATGGTGCTTCGGTCACGTTCCGAACTCCGCCAGCTGCCAGATTCCTCTGAAAACCGACCGCTTGTTTACGCGAGAATCCGTCCCGCAGACTCCGGCAACTCCTCCGGTCCAGTTCCAAGCACTCGTTTATGCGAGAATCATTCCCGGGAATGCCAGTGGTGCATAGAGGATCACGAAGAACACCACGATGAGTCCGATCAGGTACGGAATGATCGCCTTCGATATCTTCGTCATCGGCAGACCCGTAATACCTGAGGCGACGAAGAGGTTGATGGCTACCGGCGGGGTGATCATACCGATGGCGAGGCCGACGGCGAATACCACACCGAAGTGGACGAGGCTCACGCCCATCGCCTTCACAAGCGGAAGGAATACCGGGGTGAGCAGGATGATCGCGGAGGATGTCTCCATAAAGACACCGGCGATTAGGATGATCAGACCGATCAGGAAAAGGATGATGTAGGTATTGTCCGAAACAGACAGTACTGCCTTCGAAATCATCTCCGGGATCTTCCAGTTCGCAAGTACCCAGCCGAACGGACCGGAGAAACCGATGATCAGCATGATGACCGACGAGGTCTTCGCGGAATTCTTCATGATTTCCATAAGGCCCTTCGGGGTCAGGTCACGGTAAACGAAGAAGCCGATGACGATCGAGTAGATAACGGCGACATCTGCTGCCTCGGATGGCGTGAAGTAGCCGGAGAAGATACCACCGAGGATGATCAGCGGCATGAGGATGCCCCAGATCGCATGGAGGAAGGTCTTCAGGACGTTCTTCAGATTGAGTGGCGTGCCCTTCGGATAGTTGAGCTTTCTGGCTTCGACGAGGGCGATGACGATCAGGATTGCACCCATCGTGATACCTGGGATGAAACCATTACGGAAAAGGGTATTGACCGACTGCTCCGCGATGACGGCGTAGAGGACCATCGGAACAGATGGCGGGATAACGACACCGATCGTACCGGCAGCAGCGATGAGGGCGGCGGACTTATCCACATGATAGCCACGCTTCTCGAGCTCCGGGATCAGGGTCGCACCGACCGCTGCAGTGGTTGCGGCACCGGATCCGGAAATCGCGGCGAAGAACATGCCGGCGAGGACGGAAACGATGGTGAGACCACCACGGATCCAGCCGAGGAGCGACTCGGCGAACTCAACGAGTACCTTTGAAACAGCACCCTTTGACATGAGATCACCGGCCAGAATGAAGAACGGAACAGCGATCAGGGAAAAGCTGTCCTGTGCGGTGAAGATACGCTGCACCATCATAAGAGCAGGAACGTCACCGACGACGAGGGTCAGGAAGGCGGCGATGGCAATCGTAAAGCCAACCGGAACGCCCAGAAGAAGTAAAACTGCGAACGAAATAAACAGTACGGCTGCCATTATGACTCCACCTCCTTCACTTCATCCATGCGGAACAGCTGCTGCAGGAACGCATCCAGCGC
>CAKQWR010000212.1 GCA_934279105.1 uncultured Oribacterium sp. | reverse complement strand
ATCCTGGGTGAGCGCTATTCCCAGTGCGATAAGATGAACCGCACCGGTATCGCCATCGTCGCAAGGGATAAAGGCGTCCGGCATGGTATCACGCTTCGGAATCTCTCTATCCATCATGTCGAGGGCAATGTCTATGACAAGCACATGAACAACGGGGGCATCTATGCGACGGCTCTGCGCCCGACATCCGAAGAAACAAACGACGTTCCGCGCTTTCAGGACATGACCATCGAAGGCTGTTTCGTCTATCAGGTGAGCCGCTGGGGCATCGCCGTCGGCTATACCTATGCACATGCGGAGTTCCAGGGGGCGGAGCTCGCAGAAGCAAGCTTCCGGAAGTACGGACATGAGAACCTCGTGATCCGCGACAACTATGTGAAGGCAGCTGGCGGAGACGGTATCACCGCGATGTATGCATTGCGCCCGCTGATCGAGCATAACATGGCCGATTCCGTCGCCGGTGAGATCAACGATCGCATCTACGCAGAGCCGGGCGGCAAAATGGGCAAGGTCGCGGCCGGTATCTGGCCATGGAAGTGCAAGGATGCCCTGTTCCGCTACAACGAGGTTGCGGACACCCGACTGAATCAGGACGGCATGGCCTACGACGCCGACTCCGGTGACGGCACGATCTATGAGTATAACTACAGCCGTCAGAACGAGGGTGGGTGCGTCATGTTCTGTCTCCAGGAAGCAATTCATAATACCTTCCGAAATAATGTAAGCTACGATGACCTCGGCGGCATCATCAGCCCATCCGAGAACCCGGATGCACTCCTGCAGGATAATATTTTTTATGTGCGAAAAGGAGTACCATTCGTACGAAAGAACATGGACGGCGGAGCGTTTACAGAAGTAAATAATCAGATCATCGGCATCGAAGAGTGAACGTACGAAAGCCGCAATCACCGGATAATACCATAATAGGAGTAAAATATACTTGTCCTGTTGACTTTAACGCTTTTTAGTGCTAAAGTCACGTTTGTTTGGAATGATCACATCTTGTGTTATCATGTGAAGTAACATCACTTAAAAGGGAGTGTAACGATATGACAACAGTAGCTTTTATCGGTTTTGGTCTCATCGGCGGTTCCATCGCGAAGGGTCTCAAGAAAGCGGATCCGACGACCAGAATCTTCGCCTATGCGCGTAATAAATCCAGTGTCGAAGTAGCGCAGGAGGATGGCATCGTAAATGTCGTGCTCGATTCGCCGTACAGTGAGCGTCTGAAGGAAGCAGATATGATTTTCCTCTGTGCTCCGGTCGAGGTCAATGTCTCCTACATGGAGGGTGTGGCAAAGCTCATGAAGGACGGCGCCGTTCTCACGGATGTGGGTTCGACGAAGACGGCCATCTGTCAGAAAGCCATCGAGCTCGGTCTCGGCGATACGTTCATCGGCGGTCATCCGATGGCCGGCTCGGAGCAGACCGGCTATGCCGCTGCGACCGACTACCTCTTCTCAAACGCGTACTACATCATCACACCGATTTCTGAGAATCCAACTCTCGTGGACGCGCTTCGCAATGTCGCGACGACCCTCGGTGCAATCCCGATCGTGGTCAATGCGGAGAAGCATGATGCAGCCACCGCAGCGGTTTCTCATCTGCCACACATCATCGCAAGCTCCCTCGTGAACATCGTGAAGGATTCCGATGACGAGACCCAGCTCATGAAGACCCTCGCTGCCGGCGGCTTCCGTGATATCACACGAATCGCCAGCTCCAGCCCGGAGATGTGGGAGCAG
>CAKQWR010000211.1 GCA_934279105.1 uncultured Oribacterium sp. | reverse complement strand
GGTGATAAAGGAGGATCTGATAAAGACACAGAAAAAGCCCATACAAATTAAGGTCAAAAAGCAAAGAAAAGAACGCAGAAAATGTAAGGAGGAATTCCAATGGTTGAACGTGTTTGTCCTAAGTGTAAAGCAAAACTGAGAATTGACGAAAATGATGCGATTCCGGGTTGCAGAGAATTCGAAGAAGTGTATTGTCCGGTATGTCAGGCTGAGGTCACAAAAGTATTTACCAGTGGCGTTCCAACTGTGACTGTAGAAGAGAAATAAAAACAGATTTCGTTCTTTTCGTGGATAAGGGATGCATGTACGTCAGGTGAAATAACTGTAAAGAGAGGATCGGAAAAGATGGACTTGTCGCCGAAAAAGAGAGATCGCATTCGAGGGTTTCAACGATTGGGTTTCCAACTGGGGACTCCTGTGATTGCCTTTGTATTTGCATGTGCATCGTTGCTTGTGTCGCTCTCCGAGAGTGAAAGAATCATGATAGCAGGAATCTCTCTGAGGCAGATCGCGTTCCTTTGCGCATTTGCCTCAGCTGCGTTTCAATTGTATTGTTCCATACGCAAATGCGTAACAAAACGGGATTATCTGATAATGTGTCAGCAGGAAGAACTGTCAAAGGCTACCTTACTTGCCCAGCAAAAGAGCAACGAAGCAAAAACAAGAAGTATTATGCAGTTGACTTATGGACGAGTTCCGGAGTGGAGACCGTTTAACTTTCGGAAGAATATCCTTGTCTATGATATCCACGAACAGCTTCGCACACTTTTGGTGGAAATCAGGGATTCTGTGCTGATGCTCTCCGGCGAAACAGATTCGGATAAGGTTACTGTCGATCTGGTGTATTGTTATCCAGATAATAATTATTCCGGGCGTCTTCCGGAACCTTCGCCTCATTATGGCCTTGAGGAACCGGAAAACGTCTGGAGACTCATCACCAGCGGGGATGTTTCTTGCATCAACTACACACTGCATGATTTTTTGAGAAGCAATGAGTCGTTCTTTTTCCGTCTGGATCAGGAAAACTTTGTGTTCATCAATGACAAAAAGACGGTGAGCCGTTACTACATTCCATCAGGAAAGGATCAGGAATACGACGGCGTTGGCTCTATCGTCGGAATGACCATCAACATAAAAAATGATGCCCCAGAGTCCGTTCTGGTAAAAGCAATGCTGACGATTACGACCTATGGCTGGAATCTGCTCGATAAAAAGAGCCCAATCAAAGAAGCGGAGTATCGGGAGATTTTCAAGCAAAGCGTTCTGAACGGGCATAAGTCTCTCTTGGAGAGCGAGCTTGCCCAAATGTATATTCGGCATGCAATCAAGGATGGTAATATGTGTCCGTACACCGGTGCACGGTGTAAAACTTCCCGTCCGATTGAAAAGGGCGAAGACGGCAACGCTCTAGGTGCAACCGATACCAAAAAAGACAACACTGCTTTTCAAAGTGCATATGGGGTTCGTACGGCACAGGAATGTTCCCAATGTCCAATTATGCAGAAATCTTGTGCAATCCAGAGCAGTTGCCCCTTGTAATAATACATCAAATATGACCTTTTTGGATATCATCGGACGCAGAGCTATATGGAATGCAGCACGATTGCGCAGAAGGAAGCCTTCGCCAACTTGACAAATCTTTTGAACAGGATACACGATTCCTAAAAGCAGGGCTTATTCGTTGCTTAACTCCGATCAATATGCTGCCCCCTTGCAAAATATACCGTTTGCAGGGATGCTTTTACCATCCTTTTCAGGCTGCGCTGAACCGGTACTCATGGTCACACTACTTC
>CAKQWR010000210.1 GCA_934279105.1 uncultured Oribacterium sp. | reverse complement strand
CATCCTCTCTGTATCGTGTATTGAGTGTGCATATTTCATTGCACACCTATCCATTTTATACTTTCATCTTTATAAAAGTACATTATAACATGACGTAGCCTTCATACATTTAAAATTCTCTTACGATATGAATGGCGATCTCTCCGCGAAGCCTCTGACCATAAAAAATGAGCCACACACCTTTCGGTATGCGGCCCTTCGTCGTGCACCTTCAGGGACTTGAACCCTGGACAAACGGATTAAGAGTCCGCTGCTCTACCAACTGAGCTAAAGGTGCATAAAACAATATAAACTTTTCGAGTGCACCTTCAGGGACTTGAACCCTGGACAAACGGATTAAGAGTCCGCTGCTCTACCAACTGAGCTAAAGGTGCGTTTGTCTTTCGCTGTCGTGTCTTCCTCACGACGCCTATGTAATATACAAAATCCGTTTTTAATTGTCAACAGATTTTCAAAACTTTTTTGAAAAAATTTTTGGCGGTGGATTTCCAGCACGAATTTTCGGCTCTCTTTACGGCCTTCTCACTGCATCATTTCCTCGCTTTTTAATTTTGATGACTGGGGCTACAGAAGAAAATGTTGGCACCATCGAGGTATATTTCCTCTCTGATGCCAACATCGCAAGCTGAACCTTCAACATTTTTGTTGCCATCAACTCACGATAAGCATTATTTGATACAGCATCACGTTTGCCCGACCGTCTTAGGTGTGCACCAGCAAGCTCGATCAGGCCGAATATGATATCTACTTCATCCGACAGTTTCACCCTTCGCTTACCGGTGGCATTGCAATCAGTTTAAAAATCGGATTTCCCTTTGCGGAGAACTTCTCTTCATACTCGGTCATGATATTGCCCTGGTTCATGCTGTCATCATGGTGCAGATCACGGGTGACTGCAGTCAGTGTCCAGCCGGCTTCCGGGATGGACAGAAGAGAGTAATCAAAAAGACCTTCATTATCCGTCTTAAACTCGAGATCGCCCTCCTGCTTCAGGAACTGCTGATAGATCTTCATGAAAACCGGACTGGTCAGACGACGATTTGCCTGACGTTCCTTCGGCCATGGGTCAGAGAAATTCAGATAGATACGATCGATCTCACCGGCTTCGAAAACATCTACGAGAAGACGGGCATCGATAGAGATGAAGGTGAGGTTCTGAAGCTCCGCACCCTCCGCCATCAGCGCCTCTCTCTTCTTCAGTGCCTTCAGAAGGACGGTATCGTAACGCTCGATACCGATATAATTGATTTCCGGATGTGTGAGCGCCATCTGCTCGATGAACTGTCCCTTTCCCATACCGATTTCTACATGAATCGGATGATCGTTACCGAAAAACGTATGCCACTGTTCCTTGTTCTTCTCTGGCTCATGTACGACGAATTCGGACTGCGCCACATAATCCTCTGAGCCGGTGATATGTCTTAATCTCATAATCTTTCACTTTCTACTCTATCTATATAGGAATCATTTGGATCTAATTCGCTTTCAACACACGAACAGACCAAACGGATTTTATCACGACCGGTACCCCGGCGCGCCACATTTTTCGCAGTGTAACATACATTCCGTATACTCGCAAGCAGAGGCCCGTACAACAGCGGCACTAGGTTGCATTTTCTGACACATTTCAGTGAGGGGCCGGAGGGGCGGCAACAGAAGCGCAGTACTTCGAAACCGGTGAAATCTAAGCCAGGGACCCTAAGCGGCACTAGGCCCTCTGCAATCGCGGAGTTTTCCGGATGAAAACTCCGCGTTGACAGAGGGTATCAAGGAAATATATACCAAGTGCCGCTAAGGGGACCCGGCT
>CAKQWR010000209.1 GCA_934279105.1 uncultured Oribacterium sp. | reverse complement strand
TATTTAGATATCGCAGTTGCCAACGGTTCTCGGATATGGAAGCACATCACGAATGTTCGACATACCGGTGATGTACATCACGGCACGCTCGAAACCAAGGCCGAAACCACCATGGCGTGTCGTACCATACTTACGAAGATCCAGATAGAACTTATACTGATCCATCTCCATGCCCATCTCATTCATACGCTGAAGAAGCTTATCATAGTCCTCCTCACGCTGAGAACCGCCCATGATTTCGCCGATACCAGGAACCAGACAGTCAACGGCAGCGACGGTCTTTCCATCCGGATTCTGCTTCATGTAGAACGCCTTGATATCCTTCGGATAATCCGTTACGAATACTGGACGCTTGTACAGTGTCTCGGTGAGGTAACGCTCATGCTCGGTCTGAAGATCTACGCCCCAGCTTACCTTGTACTCGAACTCATCGTTATGTTTCATGAGCTCGTTTACCGCATCGGTATAGCTTACACGTGCAAACTCAGAGTTCAGAACGTGGTTCAGACGATCGAGGAGACCCTTGTCGACGAACTGGTTGAGGAAAGCCATCTCTTCAGGAGCATTCTCGAGTACATACTGAATCATGTACTTCAGCATATCCTCCTCGCACTGGATGACATCGTCGAGGTCTGCATATGCAAGCTCCGGCTCGATCATCCAGAACTCTGCGGCATGACGCTGCGTGTTCGAGTTCTCGGCACGGAAGGTCGGTCCGAAGGTATAGATGTTGCGGAAGGCCTGCGCGAAGGTCTCGCCGTAAAGCTGACCGGAAACCGTAAGGCTTGTCTTCTTGTTAAAGAAATCCTGGCTGAAATCTACCTTGCCATCCTCGGTCATCGGAACCTGATCGAGAGGAAGTGTAGTTACCTGGAACATCTCACCCGCGCCCTCTGCATCGGAAGCAGTGATGATCGGAGTGTGTACGTATACGAAGCCTCTCTCCTGGAAGAACTGATGGATTGCAAATGCCAGGAGGGAACGAATCTTAAATACGGCCTGGAAGGTGTTGGTTCTCGGACGAAGATGATCGATCGTACGAAGATACTCAAGCGTATGACGTTTCTTCTGGAGCGGATAGTCCGGAGAAGACGCACCCTCGAGCATGATCTCATCGGCCTGCACCTCGAATGCCTGCTTTGCATCCGGTGTTGCTACAAGCTTGCCCTTTACGATGACGGCTGCACCAACACCGTACTTTGCAACCTCCTGGAAGTTTGCCATGGTGTCGTGGTAAACGACCTGAAGCGGTGTGAAGAAAGTGCCATCCGAAATGGTCAGGAAACCGAACTGCTTGGAATCACGGTTGGATTTTACCCAGCCGCCGACGGTTACTTCCTGATCATAGTAGGCTTCTTTATTTTTGAAAATCTCTCTTAATGTAGTAACTTTCATAATTGACCCCTGTTTCTATCTCAGAATTATCTCGGAATACCGCGGAATACGCGATGATTTAACTGATTATAGCGTAAGGCTTTCGTGTTTTCAATGTTTCCGACGGGGACATCCTCACTTTTCACCCCTTTTTCATATCCGCAGCATACTTTTGAATCATCGGTAATGCAGGAAACATCCACCGAAAATGACGTTCGAAAAGAAAACATATGCCTTATGAAAACAGGGTGACAATTGTTAATTATGCAACATTGTATAATTCTCACCAAATGTTTACGTGGAATTCGTCATTTCCTTGTCAAAATAACTATTTTCTTAGTTAACACCGAGCGTCTGGAGTGGTATACTATGAACAGCTAGATATTTTTCTACTACTTATATTACTAATGAGGTGAAGACGTGATTAAAAAAGAAATGATCGCCATGCTGCT
>CAKQWR010000208.1 GCA_934279105.1 uncultured Oribacterium sp. | reverse complement strand
GGGTATCAAGGAAATATATACCAAGTGCCGCTAAGGGGACCCGGCTTGATTTCACACGGTCTCTCCGTATGGCTTCTGTTGCCGCCCCTCCGGCCCCCTCACTGAAATGCACCATAGTCTCCAGTACGTGTGCGGGATGGTCATCTCGACACCGACTCTGGCTGAACCGTACCATATCACTTGCTCATAAGCCCCAGGAAAAATTCATTCCCCATTGAAGAGATTTTCGAAATCAGATATACTTAAATATATTATTCGAGAACAGTTTTTCGAGAAAACAAAGTTCTTTATTTTCTTAAAAAATATTTCTTCCCATGCCGATTCCCGGCATTTGGATAGGTTCCCGTCAAGGAGGTATTTAATGCCAACACCAAGAGAAGCTAGTATCTGGGGCAAAATTCGCACCGACTTAAGCGAGGCTCAGCAGGACATTTTAAACGGTCGCTATGCTGATGCGATGATTCTGAACCGCGAAATTCTGAAGCGGATCGTTCGTATGCAGATCGACCGCGCCGTTCTCGTTTCGAACAATCTTGAGAACGATATCGATCAGCTTTTTGATAATCGACTGATTTCACATGAGACCCATGACCAGTATCAGGCCATCCGTCTCTATGCCGATCAGGCCGAGAGCGGCGTCACGCCGACGGCCCAGGCAGCCAATGACTCCTTCTCTCTTCTGAAGGATGCGCTCAGTGATTATGTAGACAGCAATTCACAGCGTACCGGGGGCAATGCTTACGAAACCCGCAGTTATCAGAGCACCGGCCGTTTTTCAAGCGGCTATACTGGACCTTCCGCAGCCTCTTCGTACGGTTCTGACGCTGAAGCAAGCGACTCCTATACCACATCCGCAGCATCCGCAGAGGACTACGGTGCTTCCGATGCAACGCCTGATGATTCTTATAGCACAACCGGCGATCTAGACACGGATGCCTATGCAGCTTCCGGTACTTCGGAGACCGCCACGGCAGACGAATTTGATTCAGCCATGCGTACTTCGGCGCCACGCACAGCCTTCGATGCCAGTGGGGTCGATCTTCCACTGCGAAGCGCACCTCGCCGGAATACGAATGTACAGCGTCGTTCCAATCGGAACGCAAACCAGCGCCCATCACGGCCGCTTCGTGATTCCGAGCGTGTCTCCCGAAACGGCAACCGCCGTCCGTCCGGCACTGCTTCCGGTAAGCGTGCGAGTGCCAATGCTGGCCGCCGCAACACAAATCGTCCACGCGGAGGGCGCAATGGCAAGCGGCAGGAGATCGATCTTTATTTCATCCTGAAGTATCTGATTCCGATCGTCTGCCTCATCCTGCTCGTGATTCTGATCCGTGTTCTGATGCACGGCTCCAGCCCGTCCACGATTGAGACCACGCCGGCACCTACCGTGGCCGTCACCGAGACAGCCGTCGAAACCGAGCCGACCCTTCCGGAAACCGAGGCCACGACAGAAGCCGCACCGGCCGTGTATATGACGACCACCGGCGTAAAGGTTCGTACGGAGCCGAATACCGACTGCCGCGTACTCGATGTCATCGATGCCGGCACGACGATAAACTATAAGGGCGAAGAAAACGGCTGGGTCAACATCGACTTCAACGGTGAGAACGCCTACATCAAGGCAGAATTTGTTCAGGCCATCGCTGCAGAAACACCGGCCGCATAATTATTTGTAAAGGAAGTTATGTACGATTACATAACTTCCTTTTTAAATTTCATACGTTCTTTTTTGCATTGTATCCCATACTACGGTATACTAATGTAGTTAAAGTTTATTTTTCATGGAGGTTTTCTATGCAGACAATTCTGGTATGCGATGACGATAAGCAGATCGTCGAGGCGATTTCCATCTACCT
>CAKQWR010000207.1 GCA_934279105.1 uncultured Oribacterium sp. | reverse complement strand
CGATGGTCATGGCTGCGCCCTTCAGCTGGGAACGCATCTTACTGTCTCTGATATATTTCTTCATTTTATTCTCCTGTATGCAGACGTCTCACCTCTGCACGAGCGGCACCATCACATGGACGCTGCGCAGTCTCGTACACATAGCCGGTGAAACCATAATCTCTGTTCCCGCTTAGTTCTCTGTATCATCCTCGTCGCCGAGCTCGAGGGCCTCTGCGTAGTCGTCCACGTCACCTTCGTCGCAGCTGATGTCTTCGTCCTCGACATCGTCACTCTTCTCCGCATGTCGCTTCGGGAAGGCCATATCGATGGCCGACTGGAGGTCGCCCTCCTCATACGCATCCGTATCGTAGAACTCGAAGGTATGACCATAAATCTTGATGGTATCACCCTCCTGGATACCCATCTTCTTTAACTGTCTGATGATGCCCTGATCAACCAGGAACTGCTGGAAGAACTCGAAGCCCTTCTCGGCCTGAAGGTTCGTATAACCAAGCATCTTCTCGATCTTCGGTCCTTCCACAGAATATGTATCGGCATTCAGCTTCTTGAACTCGATGGCAAGCTGCTCCTTATGACCGAGTGTTTCGAGATCGACCTCGCTCTCATAGACCTCCGTCTTCTCTGCACCGGCAGCTTCAACATAGGTCCATGCTGCTTCGAGAAGATCACGAAGACCGGTATTGGTCGCTGCAGAAATTGCAAAGACCTTGATGCCCTGTGGTTCGTAAATCTCCTTGATGCGGGTCAGCGGACAGTCTGTGCCCTGTTCATCGATCATAAGATCCGTCTTATTGCAAGCGATGATCATCGGCTTCTTCAGAATCTTCGGATCGTACTTCTCAATCTCATCGTTGATCGTCTTGATGTCCTCGATTGGATCTCTGCCCTCTGAGCCAGCTGCATCTACGACATGAATCAGCACCTTGCAGCGCTCGATATGACGCAGGAACTCATGACCGAGACCGACGCCCTCTGACGCGCCCTCGATGAGACCCGGAATATCTGCCATAACGAAGCTGCGATCGCCCTTTAAGCCAACCACACCGAGATGTGGCGTAAGGGTCGTAAAGTGATAGTTCGCAATCTCCGGACGTGCGTTACTGCACATCGAAAGAATCGTCGACTTTCCGACATTCGGAAGCCCAACGAGACCGACATCCGCGATGACACGAAGCTCCATCTGTACCCAGAGCTCACGGGAATCCTGCCCCGGCTGTGCGAACTTCGGTGCCTGCATGGCAGGTGTAGCGAAGTGCATATTACCGAGACCACCCTTACCGCCCTTTAAAAGAACCATGCGCTGGTTCTCACCGGACATATCTGCGATGATCTTCTTCGTCTCAAAATCACGAATGATGGTTCCCTCCGGAACACGGATCACGAGATCCTTACCATTCTTACCATGCATGCGCTTTCCGCCGCCTTCTTCACCCGGCGTCGCGATATACTTCTGACGATTACGGAAATTCTCGAGGGTATTCATACCCTTATCCACTTCGACGATGATATCACCGCCCTTGCCGCCGTCACCACCATCCGGACCACCGGCTGGTACAAACAGCTCACGGCGGAACGACACATGACCATTTCCGCCCTTACCACTCTTGATGAAAACCTTTGCAATATCTGCAAACATAGAATCTTTCTCCTTTCCCGACTGTATCCTAGCGCCGACCATAGAAATCGTCGCTAACAACCAGAGAGCCATAGATAGTATATAATAAAATAAATGTTAGAAAAACCCTGTACTGAAATTTCAGTACAGGGTTTGATTCTTGTAGAAGCGCTCAGTAAAATTACTCAGCATCCACTGGCATAACGGAAACCTGCTTCTTGTCTCTGCCGAGGCGGCCGAACTTAACGACGCCAT
>CAKQWR010000206.1 GCA_934279105.1 uncultured Oribacterium sp. | reverse complement strand
ACCTCCCTCGATCCGACGATGAACATCGGAAAGCAGATCATGGAGGGTATGATCTGGCACTATAAAACGAAGAAGGAAGATGCTTATAAGCGTGCTGTCGAACTGCTCCGCGAGGTGGGCATCGAGGAGCCGGAGAAGCGGATGAAGAACTACCCGCACCAGCTCTCCGGTGGTATGCGTCAGCGTGTCGTGATTGCGATTGCACTTGCCTGCGATCCGGACCTGCTGATCTGCGATGAACCGACAACTGCACTCGATGTAACCATTCAGGCGAAAATTCTGGAGCTCATCAAGAAGATTCAGGAGGAGCGTGGCATTTCCGTTATCTACATCACGCATGATCTCGGAGTCGTTGCGAAGGTTGCGGATTATGTCAATGTTATGTACGCAGGAAAAATCGTAGAAAAGGGTACAATCAACGAAATCTATTATGATCCGCGTCACCCATATACATGGGGACTTCTCAGTGCGATGCCGGATCTGGACACCGCGGACGAGCGTCTCTATACGATTCCGGGTTCCCCGCCTAACCTTCTTCACGAGAAGCAGGGCGATGCTTTCGCACCTCGTAATAAGTATGCACTTGATATCGATGATAAGGCGGAGCCACCTATGTTCCAGATCAGCGATACTCACTATGCAGCCACCTGGCTGCTTGACCCACGAGCACCGAAGGTAGCGATGCCGGCGGAGCTTCAGGCCAGAATCGAACGTATGAAGAAAGGAGCCGGCATCGATGGCAGTGAATTATAATCAGGAACCGATTCTGAAGGTAGACGGCTTAAAACAGTATTTCAAGGTCTCGAATTCCTTCACCGTAAAGGCCGTCGATGATGTGAGCTTCGAGATCTATCCGGGCGAGACCTATGGTCTCGTCGGTGAGTCCGGATCCGGCAAGTCGACGATCGGTCGTTCCATCATACGTCTCTATGATCCGACTGCCGGAAAAATCATCTTTGAAGGTAAAGATATCAGCGCGAAGATGAATAAGGATACCCAAAAGCTTCTTCGTAATGATATGCAGATGATCTTTCAGGATCCGATGGCATCTTTGAATCCTCGTAAGAAGGTCGAAGACATCATCGGAGAGGGCCTCGACATCCATCATAAGTTTGCGAATGCAGCAGAGCGTGACCAGAAGATCAAGGCGATTCTTCGAAAGGTCGGCCTCGCACCGGAGCATGCAACACGTTATCCTCACCAGTTCTCCGGTGGACAGCGTCAGCGTGTCGGTATCGCCCGTGCGCTCATCATGAACCCGAAGCTGATCATCGCGGATGAGTGTATCTCTGCACTCGATGTGTCGATTCAGGCTCAGGTCGTGAACCTCATGAAGGATATTCAGGAGGAGACCGGCACCGCATACCTGTTTATCGCGCATGATCTGTCGATGGTCAAGTATATCTCTGATCGCATCGGCGTACTTCATCTCGGGCATCTCCTCGAGACAGGTACAACCGAGGAAATTTTCAATCATCCGGTACATCCGTATACCCGTTCTCTGTTAAGCGCGATTCCGAGTCCGAATCCGGTCGTTGAAAAGAAGCGTGTCGCAGAGACCTATGATTATAAAACTTCGGGCATCGATTACACAAAGGGCACGAAGCACCTCGTAGAAGGAAGTCACTATGTCCGCTGTACGGATGAAGAATTCGTGGAGTGGATGAAGCATAAACCGCTTACATATGATGCTTGAATCCGTTTGCTTCTTAATGAAGCGGAGCAATACCGTAGGACTGGAAGCAGAGGTCATACGGCATTGCTCCAGGAGTCGTATCGAAGAATACAGAACCGCCGTGCGTATGGTTGTAAATCGGAATAGAGAGATCCGTTCTGGTCGGTTAGGTTCGTTGGGGCAGTTGTGAAATTATTTAAAATTAGTGCTTGACGCAGACGTCCCACTTTGCTATTATAAACGAGCTGAATTGATGCAGCAC
>CAKQWR010000205.1 GCA_934279105.1 uncultured Oribacterium sp. | reverse complement strand
AGGAAGAACCAGAAGTAAATAAACAGGAGGATATGAATATGTTTATGCCTAGTGTATTTAGTGATGGTGATGATGTGATGAATGAGATGATGAACGAGTGGGGTAATGACTGGAATAAGAGCTTCTTCGGTAAGCACAATCCACTGTTTGGTAAGCGTGCACGGAACCTGATGAAGACCGATGTAAAGGAAACCGATAGCGGATATGAACTGGAGGTTGATCTTCCGGGCTTCAAGAAGGATGAAGTAAAGCTTCAGCTTTCCGATGGTTATCTGACCATCTCTGCGGAGAAGGTTCTCGATAAGGATGAAGAAAATCACGGCAGATTGATTCGCCAGGAGCGTTACGAAGGCGCGATGCAGCGGTCCTTCTATGTCGGTGATGAGCTTACAGAGGATGACGTGAAGGCGTCCTTCACAAACGGTGTTCTGAAGATCAGTCTTCCGAAGGCAGAAGCGAAGAAGGCACTGCCGGAAGAGAGCTATATCGAGATTGAGGGATAATACCCGAAAAGTGGCCGCCCGATGAATGCATGGTGCTTCAGTGGGTGACTGAATGAAAATCAATCGTATGCCCAGACCCTGCGAGGCAGAAATCGCAGTTCATATATATACATTATCACTTAAACCGGGTGGACACTGAAGGTGCCTGCCCGGGTTTTGTTTATAAAAAATCGGATAGACACCGCTTGTGCCCATCCGATTTTTCATTTTTCATTTTTCATATACCGCGAGAGACACTCGAACATTTCAGAGTGCTCAACTCACACATATGGGAAGCGATTACAGCTCTGCGATCGCCTCAATCTCGCAAAGCACGCCCTTCGGCAGGGTCTTTACAGCGACGCAGCTACGTGCCGGCTTCGAGCTGAAGTACTGCTCATAAACCGCGTTGAAGGTTGCGAAGTCATCCATGTCTGCCAGGAAGCAGGTGGTCTTAAACACCTTATCGAGGCTGCTGCCTGCGGCTTCCAGAACAGCGGCTACGTTCTTGCAGCTCTGGGTAGCCTGGCCTTCGATGTTGTCACTCTCTACAGCGCCGGTCGCCGGATTTACCGGAATCTGGCCGGAAGCAAATACGAAGTTTCCTACGATTTTCGCCTGAGAATATGGTC
The DNA here is from genome assembly GCA_934279105.1 of uncultured Oribacterium sp. GTDB lineage: Bacteria > Bacillota > Clostridia > Lachnospirales > Lachnospiraceae > Oribacterium. The sequence goes on along the minus strand of CAKQWR010000205.1, from coordinate 830 downwards.
CAATCGCTGCCGGAGCATTATTTGTCTGAACTGTTTTCATAATGATAGTTCCTCCTTTTAATCTGTATACAGTATATATGACTTAATCGTATTCTGCAAAGAGAATCCGGCAAAAATATCTATAAATTATTTGCAAAATAATTTGCGTAGCTTACGGACCTCGCAGAAGCACATGCCTGCGGGCTAATAGCACGAAGTGCTATGAAGCGGTGGACGCAGCGCGCAGAACCACATGCCTGCGGGCTTAATATACACTGCAGAGCGTTTTTCAGAAGAATGTATATGTATTTTCGCGGATAAGCAGGGCTTTTAGCCAAATACTATACACGGAAAAGGTGTTTTGAAAATAATGTCTATCGGATGTCGAATCGATGGATGCAATTGTGATGAAACCTTAAAACTGATCGCCGACGGAAAGATCGATACCGAACCACTAATCACACACACATATTCGCTTCAGCGTATCGAAGAAGCCTATGATCTCTTCGAACATAAGCGCGATGGTGTCATCAAGGTTGCGATCGAGTGCTGAAGCAGTCGATCGTGCGAAATGGCCGCCAGGCCACCGTGGGGTACCAGCCGGATGTCTGGAAGAACTGGGAATAAGGATTTGATGCTTAGAAATCAAATTCCCGCACCTCTGCATTTTTGATGCCGAAGGATGCGAATTCAGCATTCGTCATATCCCGGAAGTAGGATTCGATAACGCGTGAGATTCCATTATGTGCGACGAGAAGATACGTCTTCTCCGGTTCCTTTTTGATATCGTCGATCAGATTATAGATGCGCTGTCCGACATGCATCATGGACTCGCCGCCATCGAAGCTGTC
>CAKQWR010000204.1 GCA_934279105.1 uncultured Oribacterium sp. | reverse complement strand
ATGGATCCGAGCTATCGCTCTCATCGAGATACTGCATCTCACCTGCCGGCACTTTCTTCTTATCGGATACATAGAAGAGATAGCCGAGCATCTCGACTTCCTTCCGCTGCTGGCCCTCACCGAGAAGATCACACATCGGTACACCGAGGAACTGGCCCATCAGGTCAAGCATCGCACACTCCAGTGCCCACTCGCTCTTTACGACGAACTTCAGCTTCGAAATATCCAGTGTCTGGATGCCCTCGCCATCGTCCTCTGCGGCCGGGTTCGCCAGCTTATGAATCTTCTGGAGGATCTGACGATACTTCGCGATCGGCTGCCCCTCTACGAGTGGCTTTACTGCGTTAAGACACTCACAGGTGTAATCTCCTCCGTGAATCTCACCGATGCCCTGGTGTCCCGCGCTATCCTCGAGAATCACCAGATTTCTTGTAAATGCAGGTGCATGACAGCCCGACAGAGTCATCAGCATACTGTCGTAACCGGCCACCGGGATGACCTGCATCTTCTTAATAATAGGTGTATCTGCCATTTTCATACCTCTTTCCTTCTATGGTGCATAAGCGCCGAAAAAACGAATCTTCCAACATAAATCGTATGCTCACCTTTTCTGCAGTAAAGGTGCTTATAAAAACAGCAGCGAAGCTACTGAAATTATCGGATTAAAAATGAGACGAGCTCGAGAACGTGATGGAGCTCCGGATATGGATCTCTCGTGAGTTCCTGCTTCGTAACCGCTTCGCGAACAGAAAAACCGGCGCTTAAAAAGCGATTTCGGATATAGACATCCAGTACGTCGTCCCGGATACTCATGGCGATGTTTCCAGGTGTATAGTCTGCAAAGGAACGAAGCTTCTGTAGAAAAGCACCGCTCGGAAGTTTCGCCGCCTCACCATCGGTATAGATATGCATCGATGAAGGTACGCCCTCCGGACGTGCGGCTTCTTCGAGCTGCTGTTTCTCATAGAAGTCTGTTCGGAACGCTTCCGGGAACAGTCCATCCTCCAGGATGCGAACATTCAGTCCCGTATGTTCCGGAAGCAGGATATGAATCCAGTTTCCTGTGTTGATTTCAGCGGCAACGCCCTTTTCATGCTGATGCTGTGCGACAGAACAATCGGTCGCGCGGATATCGAGCTTTCCCTTCGTTCCATGAATGGATTTGAAAAAGCTCGCGGTCTTCGGAACGAACGGCAGAAGTCCGGCGGCTTCCAGATCCTGCTCGGAAAGCTGCGTCCCCTTTTCTTCGATGTTGGTATCGCTGAAATCCTTCAGTGTACTCAGCTCGAGATTTGTATTTTCGCACTTTTGGAGATAGGCTCTCTGCTGTCTACGCACGACGAAAATCTGATAGAGGATCGCTGCAACCAGAAGAAGGGATGTAAGAATAAACTGTTTTAAGACGGAAACCACGATGACGGCGATGAGTAGAACGATCAGCGCATACGCCATGTAATGAATGCGCTTGTTCTCCTGCACCAGCTCCTGTACGTACTGATCCTGCGTTTTTCTGACTGCCATAAGTACCTCTTTCCTGTGATGATCACGTAGGGAGTGCCGGCTGAAAACGCGGGGTCCCCCGTGATGCCCTTTATATAGATGATGTAAAAGGGTCATAGATCACCATATGATCGCTCATCCGATGATCTCTGATTCTTTTAAATTCCGGTTCCGGCAGATTGCCGGAACCGGGCTAAAGGAAATAATATAGAGAGGATTAGTTCTCAACAGAAGCAGCAATCTCCTTGAAGGTTGCAAGGTAGTTCTTATCATTCTCTACAGAATCTGCAGCAGAGAGATAGTACGGATTAATCTCCATGTTCTTGAGGTCTTCCTGGCACTTTTCGTTCTCTGTCACGGTCTTGGTGGTGTTCTCAAACCATGCGATCACAGCATCATCGGTTCCAGCTGGGAAGTAGAAGGAGTAGTCAAGGTCAGGGTAAACGATGTCGATGCCCTGCTCCTTCAGTGTAGGAACATCCGGCATCAGTGCGGATCT
>CAKQWR010000203.1 GCA_934279105.1 uncultured Oribacterium sp. | reverse complement strand
GTATGAGAACATGTTCCGTCACTATGACTGGAAGTACCATGACAAGGTTTCTGCACAGATTTATTATTCCAATGATATCAGCCATAAGATCTATGCTTCCTGTGATGCATACCTGATGCCGTCGCTCTTCGAGCCGTGCGGACTCAGCCAGCTGATCGCCCTTCGTTACGGAACCGTTCCGATCGTTCGCGAGACCGGTGGACTTCGCGATACCGTTCAGCCGTACAATGAGTATGAAGATACCGGTACCGGCTTCTCCTTCTCAAACTATAACGCACATGAAATGCTGGGTACGATCCGCTATGCAGAGAGCGTGTACTATGACCATAAACGTGAGTGGAACAAGCTTGTAGATCGTGCGATGGCTGCAGACTTCTCCTGGAAGACAAGTGCGATGAAGTATCAGGAGCTGTATGACTGGCTGATTGGTTATTGATCACGGGCTTTTGCCGGAGCGGGGATAATCGTAATGTCCATAGACGGCCAGGCCGTTTTTACAACATGAAAGAACATACTAGATGAATTTTTTGGATGACTTATTACAAAACTACATGCTGGTTGCTGCGGTGGTCTCCTGGTTTCTCGCACAGGTGATTAAAACCGCGCTCGATGCCTATTTGAATCATGGCATCAGCTGGGAGCGCCTCACCGGCTCCGGTGGGATGCCATCGAGCCACACCTCCACGGTTGTGGCTCTGACGACGGCTGCAGCGCTCCAGTATGGACTTCAGTCGCCGGCTTTCGCCGTCAGCTTCGTGCTCGCAAGTGTCGTTATGTATGATGCGACCGGTGTGCGCATGGAGACCGGTAAGCAGGCGATTCTCCTGAATAAGATTCTCGAGGATAATCCGTTTAACTGGAAACCGGAAGAATTTCAGATGAAGCTGAAGGAATACGTCGGTCATACACCACTTCAGGTGCTGATGGGCGCGATTCTCGGCATCGTGACCGCCTTCTGGGTACGTGGCTTCTACTGGTAGGCTGTGTACGTTCAGAATCTTTACGGAGAAACCCGCGGAGAGGCGTCTACGACGAAGGACGAGCGCACGATGGATGTGTAGCTATCCGGTGGGACAATATATATAATGAAATGAAAACGCTGTGAACGGAAAGAAAGATATACTGCATGACTTTTAAACGATTTTTCAAAAAAATAGCGCTTCTATTGAGCTGCGTGCTGATAGCATGCAGCTTCATTTCGTGTAAGGGTATCGAAATTACAGGTAAGACGGAAGATGTCGATGGCTATACAGAAGCACAAGCGATGATCGTGATCGGCTCTGAACGAAATCGCTATCAGAACCAGCTTGGTGCAAATATCTGGTCCCTTCCGGTCGAAAACCAGCAGGAGAGTACATATGGCCCTTACTTCGTATCGAAGATGAAGGAGTTTCTTCAGGACATCAAGACGCTAAATCTGCTCGCGACGGAAAAGGGAATCATCGCAACTTCTACGGACATGGAGAAAATTCGAACCGTAGCAAAGGACTTTTACGATGGTCTGAGCCCGGCGGACATGGAACTGATGGGGAACTGTACGCTGGAAGATGTTGTTTCGATTTATACGGAGTATTTCGTTGCCTGCAAGACGGCGGAGTACCTGATTTCTGATGTGGATTCGGAGGTGTCGGATGCAGACGCGAAGATCATCCGGGTACAGGAAATCGTAGTATCGGATGAACTCCTCGCAGAGCAGCTCCTTCAGCAGGTTCATGTCTCCGGCGCGAACTTTTCCTACTACGCGCGTCAGAACAGCGAGGATCCCAACATCGAAAAGACACTTGCGAAGTCAGAGAAGGAAGATGCCATCTATCAGGCAGCGTTCGCCCTCGAGGAGGGACAGATTTCGGATATCATCCAGCAGGATGGAAAATACTATATCCTGAAGTGTATCGACGCCTACGACGAAGCTGCGACTCTGGAGCGGAAAAAGAAGCTTGAGGAGACCATTCGTTCGAATGCGCTCCTCAAGCAGTATACCGCGTATGCGAATGAACACATCATCCGTTTCCGTGAACCGTTCTGGAAGACCATCGACCTCACGGC
>CAKQWR010000202.1 GCA_934279105.1 uncultured Oribacterium sp. | reverse complement strand
TACTGGTTCTTATGGGCCATTTTTTGAATTTTCCGACCTCGAAGTACTGCGCTTCTGGTGCGGCTCCTCCACGCTTATCGGCGGTATGGCTACTTTATCTTACAGGAGTCCGAGCTGCTCCATCGCGTAGAAAAGGCCGTCTTCCTCTACCTGCTTCGTGATGAACGGGTGGTATGCTTCGAGCACCGCATCGTGGTGTCCCATCGCTACCGGGTGGCCGACTGCCCGGAACATTTCTTCGTCGTTCGAGCTGTCCCCAAAACCATAGGCATCATCCTTTCCGAGGTGGAGGTAATCGAGGATACGATCGACCGCGGCACCTTTTCCGTGACCATTCGGTACATTCTCATAGAAGCCATGTCCACGGTCAATGATGATAAACTCATCTCCGAACGCCTTCCGGAAGCCTTCCATATCCGAAGGGTGTCCGGATTCTGCGCCGTCATCGGTCTCGATGCAGAACTTCGAAATCTCATAGTCTCCATAATATGGTGTCGGATCAATGCCACCTTCCATTCCGATGAAATCCGCGAGGTTCTGGTACAGTGCGATGTACTTCGGATGCTCGTCAAGCAACTTCGCCGATGGCGCACAGTGCCAGCCGTGTTGCCCCTCGAGGTGTACGAGGATACCATACTGTTCCGATGCGGCCTGCAGGCGTTTTTTCATCTCTTCCGTCAGCTTCTTATAGTAAATCGATTTTCCCTCATAGATGAGCTCGGTTCCGCAGCCACAGAGGTAACCATCCACGTCGACCATTTTCATGATTCGCTTCAGCATTCCGGCGGTACGTCCTGAATTAATAAATACTTTATTGCCTTTTTCACGTGTGCGACGGAGCGCTTCGAGTGCGCTCGCCGGAATCTGATGGGTCGTTTCAGAAATCAGTGTGCCATCCACATCAAAAAACAGTGCTTTCATATATACCTCCCGGATAAGTCTCGCGCTGGATATCGAACATAAGAATGCTTTTCCTATGACGATGATGACAGCATGAGCACGCGTACCTGCAAATTTTCATGGCGATGATGCTCTTTCGAGGCCCCTGATCATAAAAGAGCGCCGGCCGAAGCCGACGCTTTCTACGTTTCGCTGCTTATATCGTAGTTTCAGATATCGCCATCACTTTCTTCCGTGAAGAATCGGACTGATATAAGGATATACAACAAATGTAATCACTACGTCAAGAAGTCCCTTTACAATCGTGAACGGAAGGTTAAAGCAGATGAGGCACTGCAGAATGCTCTTCATCGAAGGAATCAGTGCCTGATAGGCAGCGAGGATCACCTCTGCCGGCATAAAGTTGTAGTATACCGGATATACAACAAAGTAGTTCGAAGGAACGGATACGAGACCCATGACCAGTGCACCGGCAAGGGAACCGATGAGTGCGCCCTGCTTCGTCTTCTTACGCTGATAGATGCCACCGGCTACGGCTGTCATCACGGCACCGAGGATGAAGTTTGAAATCTCACCGACACCGAAGCTCTGGGAGGCCATCGAGTGCAGGAGGTTCTTGATGAGCTCGATCAGGATACCGGCGATCGGGCCATACGCGAAGGCACCGATCAGTGCAGGCAGATCCGAAAAGTCAAACTTGATAAAGGTCGGCATGAACATCGGGACCGGAATTTCGATGAGCTGCAGAACAAATGCAATCGCGGACAGAATGCCGACAGATGCGATATAACGGGTGTTTTTTACGTCTTTCATGATGTTTTTCTCCTTCACATTTCATGTATTGCGTTTCTTCCGGTACAGCGGGTTTCTATCGGGCGAACCCGATTCGAAGCCAGGCATGCAGGAATCTACGCGTGATTCTTCAAAGTGAGTAAGGAGGCGAATTTATAGATTACGGAGTTTCAGAAACCGCATATGAGCGGATTTCGGTGTCAGCATAAAAAAGTCCCTGAGCATACACTCAGGGACAGAGATATCGTCATCACTACACTCTTCTTCCATCCAGACTATACTGTTGGTACCGGAGTTTCACCGATTCAGCCTGCCCGGGTGAGCAGGGTCGCGGACTTTACCGCCAGTGAGGAATCGCACCTCGCCCTGAAGAACTATTTTTGATTA
>CAKQWR010000201.1 GCA_934279105.1 uncultured Oribacterium sp. | reverse complement strand
ATGCCTCACAGAGTCTGCAAGGCTTGCGGATCTTACAACAAGCGTGAGATCGTAAAGGTTGAGGACTAATCTCCACCAGATATAAGAAATGAACGCCTGGAGCATTGCTCTGGGCGTTTCTTTTTTATTCATTGTTTTGCTTTTGAACTTTCTTGCTTAGTATAGACAAGATGCAAAAAAAGTGTTAAATTCCAAACTGATAATCGTTATTAGTTTGACGATTTCTAAGTTACATAGTTTGTCAAATACAATGTATATGCATTGCTGAAAAGGAGATCTGCCATGTATTCGATTCGTAATATCACTGAAGATGTTATTTATGTAGGCGTAGAGGATCGTCGCCTGCATCTGTTCGAGAATATTTTTCCACTTGACCGAGGCGTGACCTATAATTCCTATATCATCCGCGATGAGAAGACCGCACTGCTTGACACTGCGGATGGAACGGTTTCTCAGCAGTTCTTTGAGAACGTCGCAGCCGCACTTGATGGTCGTACGCTTGATTACCTTATCGTGAATCATATGGAGCCGGACCACTGTGCGCTTATCGCTGAAGCTCTTAAGAAGTATCCGGAAGCGACGGTGGTGGGCAATGCCAAAACCTTCCAGATGATCTCCCAGTTCTTCGCACTGACGATCCCGGAGGAGCGGAAGCTCGTCGTAAAGGAAGGCGATACACTTTCTCTCGGAAAGCATCAGCTTAGTTTCGTGATGGCGCCGATGGTACACTGGCCGGAGGTTATGTTCACGTATGATGCAAGCGATGGTATCCTGTTCTCCGCGGATGCTTTCGGCGTATTCGGAACCAATAATGGAAACATTTTCGCAGATGAACTGAACTATAAGGCACAGGACTTCGTGGATGATGCTCGTCGCTACTATACAAACATTGTCGGCAAGTATGGTATGCAGGTGCAGAATGCGCTGAAGAAAGCAGCCACGATCGATATCAAGATGCTCTGTCCGCTTCATGGTCCGATCTGGCGTGAGGACCTTGGTTTCATCCTGGATCTTTATGACAAGTGGTCTCGCTATGAAGCGGAAGAGAAGGCCGTTGCTGTATTTTACAACTCTGTCTACGGTAATACGGAATCTGTGATCAATGCGTTCACGATGAAGCTGGCTGCGCGTGGCGTGAAGAATATTCGTGCTTATGATGTATCGAAGACAGATGTCTCCGTGATGATCGCCGAGTGCTTCCGCGTGACCAACCTCGTTTTTGGTGCGACGACGTATAATAACGGTCTCTTCCCGAAAATGGAAAACCTCGTTGCTGATATGAATGCGCTCGCTGTTCAGAATAAGAAGATTTCGATCATTGAAAATGGGTCCTGGGCACCGGTATCCGGCAAGCTCCTGAAGACTGCGTTCGACTGTCTGAAGAACTGCGAATATATCGGTGATACGCTTACCATTAAGTCCGCTTCCTTCAGCGCAGAAGCTCTCGACGCCCTTGCGGACGCAGTAGCTGCTTCCCTTCAGTAAATATCGAAATAAAACCGAAGTCCCACCAGACTTCGGTTTTTTATACTATATAAACCGGTAAACAAACGTCAAAATGGTGTCCGGTTCCCTAAAAATTTGCCGTTTTCAGAGAAAGTGGTATAATAGCCCAAAAGTTTGAGCAAAACATTGAGGTTTTATATGAAAAAGCTAAGTAGTATCCTGCTCATCCTTTGTGCATTGCTCCTCGGATGTCAGCGGCAGAATCCGCTGGTCTATAATGTCAATAAATCCGACGAGCTCAGGGAATATGAATCGGAATCCGAAGAGGAATCCAGATTTGCCGAGTCTCTGGCACAGAAGGAGAGTATGAAAGAGGCAGAAAGTATCGCTGCAGCCCAATCGGCTGTCTGGACGAAGAAGCTTCCACAGAAAACAGCAACGCGCGTCAAGGGAATCTACCTTACGGCAGTGACAGCCGGTTCCTCGCGCATGCAGGACATCATCGAACACATTGACCAGACTGAGCTGAATGCCGTCGTGATCGACATTCTCGGCGATAAGGGGCACATCGAATACCATATGTCCTCACCGCTGATCGATGAAATCGGGTCCGCAGAGGATACCATCCCGGATC
>CAKQWR010000200.1 GCA_934279105.1 uncultured Oribacterium sp. | reverse complement strand
GAATACAGTCGATCGTCTCATCAATCGTCAGCTTTGAACTGTCAACGAGTACGGCCTCCGGCACTTGAATTAGCGGCGAATGCTTCCGATGCATGTCGCGATCATCCCGTTCGCGAATCTCTGCCTCTACGCTTCTGATGTCACACGTTTCGCCCTTTTCACGAAGTTCATTGGCACGACGGCGCGCACGTTCTTCCACTGAAGCGGTGAGGTAAATCTTCGTATCTGCATTTGGTAGTACCTTCGACGCGATATCACGACCATCCATGACAACAGACGTATGTTCCGCAAGACACTGCTGCAGTTTTACCATCTTCTCACGTACCGCAGGATACTGTGACACAGTCGAAGCAGCTTCACCGACCTGCTGTGTACGAATCCGTGCGGAAACATCGACACCGTTCAGGAAGACCTGCTGTGCGCCCTCTTCATCATATGCAATCGAAACCTCGATGTCATGTACAGCTGCAGACACACGCGCTTCGTCATCCAGCGGAATCGAGTGTTCCAGGCAACACAAGCCAACCGCACGATACATAGCACCGGTATCAATATATACATAACCGAGCTCACGCGCTACGGCCTTCGCAATCGTCGACTTGCCGGCACCAGCCGGTCCATCAATAGCAATACTATACGGCATAATAGTCTCCTTCATATGTTCGTTCCATACTTACAGTCGGGACGTAAATCTCCCATCTGTAAATCAAAAGCAGCAGACGCTCTGTGAATCCGCTACCTATACGTTCGTATCCTCAGATATTCTTTAATCATAAATAGAGCAATGCTTCCGCCGCTGATTTTCCGGCAAGGTGTCCGGTAGAAAACGCCATCTGCATATTAAAGCCACCGGTATAGCCATCAACATCGATGACCTCACCTGCAAAATACAGTCCGTTTACCTTCTTTGCTTCCATCGTTTTCGGATTCAGTTCCTTTACGGATACACCACCCTGGGTAACAATCGCCTCCTTAAAACTGCCGGTTCCACGAATCGTAAAACTGAAATCTCGGATGAGGGCTGCAATTTTCTTTCGTGTTTCCCGATCCACCTCTGTGACCTTTCGGTTAATATCGACTCCCTGCGCTGTAAGTCGAGCCGTAAAAACCGAAATCAGCTGTGACGGAAGCAGATCTGCGAAAGCATTCCGTAATTCCTTGTTACGATAGGTGTCGAAATCGCGTAATAATCGGCGATCCAGTTCAGCATCATCCAGGGCAGGCTTCAAATCGATGTGAACGGTCAGGAGTTTCCACTTCTTATGGTCAGAAGCATTGACCAGCTTCGTAATAACAGCGGATGCCGATATGATGACCGGACCCCGAAGACCTTCCTCCATGAATTCAAGTTCACCAAAGTCCTTATAATAACTCTTTCCATCTTCGTCACGGATATCGATCGCAATATTTCGTAGACTGAGCCCCTTCAAACGATAAGCATCCTCTTCATGAACCTCAAGTGAAACAAGCGACGGATAGGTCTCTGTTACCTGTAATCCGGCTTCCTCGGCGAAACGATATCCATCTCCGGTAGAACCTGTCGATGGATAGCTGCGTCCACCTGTTGCAACGATCACTGCATCGGCAGCCTGAAATCCACGATCTGTTACGAGTCCACGAACGGCCCCGTCTCTTATATCGATTTTCTTGACTTCGGTTTTATAGCGTATCTCAACTCCGAGCTTCTTCAGATAGTGTTTCAGCGAATCGGTGATGCTGTATGCATGATCCGAAACCGGAAAAACGCGATCGCCGCGCTCGACCTTCGTACGGCATCCGTGTGACTCCAGTAAATCGATGGTATCCTGATTCGTGAAATCATAGAGTGCAGAATACAGGAAACGAGGGTTTGTTACATATTGCGGAAAGAAGTCCTCGATGGCCGCAGCATTCGTAAGATTTCCGCGGCCCTTTCCTGTAATAAAAATTTTCTTTCCGAGCTTATCGTTCTTTTCTATTAAAACAACTTCGGCTTCTGCCGCAGTTTCCTTCGCTGCGATGGCCGCCATCAGTCCGGCAGCACCGCCACCAATCACAAAAATTCTCATATTACACATCCTCGCTCCGCGCATTATATCATAT
>CAKQWR010000199.1 GCA_934279105.1 uncultured Oribacterium sp. | reverse complement strand
GGTTATACCATCAGTCCATTATTATGGAAGAAAATCCGAAAGGGCCTCTCTGCCGGTCGTGTACAGTCCGTGGCACTTCGCATGATCTGTGATCGCGAAGCGCAGATTGCAGCATTTGTACCTGAAGAATACTGGTCCCTTGATGCGATTCTCCTTCATGGTAAAAAAAAGCTGACCGCTGCATTCTACGGAGCTGAAAAGAAGCAGGCACTGAATTCAGAAGATGAAGTAGATACGATTCTGAAGAAAATCGGCCAGACTGATTTTATCGTCAGTGACATCAAGAAATCGGAGCGTCGAAAGAAGGCACCACTGCCATTTACGACGTCCACGATGCAGCAGGAAGCCGCAAAGTCACTCGGATTCGCAACCAGTAAGACGATGAAGCTGGCACAGACGCTTTATGAAGATGGTTACATCACGTATCTTCGTACCGATAGTACCAGAATCGCGGAAGAAGCCGATGCCGCTGCCAGAAATTTTATCGTCGCACAGTTCGGTGAACATTATGTGAGCGGTGGCAGTGGTGTACAGTCGAAGGCGCAGGCAGAAGTGAAGATTCAGGATGCGCACGAGGCGATTCGTCCGACAAGTCTTGAGCTTAGCCCGGAAGAAGCTAAAGCAAAGCTCCCGCGTGATGAGTTTCGTTTATATCAGTTGATCTACAAGCGTTTTCTTGCAAGCCGCATGTCCGCCGCACTCTACAGCACAGAAGCTGTGAAACTTCGTGCCGGCGAGTATGTGTTTACACTGAATGGATCCAAGCTGAGCTTCGATGGTTTCCTGTCTGTTTACATGACCGAAGAGGATAAGGCCGAGAAGGATGTCTCACTGCCTGAACTGAGCATCGGTGAAGCACTGCCGCTTGATCATTTTGATAAAGAACAGCACTTCACACAGCCTCCGGCACACTATACGGAAGCTTCCCTCGTAAAGACACTCGAAGAAGACGGTATCGGTCGTCCATCCACGTATGCGCCGACCATCGGAACACTGTTGGCTCGTCGTTACATCGCAAAGGAGAAGAAAAATATCTTTGTTACCGAATTGGGTCTTGCGGTCGATGATATGATGCAGAAGAATTTCCCGACCATCATCGACACTGCATTTACCGCTAATATGGAGTCCCTGCTCGATAGTGTTGCGACCGGTCAGGTAAAGTGGAAGACGATCGTCGAAAACTTCTATCCGGATCTCGAGGAAGCCGTTTCCAAGGCACAGGAAGAGGTCGAAAAGATTACGATTCGTGATGAAGAGACCGATATCCTCTGTGATAAGTGCGGTCGTCATATGGTTATTAAGTATGGACCGCATGGAAAGTTTCTGGCATGCCCGGGATTCCCGGAGTGTAGGAACACGAAGCCTTATGTCGAGTACGCTGGCTTCACCTGCCCGGACTGTGGTGCAGAGTGCGTGAAGCGCCGTTCCAAGAAGGGACGTATTTTCTACAGCTGTTCACGCTATCCGGAGTGTCAGTACATGACCTGGAGCAAACCGAAGGATGCAGTCATCGGGGAAAAGAAGGATGGCGATATATTTGTCGCACCATCCACCGATGCCGAACCAGTCATGCCGGAGTAATTCTGCCGATAATATATTGACAGCAATCAAAGCTTTATGTTATATTACAAGTCGCGTCTTTCTGAGTCGCGACTTCTTTTATGAAGTACATAAACAGCACATCTCACCGAACACCGGAAGGTACCCGATCTGGGCGAAAGCCGGTAAGCACACACGATGAGATGGAAGAAACAACCAGGAGGTATTAAAATGAGTGCAATTGGAATGAAGCAGCTCCTTGAGGCTGGCGTACACTTTGGTCATCAGACCAGAAGATGGAACCCTAAGATGGCTCCGTACATCTACACACAGCGTAACGGTATCCACATCATCGATCTTCAGCAGACCGTAAAGATGGTAGACGATGCTTACAACGCTATGGTTAAGATCGTACAGGACGGTGGTACTGTTCTTTTCGTAGGTACGAAGAAGCAGGCACAGGATGCTGTAAAGGCTGAGGCTCTTCGTTGTGGTGAGTTCTACGTTAACGAGAGATGGCTCGGCGGTATGCTTACAAACTTCAAGACCATCGAGACTCGTATCGAGCGTCTGAAGCAGATCGAGAAGATG
>CAKQWR010000198.1 GCA_934279105.1 uncultured Oribacterium sp. | reverse complement strand
TCCGACGTGAAGATCGGTATCGTAACCGATGTCGGCGGTGTAAATGATGGTTCCTTCAACCAGTCCGCATGGGCAGGTCTTTCCAAGGCGGCAGATGAGCTCGGTTTCCAGGCTTCTTACCTTGAGTCTCACACCGACGCTGATTATAAGCCAAACATCGAGACGTATATTGATGAAGATTACGACATGATTATCTGCATCGGCTACGCACTCGCAGATGCACTGAAGGATGAGAGCGCTGCAAACCCAGACGTAAAGTTCGCTATCGTTGATGATGCTTCTCTCGCAGATGCTTCCAACGTAACTTCCCTTATGTTCGAGCAGGCACAGGCTTCCTACCTCGTAGGTTATGTTGCAGGTAAGACCACCAAGACCAACACAGTTGGTATCGTTCTTGGTATGGCGACCGACCTTATGAACCAGTTCGGCTATGGCTATGTTGCGGGTGCTGTAGATGCAAACCCGGATTGCAAGGTTCTTCAGAACAACGCAAACTCTTTCGCAGATACCGCTGCTGGTAAGACGGCTGCAAACAACATGGTTGCGCAGGGTGCAGACGTTATCTTCCACGCAGCTGGTGGTACCGGCCTCGGTGTCATCGATGGCTGTAAGGAAGCCGGCATCTGGGCGATCGGCGTTGACTCTGATCAGTCCTCCATCGCTCCGGAGACCATCCTTACATCTGCTATGAAGCGTGTTGATAACGCTGTATACGATGTAGCGAAGGCAACCGTAGAAGGCACTGTTGAGCCAGGCGTAAAGACCTACACTCTTGCAGATGCAGGTGTTGACCTTGCTCCGACAACCGACAACATCGACCCGGCTGTTCTCGCTGAGGTTCAGGATGTAAAGCAGCAGATCGTAGACGGTAAGGTTACCGTTCCGACAAACAAGGCTGATTTCGAAGCAAAGTACGGCGATATCTACGAGCTCGACTAATCATCGATCGATCTAAAACCGCAGCCGGGTGGCATACGCCACCCGGTTTTTTCATGCATATGCCACTGCTTTTTCAGAGGGCGCTGAGGAAGGCGGTACCAAATGCCACTAAGGGAATCCGACTTGATTTCACCCGGTCTCTACATATAGCATCCGTTGTCTCCCCTCCGGAGCCCTCTGAAAAAACAGTGGAATTTCCGGTCCATCTATTATATTATAGGATTAAAGAGAAATTGCGAATGATTATTGATTTTGAATACGTTTTTCGGAATCAAATCGTTCGTTGGCACGATACAGAATACGAGGTAAACACATATGAGAGATATTTCTATGGAGCGTATAAATGCGACACGTGAAGCGATGCTGGGGACCGTGAAGTCGTCGACGCTGACGCATGAGCAGAAGGTGGCGACGATGGCGAATCAGGCAGATTCCCTGTTGGAGGTACTGGATCTGCCGGAGGGACTCGATGAGCTCCTGAACCAGCCGATCGATCGGCAGTGCATCTGCGATCTCAGCGAGGGTCATGCACCGTTGCGTCCACGCTATATCATCCCGAATTATGAGAAGTTCATGAAGGAGGGCTCCCGTTTCCTGAACCTTGAGCCGCCGAAGGACCTCTTCGAGGCGATCAATGCACTCGAAATCATCTATCGTCACGTTCCGTCGGTTACGAATTTCCCGGTTTACGTAGGACAGCTCGATGAGCTCCTCGATCCGTTTGTGCAGGATATGGATGAGGCACTTGCAGAGAAGCTGATCACCCTGTTCTTCATCAACATGGACCGTACGATCCTCGATTCCTTCTCTCACGGTAACCTCGGTCCGCGTGACACGAAGGCCGGCCGTCTCATCCTGAAGGCCATCGAAGCGACGAAGGACGCGGTTCCGAACATGACGATGAAGTACGATGAGACCGTGACACCGGATGACTTCGCACTGGAGTGCGTCAAGGCAGCGCTCGCATCCGCGAAGCCGTCTTTCGGAAACCATGCGATGTTTAAGTCGGAGCTCGGCGAGGATTACGTCATCGCTTCCTGCTACAACGGCCTTAAGTTCGGCGGCGGTTCCTATACCCTCGTTCGTCTCATCCTCGGGAATATCGCGAAGCGTGCGAAGGATACCGAAGATTTCCTGAAGAACCAGCTCCCGTACGTGATGGACATCCAGGCACGCTACATGGATGAGCGTATCCGCTTCATCGTGGAGGAGTCC
>CAKQWR010000197.1 GCA_934279105.1 uncultured Oribacterium sp. | reverse complement strand
CATCATCACGACACCACTCTTCGGTAGTGCCTCATAGGAGCGAATGATATGCGGTGTATCGTCCCCGAGCGTCCGGCGCATCATATTGATGCCGGTCCAGTCGCAGCACACGATGGCCGTGAGTCCTTCAGTGCGGTCGTTTTCACGAATCACGCGACGAAGCTCCTCGACATAGGTTTCATGGTCGGCACAGGCCAGAATGGTCGGCTCCACGCCCTCGCGCTGCACGGAATTCGTCTGAATCCGAACTTCCTGCGGGAGCAGGCTCGTGAAAAGCTTCGTGATTTCCGGTGAGGAACGGTAGCTCGTCATCAGTGAAAGCTCCGTTACATCCTTACCCTGCTCCGTAAACATCCGCGTGATATCCGCAAAACTGGCGGTGCCACTGTGAATCGACTGGAACTCATCCCCGAGGAACATGAAATGCGCGTTTCGGAAATAGCGTGCGAGCAGCATGAGCTGAGCTTCGGTATAATCCTGTACCTCGTCGATGATTACATAACGGGTATTGCGATCGGAGGTGCCGGTCAGCGTCATCTTCAGGTAGCTGAACTCGGCCGGTGTCAGGTCATCCTTTCCGAGAATCGATTTACCAATGGACTCCATATCAAGCCAGTCAAGATTCCGTATTTTCTCGTAGACACCACCCATCTGGCTCTCATCCGGCTCCTCGTCGTAGATATCGTCGAGACCCTGATCGTGCTTCTTCTTTTCCTGCTTCTGGGCGTTGCTGCGCGCGAGCTCCTCGAGCTCTTCGACAGCGGTCTGAATCAGCCAGGTCGTCGAGGCAGTGCCCTTGTGGCGACGGAGAACGCCGAGAATTTGCTGCTTATCAAGCACGCGTGCACGCTTCAGGTTAATGTTATGGAGATGCTTCGCTTCGATGCGGAAGCCGACCAGTCCCTCATCGATCTGATGAAGTGCGTCTGCCTCTGTAATGTCCGCCTCGCCGAGACTCTTCACCCCGAGATCGTCGAGGAAATCAGACCAGGTCATGGTCACCGGATTCGCCTCGCCCATCTCCGGCAGTACGTGGTCGATATACTGCTGGAAAACCGGATTCAGTGTGATGAGTGCGACCTGATTCGGACGCAGTGTATGGCGGCGACGGTAGAACAGATAGGCGATACGCTGCAGCAGCACAGAGGTCTTACCGGAACCGGCGATACCATGTACGAGCAGTACCGGCACGTCCTGATAACGGATGATGAGGTTCTGCTCCTTCTGAATCGTCTCTGTGATGGACTGCATCTTATCACTTCGCTTCTTCGTGAGTGAATGGATCAGCAGCGGGTCCTCCAGTGCGATCTTCGTGTCGAAGTACGCCTTCAGTTCGCCACGCTCGAGGTCAAACTGCCGGCGAAGCTTGAGGTCTACCGGAATCTTACGTTCGTCGACAGTATAGGAGGTTTCGCCCAGTGCCTGGTTGTAGTACACCTCTGCAATCGGGCTTCGCCAGTCGATGATCTCCGGTTCATGATGCTCGTTGGATACCGAAGACGAGCCGATGTAGAAGCTCTCCTCTTCCGTTTCATCCGGAAACTGTACCGTGATGCGCGCGAAATACGGACGTGGCAGCAGGCGATTCACGCGCTGCAGTCCCATCGATACGGTCCGGCTCGAAATATTGAGCTCCTCGACTGCACGGCTCATGGTCTCAAACTCGATCAGCGTCTCCTGCGACTCCTCGATACCGACGAAATCATACTGGAGATCATCCGCAACCGTGTTCTTCTCCTCCTGTGCCTGCCGCTGAAGGTCGATGAGCTCGGCCTCCATCTGCTCCTTCATCCGGACGAGCTTCCCGTACTGCTCCGTCAGATGCGCCTGTTCTTCTCTGAAAATTCTATCTTCGTTCATTCCTTACCTATTACTTAAATCCATGTTTTTTCAGGCCAATGCTTCCTGCTTTACATCGTCACATCGCCCGAGATACCACTGCCGGAGAAATCGCTCTCTCCGGCAGTGCTTTATCGTATACGTTTATGCGTCTGAGCGCGCGAACGCGTTCTTCATATGCATGCTGGCCTCATACAGTACCTTGTCCAGCACGTCGTCCGTTTCTCTCCGGAGCATGTCAGCGATGGCCTCATTGGCCTCCTCGAGCGTTGTGTCCTTCGCGTCCATGAAGCGCTGGTCATACTCCCGGATCAGGCGGTGACCTGCGATGGCCACCTTATTCTGGTAGCGC
>CAKQWR010000196.1 GCA_934279105.1 uncultured Oribacterium sp. | reverse complement strand
AGGGCCATGCAGCTCTCCTTTTCCTTCTCCGGCAGGCTCAGGAACTTCACATCATGGTAGAGACTGTTGAAGTTGTTTGCCAGTGCATAAATATAAGAGCAGATACGGTGTGGCGCGAGATCCTTCCATGCACCGTTAATCTCGTCCTGATAGCGTGTCAGCAGCATCTGTACATCATGTGCAGACTTCTCCTGCATCGGCAGAATCTGGAAATCCGTGCAGTGTGCTTTCACATAATCCTTTACACGAACATCATCGCCTACGCCACGCTCCTGCATAAACTTACGAAGGATCGAGTTGATACGAACGATGGTATAAAGAATATATGGTCCGGTATTTCCCTCGAAGGATGTGAACTTGTCGAGGTCGAAGATATAGTCCTTCGTTGCCTGGTTGGAAAGATCACCATACTTGAGTGCAGCGAGACCGACGCGAACTGCGATGGCGGCTGCTTCCTCCTCGCTGAGCTCCTCACCACGGGAAGCCCGTACACGTTCGAGGACCTTATCGTTTGTCTCCTGAATCAGTTTCTCGAGACGGAGCACACCACCCTCACGGGTCTTGAACGGCTTTCCGTCCTTTCCATTC
Source organism: uncultured Oribacterium sp. (assembly GCA_934279105.1). Lineage (GTDB taxonomy): Bacteria > Bacillota > Clostridia > Lachnospirales > Lachnospiraceae > Oribacterium. The sequence goes on along the minus strand of CAKQWR010000196.1, from coordinate 1,698 downwards.
ATCGTACCGAAGCCGATGAAACGAAGTTCCTCGTCCGGACGCACGAGGCCTGCCTTTCGTGCCACACGGAAGAACTGCGTGTAATGAAGGGACTGACGGCTGTCGGCGATGTAGATATACTCATCCGGATGGTATAGCTTTTCACGCTCGACGATGGTTCCGAGATCAGAGGTCGCATAGAGCGCCGCACCATCGGACTTACGAATCATACATGGCGGAATTTCCTTCGCATCACTTTCCTCTGCGACATCCACCACCAGGGCACCCTGTGACTCATACGCAAGCCCCTTATCGATGAGTTCCTGAATGAGACCAGGAATATACTGCTGTGCATCACTCTCTCCCTTCCAGAGATCGAAATGTACATCGAGGTTTCCATAGTTCTTCTTCAGATCCGCGATGGATACCTTCATGATCTTATTCCATATCGCACGGTAGACCGGGTCACCATTCTGGAGCTTCAGCGTCGCCTGATGCGCACGCTCCGCATACTCCGGATTGATCAGTTCTCCCTTATGCGGACCATCTTCATATTTGGCCTTCGCCTTTGCTGAAGCAAACGGATAGATTTCCTCCAGCTGCGAAATTTCAAGATCGGCATCCAGCTGTCCACGGTCCTCGAGCTCGGTAATGATGAGACCCATCTGGAGTCCCCAGTCACCGAGGTGAACATCACCGATGACCTCATTGCCCTGCTGAATCGCCATCCGCTTGATTGCCTCACCGATGACGGCCGAACGAAGGTGACCGACATGGAGCGGCTTCGCTGCATTGGCTCCGCCGTAATCGATGATGATCTTCTTGCCCTCATGTGCATCGAGACCGAGGTCTTCATGGAAGTTCATCTCATTCAGATACTTCGTGGTGAGTTCCTCGGAAACGTTCAGATTGATGAAGCCCGGCATAACCGCGGAAACCTCGGAAAACATGACGATATCGCCCTGCTGCATGGTCTTCAGCTTTTCCACCACTTCGTTTGCGATATCCATCGGCTTCTTATGATACTGCTTCGCACCAGCCATCGCACCGTTCGACTGATACTCACATAGATCCGGACGGTTGGAAATCGATACACGTCCGAGCTCTGCATCATAGCCGGCCAGCACAAACGCAGTCCGCACTGCATCGGTGATAACATTAAGAATCGTAGTCAAATCAATACTCCTTTAACTATAAATGTAAAAAAGAAGGTCTCCCGTTTGGGAAACCTTCTCACAAACGGATCGCTCCGTATATGTTCTGATCACGCAGATATTAGCCGCGGGACTCGTACTCACCAGTCTGAGTGGATACGATAACCTTGTCACCGATATTGATGAACAGCGGAACCATGATCTCTGCACCTGTCTCAAGTGTAGCTGGCTTCTGAGCACCGGTAGCGGTGTTACCCTTTACGCCCGGCTCAGTATGAGTAACCTCAAGGGTGACCTTCAGAGGCGGCTCAACAGCGAATACCTTACCCTGGTAAGAATCCACACGAACGGTCTCGTTCTCCTTAACGAACTTCATCTCATCTGAGATCTGCTCGTGAGAAAGGGAAATCTGCTCGAAGGTCTCCGGGTTCATAAAGTTGTACATGTCGCCATCATCGTAGAGATACTGCATATCCTGACGGTCGATATGTGCTGGCGGGAACTTCTCGGTCGGACGGAATGTACGCTCGATTACACCACCGTTGATAACGTTTCTAAGCTTCGT
>CAKQWR010000195.1 GCA_934279105.1 uncultured Oribacterium sp. | reverse complement strand
AGCTCCAGCGTCGTCTCGATGCGCTTCGTCGCACGGTACTGACAAATATGCTTCGCGATGTTCTGTGCGAAGCGATCCTCTCCATAGTTCTTAATCATATGGAAAAGTTCAGATTCACTATAATCGTTTACGATGTCGGCAGCGGTAATCGGATTTCGGTCATCCATCCGCATATCGAGCGGTGCATCGCTTCGATAACTGAAGCCACGCTCTGCTGTGTCCAGCTGGTAACTGGAGACACCGAGATCGAGGTAGATCCCATCGACCTTCTCGATACCAAGCTCCTTTAAAACATCGTCGATTCTCTCATAATTACTGCGGACGATCGTCACGCGATCCTGTACATCTGAAAGCCGTTCACTCGCTGCCTGAATCGCATCTTTATCCTGATCGATTCCGATCAGTCGACCAGCCGAAGAGAGATGGGTACATACCTCATGGGCATGTCCGCCACCCCCCAGGGTTCCGTCCACATAGATGCCATCCGGCTTGATGTTGAGTCCATCCACGGTCTCATGGAGAAGTACGGAATAATGCTTAAACTCAGACACCTAAGCCCTCCCAATCTGCCTCGAGTGCAGCCTCGTCATCGAAGCTGTACTTTTCTTCGTACGTGCTTGTATTCCAGATCTCGATATGATCACCCACACCGAGTAAAGTAATGTCTTTATCCAGTCCTGCCCTGTCGCGGAGAACCTGCGGAAGAAGAATCCGGCCCTGCTTATCGAGCTCGCAGGCTGCCGCAGAACCAAGTAAAAAGCGCTTCAGGCTTCTCGCCTTCTCATTTGTCATCGGTAGTTCATTCAGCTTATCTTCGAGGGCCTGCCACTCCGTAGATGCGTACATAGCAAGACAACCGTCCAGGCTTCTGGTAACCGTAAACTCTTCTCCGAGCTGGTCCCGAAACTTGGCCGGTATGATCAGTCTGCCTTTGGCATCTAGATTGTGGCGATACTCTCCTGTGAATGACATTTTCCCTTTTCTACCACTTTCTACCACTTCTTACCACTTCATGCCATAATAATGCGCTAATTTGGGGTCAGTGTCAAGTTAGGATACTACAATAATAAAAAAAGCTTGCGCTTTCGAGAGGAGAGCCCGGAGGGCGGGCCACTGAAAGCACAATACTGCGAGGACGGAAAAATCTGAAATCGAGCACGAAGAACCAGTAGGTCCTCCGCAATCGACGGAGTTTCCTTGATGGAAACTCCGTGTTGCGGAGGAAGTTAAGGAAACATACTCCAACTGGTTCTAAGTGCTCGATTTTGATTTTTACGCGTCCTCTTCGTATGGCTTTCGGTGGCCCGCCCTCCGGGCTTTCCTCTCGAATCGGCAAACAAAAAGAGAAATGCAGATGTCAGAGTGAATCACTCTCTAACATCTGCACTTGTATGGCGCTAAAAAAGAAGCTTCTCCATTAGGAAGCTTCTTTTTCGTCATGCTATGAATTTATACGTTGAAACGGAACTCAACGACGTCGCCATCCTGCATCACGTAGTCCTTGCCTTCCATGCGAACGAGGCCTTTTTCACGTGCCGCTGCGATGGAACCGCAGTTGAGGAGATCCTGATAATTGATGATCTCAGCCTTGATGAAGCCACGCTCGAAATCGGAGTGGATCTTGCCGGCAGCCTGTGGTGCCTTCGTTCCCTTCTTGATGGTCCATGCTCTGGACTCCTTCTCACCAGCGGTCAGGAAGGACATCAGTCCCAGAAGATCATAAGATGCACGCACGATCTTATCGAGACCGGACTCATTCATGCCGAGTGACTCGAGATACTCTGCCTTTTCGTCTTCTTCGAGCTCGGAAATTTCCTCCTCGATCTGAGCGGAAATCACAAATACACCGGAGCCGTTCTCTGCTGCGTACTCACGTACCTTCTGGACGTATTCATTGGACGCACCATCATCTGCGACGGAATCCTCTGATACGTTCGCTGCATAGATGACCGGCTTACGGGTCAGGAGATCCAGGGTGTCAATGAAGGCGTTCTTATCATCGTCACCGGCATCGAAGCTGATGGCCAGCTTATCCGCCTCGAGGTGATCGTGGAGCTCCGTGAGAAGCGCATACTCTGCCTTCGCATCCTTATCGTTCATCGCGAGCTTCTTCGTCTTCGCGAGACGACGATCGAGGAGATCGAGGTCAGAGAAGATCAGCTCGAGATTGATGGTCTCGATATCACGCAGTGGATCGACGGAACCATCGACATGCACGATGTTGTCATCATCGAAGCAACGAACGACGTGCACGATAGCGTCGGTCTCTCGAATGTTTGACAGGAACTGGTTACCGAGGCCCT
>CAKQWR010000194.1 GCA_934279105.1 uncultured Oribacterium sp. | reverse complement strand
TACCTGTTTGATCGCTTTATGAAGATGATGGAGGGCTGAACATGAGAGATACAAGTATTAAGAAGGTCCTGATGATCGGCTCTGGTCCGATCGTCATCGGTCAGGCTGCGGAGTTCGACTATGCCGGCACTCAGGCCTGCCGTTCACTGAAGGAAGAGGGCGTTGAGGTCGTTCTGCTGAACTCAAACCCGGCGACCATCATGACCGATAAGGATATCGCGGATCATGTATACATTGAGCCGCTGACCGTAGATGTACTGGAGAAGCTGATCGAGAAGGAGAAGCCAGACTCCATCCTGCCGACCCTCGGTGGACAGGCAGGTCTGAACCTTGCGATGGCACTGGATGAGTCCGGTTTCCTCGCATCCCACAACGTGCGCCTCATCGGTACCACAGCCCTCACGATCAAGAAGGCCGAGGATCGTCTCATGTTCAAGGAGACCATGGAGAAGATCGGTGAGCCGGTAGCGAAGTCAGAGGTCGTTCACTCCCTCGAGCATGGTCTCGAAGTGGCAGAAGAGATCGGTTATCCGGTCGTTCTTCGTCCGGCATACACCCTCGGTGGTTCCGGCGGTGGTATCGCAGAGAACCGTGAGCAGTGCCAGGAGATCCTCGAGAATGGTCTTCGTCTCAGCCGTGTACACGAGGTTCTGGTCGAGCGTTGCATCGCCGGCTGGAAGGAAATCGAGTACGAGGTAATGCGTGATTCTGCGGGCAATGTAATCACCGTTTGTAACATGGAGAACCTCGACCCGGTCGGCGTCCACACAGGTGACTCCATCGTCGTTGCGCCGTCACAGACCCTGTCGGATAAGGAGTATCAGATGCTCCGTACTTCCGCGCTGAACATCATCACGGAGCTCGGCATCACCGGCGGATGTAATGTACAGTATGCGCTGAATCCGGAGAGCTTCGAGTACTGTGTCATCGAGGTAAATCCTCGTGTATCGAGATCCTCTGCCCTCGCATCGAAGGCAACCGGTTACCCGATTGCGAAGGTAGCGGCGAAGATCGCGCTGGGCTACACCCTCGATGAGATCAAGAATGCCGTTACCGGTAAGACCTATGCATCTTTCGAGCCGATGCTCGACTACTGTGTCGTAAAGATGCCGCGTCTTCCGTTCGATAAGTTTATCACCGCTGAGCACACCCTCGGCACCCAGATGAAGGCAACCGGTGAGGTTATGGCGATCGCCAACAACTTCGAGGGTGGTCTTATGAAGGCGATCCGCTCCCTGGAGCAGCATGTCGATTCTCTGATGTCCTATGACTTCACCGAACTCGACGATCATGATCTTCATAAGCTGCTTCACCGCGTCGATGACCGTCGTATCTGGGTTATCGCAGAGGCACTCCGCCGTGGTTACAGCTACGAGGAGATCCACAGCATTACGAAGATCGATGAGTGGTTCATCGATAAGCTGAAGATCATCGTAGACATGGAGAACAGACTCCACAGCGAGTCCATGAACGAGACACTGCTTCGCGAAGCGAAGCGCATCGAATTCCCGGACAACGTCATTGCCCGCCTCACCGGCTACAGCGAGGACGAGATCCGCGAGATGCGTGACAAGTGGGATATCCATGCTGCGTTCAAGATGGTTGATACCTGTGCCGCAGAGTTCGAGGCAGAGACTCCGTACTACTACAGCGTATTCGGCTCGGAGAACGAGGCAACGGGTGCATTCCGTGATCCGAACAAGAAAAAGAAGGTACTGGTTCTCGGCTCCGGCCCGATCCGTATCGGTCAGGGTATCGAGTTTGACTTCTGTTCTGTACACAGCACATGGCAGTTCGAGCGTGAAGGCTACGAGACCATCATCATCAACAACAACCCGGAGACCGTTTCCACGGACTTCGATATCGCAGATAAGCTCTACTTCGAGCCGTTGACACCGGAAGATGTACGGAACGTAGTGGATGTTGAGAAGCCGGACGGAGCGGTCGTTCAGTTCGGTGGACAGACGGCCATCAAGCTTGCGGATGCCCTCGAGAAGATGGGTGTACCGATCCTCGGAACGCAGCAGGATGATGTCGATGCCGCTGAGGACCGTGAGCGTTTCGATGAGATCCTTCAGCAGACCGGCTGCCAGCGTGCCGCAGGTCAGACCGTATTTACGGCGGAGGAAGCGAAGGAAGCAGCCCATGTACTGGGCTATCCGGTACTGGTTCGTCCTTCCTACGTACTTGGCGGTGCCGGCATGCGTATCGCCATCAGCGATCAGGATATCGACGAGTACATCGGCGAAATCAACCAGATCGCACAGGAGCACCCGATTCTCGTCGATAAGTACATTCGTGGTACAGAGCTCGAGGTCGATGCGATCTGCGATGGTCATGACATCCTGATCCCGGGTATCATGGAACATATCGAGCGTACGGGTATCCACTCCGGCGACTCCATCTCCGTATATCCAGAGCGCAGCCTGACCCCGAAGGCGAAGGAGCGCGTCATCGAGTATACCGAGCGTCT
>CAKQWR010000193.1 GCA_934279105.1 uncultured Oribacterium sp. | reverse complement strand
TGTTTCGTGATGAAGATGGACGGATGTACACCGCTCTCCTGTACGATATGCATCACGCGTTGGAGGTTCTGGCGTCCGCCCTTGCTCAGGGAAAACTTCAGGGTTTTTCCGGCCATGCCGCGACCAATCGAAAACTTCGGAATCTGGATGCTGTCGATGTTCTCGTTGAGCGTTACCGTGTGGGTCTTCCGCAATACATCCCCAGGGACCGCATAGGATGGCTGCTGTGGAGCAGGGTTGCTCGGAGAAGTGGCTATACTACTCTGCTGCGGATTCGTGACAGTTTCGTCGCCCGAAGCATGGTCCGGCGTGTGGACAGCGGTCGCTGCAGCGACGGCGTCTGCAGAGGCGGTGAGGTACGCTTCTGCGCTGTTCATCGCTTCGAGTGTCTTCAGTTCACCGCCCTGTGTGTCGAGGTCAGCGCCATAATACATGACGTTCGAGACGACGCCGGTGCCGTACTTCACCATGTCGATGGCCTGCGGGAATGCGAGGTCGCTGCCACCACAGATGAGGACCTTATCGACGCCTTTCGTGTTCGTTTTCGTGAGGACGTAGTTCACGACCGGGGAGCCGGTGGCGTTTGCGAGTGGATGCATGCCGGCCGGCAGCGGACAACGGAGCGTGCGGTAGTTCAGCACCTCGACGTGGCAGGTCGTATCGCTCATCGATTCTGCGATGCGGGTGTTTTCCGGGCTGGAGCCGACGGCGTAAATGGTGCGGGCACCGGCGAGCTTCGCGCCGAGAATCGCCGCAAGACCGATGGCACCGATGCCGAGGACCACGACTGTATCGCCGGCAGAGACATTGGCCTCCTCTACAGCGGTGAAGCCGGTCTGGATGACGTCCACGCACATGAGCGCGTCATCGAGCGAGAGTCCGTCTGGGATATGCGCGAGGTTTCGATCGGCATATGGAAGATAAAACAGCTCCTGAAATGCACCATCGATCGTATTGCCGAGCATGTGCGCACTGAAATTGTGGCCGGCGTGCGCATAGTTTTCTTCGACGTCCGGCTGGCTCCAGTCGGGTGTGATGGCAGAGACTGCGACGAGATCGCCTGGGTGGAAATCCTGCACTTCATCGCCGATTGCTTCGACGCGGGCGATCACTTCATGCCCGAGGGTCAGATCCGGACGCTTCGGACTGCCCTGCCAGATGGTATGAACATCCGAGGTACACGGCGACACCAGCACCGGCTTCAGCAGCGCACCATGCGGCGCCGCCAGCGACGGCATCTCCTTCTCGATGTAGGCGATATTTCCTTTTCCTTTCAGCACAAGCGCTTTCATAATACACGCTCCTTCTCTTCTATTTCCGTTGATGATATGTTGTTTCGCAATCGTGCGAAGCGGCATGATCTCACATTACGCGTCAGATCTCGCTGCATACCCACTGCGATAAACTGCTCCTCAGGTTTTTACATCGCATGCAAGTGGGTTCGTGGCACGCCAGTCGTTCTTGATGTGGTGCGGGCCGATCTTTACACCGTGTGCATGTGGGTTTGTGGGCTCATGTTTTTCACAATAGTAAAGAATCACATAATTTGACATTAACACTTTTACAATATGTAAAAAAGAGAAATCCGGCATTATATTTTTGAGTGCCCTTGCCGCTTCAAGGCAAGCTGTTTTGATGATTTAACACTATAGCGCTTGATAGCCGATTCTGACATTACATGCACCTAATGCCTTTTTAGCGTTTTCAAGCGTATTGCGTCATAATGTTCATTCTATATAATGTCGTTTTGCACTTCTCGTCATATTGCGAAAATAGTTAATGTCAAATTTCAAAAATCCAAACTATAGTCAAACTCTGTTAATGTCAAAATCTTCATTTAAGCACTATTGCGTAAATTCCAAAAATAATAATGCCAGATTCCGCCATTCTGCTCTATTGCGAAAATCAGAGAAGGCTACAGAACAGACACGCACAACAGCCATGCCATCCTTCTCTATTGCAAAATCAGTAGCCCTGCGCATTTCCAATGAAGTCTCAAAACCGCCTCGGAGTGAGCGCACAGGCGATGCCTTACTCTTCCGCGCTGTACTCTTCGATGCGGTCGGTGCGCAGTACGAGGATGCGGATGTTTTCTCCGAAGCGACTGCGGATAATGCCGGCGATTTCGTCGGTGTAGCCTGGGGCGACGATGAGGATTTCATCGACCGGGTGGGTTTCGACGTAGTCCGGGGCCACGATTGGGATGTGCGAGGCCGGGGAGAAGCGTCCCTGCTTAAACGGGGCGGAGTCAATGATGTACTGCACTTTTCCGCCGAGTTTCGTGGTCGCGGCGAGGGTGAAGCCCTGGTGGCTCGCACCCCAGATGGCCATGGTCCGATCACTCTCCGAGAGGTGGTCGATGTGTGCATTGACCGAGGCGGACAGACGGTCGTAGCTGTCGCGCAGGGCGGACACATCGATGAGGCGGCCGCTGTAATGAAGCTCGCTGAGCTCGTCCGGGTCGGCCTTCCGCACGAT
>CAKQWR010000192.1 GCA_934279105.1 uncultured Oribacterium sp. | reverse complement strand
CAGTGATTCCGCGCTTTCGTCATATCCGATTTTAAACAGTGCTTCGGAGAGGAGCGGGTACACGTCGGTTTCTTCGTCCTGCTGCGCAGGTGCGTGAGCGATATGCGCTGCTATTTCGCGGAGGTCGGCGAGGATGCGAAGCTTGAGCGTGCGGACCTCTTCTTCAGCGGTCCACAGCGCCTGCATATCATAGTCGGCCGTTCGGCCGCATGGCGCCATACACTGACTGCACCCAGGCGCGAGCCGTTCTTTTTCTGCATTGACTTTTCTAATCAGCGCTTCGATCGCAGCATCGACCTGGTGAGCATCGAGGGCGGTGGTAACATCGTCGGGGCAGACATCGGACGTGGTGGCAGCATCGTCCGAGTGGACATCAGTGGCGGTGGCAGTATCGTCCAGGCAGACATCGGGCGCAGTAGCCAGCAGTCCTTCCGTCATGACTGTCCATGTTTCGTCGGAAACGGTCGCCGGATCATCGATGGCTCTCGCGAGACCGATCAGTGCGCCGGTCAGCGCATCCTGCAAGCGGACGATCACCTCTATTTTCTCATCATTACGGACATGTTCAGCGGTGTCGGAGTATCCGGCGATCTGTGCGTGCTGAACCTGAAGCATTTCTTTATTTGTCATACTGCACCTCGGTCAGTCCAGGATTCTGCCATCGATGCTGAACATGAAGCATCTCTTTCTTCATCATTCTATACCTCAATCAATCCAGAATTTTTCCGTCGATGCTGATCGTGACCACCTGCCATGGGATAAACTTGCCACTTTCCTGCAGTGCCTTCTTCGCGGCCATTTCGAGACCGCCGCAGCATGGCACCTCCATACGGACGATGGTGACGCTCTGGATGTCGTTGTTCCGGATGATCTCTGTCAGCTTTTCGCTGTAATCGACATCATCGAGCTTCGGGCAGCCCACTAGTGCGACCCTGCCGCGGATGAATTCCTGATGGAAGTTTGCGTAGGCATATGCGGTACAGTCGGCGGCGATCAGCAGCTTCGCACCATCGAAGTACGGTGCATTTACCGGAGCAAGCTTAATCTGTACCGGCCAGTTGCGAAGCTGAGATACAGTGCCGGTGTGCCCGCCGGCGGTCGCATGCGCCTCCTCTGCATGCTGCATCATCCGGACTCTAGAGCCCGGGCAGCCGCCCTCGTGCATATGCTTCATCTTTTCTTGAAGTTCTTTTTTCTTCTTGTTTTCCTGAACCGCGATCTCATCATACGCCGCAGCCTCACGCTCCTCGAAGCTGATCGCGCCCGTCGGACAGGTCGGCAGGCAGTCGCCCATGCCGTCACAGTAGTCGTCTCTCAGGAGCTTCGCTTTTCCATCCACGATGCCGATCGCGCCCTCATGGCAGGCGCTGGCACAGATCCCACAGCCGTTGCATTTATCCTCATCGATATGAATAAGCTTTCGTATCATCTCGTCATCCTCCGTTTTATGTAAACCAGATTTCATCATCCCGATGAAGACATTGGCCCGGCATCGAAGATGATTTTGCATTTGTGACCCGATCATAGTATATTTAAGCGAAGTTGTATGTTTGATTTCAAACAAATCGGAGGGGCAATGCAGAAATATTTACCGATATTACGGAGCTGTCCGTTTTTTACAGACCTCAGCGATGAGGAGATTCTGTCGATTCTTCACTGTGTGCAGGCGTCCACGGTCACGCGGCCGCGGGGTGCGTATATCCTGCGCGCGGGCGATACGACCGAGGTCATGGGTCTCGTGCTGTCCGGCTCGGTGCTCATCCTCCAGGAGGACCTCTGGGGGCACCGGAATATCCTCTCGAAGTGCATGGCGGGCGACTTTTTCGGGGAGCCCTATGCGGCGACGTCCGGCACGGTTCTGAACGTCAATGCTGTCGCCGAGGACGATTGTACGCTTCTCTTTCTGAATGTGAAGCGCCTTCTGACGAGCTGCCCGACCGCCTGCGACCATCATCAGAAGCTGATTCGAAATCTGGTCAGCGTGCTTGCGAACCGGCTGCTGGTCTTCAATGATAAGATCACGCACGTCAGCAAACGCTCTACCCGAGAGAAGCTCCTGTCGTATCTTTCCTCTGAATCCGTCCGGCAGGCATCGCTCTCCTTTGACATCCCCTTCGACCGGCAGCAGCTCGCCGACTATCTCTGCGTGGACCGCGCCGCCATGTCCGTAGAACTCTCGAAGCTGCAGAAGGAAGGCATACTCAAAACGAAACGCCGGCACTTCGAGCTGATCGTCGGCAGCGCATAGTTCATGGATTACTCCAGCAGCTCTCTTGCGGAGATGCCCGGGCTGGTCATGGCGTGGGTGTCGAGAATCTTATCGATGTTCTCCTGCGTCAGGATACCCTTCTGGAGGATGAGGTCCTTCACAGAAGCACCGGTGCGGATGGCTTCCTTCGCGATATCAGCGGCGTGCTCATAGCCGATGTGTGGTGTCAGAGCGGTGATGATGCCGACGGAGTTGTCGACGTAGCTCTGGCAGCGTCCGCGGGT
>CAKQWR010000191.1 GCA_934279105.1 uncultured Oribacterium sp. | reverse complement strand
ACCCACCCGGGCTGCAAGACCGTATTTATCGGACCGTGCATCGCGAAGAAGTCCGAGTCCCACGAGATGGGTATCGAGGGCAATGCAGACTACGTTCTCACATTTGGCGAGATGACCACGATGATGGCCTCGAAGAATGTGGAGATGAAGCCGGTGGTTGACCCGTATCAGGAGTCGTCCATCTGGGGCAAGAGCTTCGCAACATCCGGCGGCGTTGCAAACGCGGTTATGGAGGTGATGCGTGAGCGGAACGAGGATACGACCGGTATCAAGCTTCGTGCAGCAGCCGGCGGTAAGGAGTGCACAGCAGCGCTGACACTTCTCAAGCTCGGCAAGCTCCCGGAGGATTTCATCGAGGGTATGGTCTGCGAGGGCGGCTGCGTCGGTGGCCCAAGTAAGCACAAGACCGAGATGGAGCTTCGTAAGTCTCGTCAGGATCTTCTGAATCAGGCAGATGATCGTAAGATTCTCGATAACCTCGAGAAGTATCCGATGGATACGTTCTCCATGATGCGTGGACACATGGCTCCGCCACACAGCGAGACGAAATAATTTCTAAATAAGCCGAAGGGCGACTGTCAGAAGCACAGTATGGCTTCTGACAGTCGCCCTTCGGCGATATGTAGATACAAGGAGACGATGCCATACGATGCCCGGGGGCATCCATGCGCCTCTCCGCGCTTCGCACGGCCCTCTCATGGATATTCAGTGTCTTGGTCTGTGTGTGCCGAGGCCGACGACGGTTTCGGTCTGGTTGATGAGGTCGATGACCTTCTCAATCGTGAGCTTTCCGTCCTTCAGTTCGAGGACCATCGCACCGCAGTTCGGAACGATGCCTCCGTCCCAGTAATCGGCGTCGCTGAGATTCCGGACGATGCTCTCGATGCCGCGCAGGATGCCACCGTGGCAGGTGACCATCACGCGCTCGTAATTCTGCTCATTCGGATAGATATAAGTATCGAGGAAATGTTCGATTCGAAGCTTCACATCTCGAATGGCTTCACCGCCTGGCAGTGGTGCCACGGTATCCGGATAGGCGAACCAGCGCTTCAGGTGATCGAGAATTTCCATCTCTGCTTCCGTGTGCGGAACATCATCACGCATTTCGATGCCTTCGCCGGTGCCGAATGCGATCTCCTGGAGATCGTCGAGTGTTTCGATGCTGAGATCAGGGTGATGCTTCAGGATGATTTCGGCCGTCTTCTTCGCACGAACCAGAGGGCTTGAGAAGACACGATCAAAATGAATGTCCTTCAGTGCCTCGGATGCGATTCTCGCGCCTGCCAGGCCTACATCATTTAAAGGGATATCCTTCCGTCCCTGCAGCCGGTGCTGCTGGTTCCACATCGTTTCCCCATGGCGAATCATATATATTTCCATAATCGTCTCCTCGCTGTCCTTCTGTTTATGTCTATGTTTGAAGTCATAAAGCTGAACAGAAGTATAGCATATTTCATAGGAAATAAGTAGGTTGCGACTCTTTTATCATAAATTTGTCAGAATTTAGAGCATTGACAAACAGAGTGTCTGAATATATACTTCAACTGTATTAAGACAGTTAGTACAGTTGGTTCGGCTGATCAACTTGAATCACTTACTTTAACGATTTACTTAATGTAGCAGAAAGGGGATAGCGGATATGATTCTCATCGATTATAAGGATCGACGTCCTCTCTATGAGCAGATCGTGGAAAAGCTGTCGGATCTGATGGTTCGCGGCGTGCTCGCGCAGGACAGCCAGCTGCCGTCCGTCCGGAGCCTCGCGACGGAGCTCTCGATCAATCCGAATACGATCCAGCGGGCATACGCGGAGCTCGAGCGACAGGGCTATATCTACTCGGTGAAGGGACGCGGCAGCTTCGTGGCGGAAAACCACCAGATTCGGGCGAAGAAACAGATTGAAATCTGGCAGGAGCTCGCGCTGTTGATCGAGGACGCGCGGAACGCCGGCATCACGATGGAGGCATTTCAGGCGCAGGTAGCTCAGAACTACGAACAGGATCCGAAGACAGGGCCGGATGCGGGCGCAGGCCAGGGCTCGGACGCAGGCGTAGAATCTGAAACGGAAACAGGAGGCAGAAGATGATAAAGGCGGACAATCTGACGAAACGCTTTCAGGGCGTAACTGCGGTGGACCATATCCATGCAGAGATTCAGGACGGAACGGTGTTCGGTCTGATCGGTACGAACGGTGCCGGAAAGAGTACATTTCTTCGGATGGCGGCGGGAATTCTGAAGCCGGATGAAGGCACGATCACCCTCGATGGAGAGTCTGTCTTCGAGGATATCCGGGTGAAAGCGCGCTGCTTTTATATTCCGGATGAACCGTATTTTCTCGGCAATGGTACGCCGGATGATATGAAGACATTTTATAAGGGCATCTATCCGAAATTTGATACAGATCGATTCGGAAAGCTTTTAAAGAGCTTCGAGCTCGATGGACGGAGAAAAGTCCAGACCTTTTCGAAGGGCATGAAGAAACAGCTCGCGGTACTGCTCGGCAT
>CAKQWR010000190.1 GCA_934279105.1 uncultured Oribacterium sp. | reverse complement strand
TACATCAGGGAGTGATTCTTGCAATCGTCCATGATCACGTCAAATAGGTTTCGATCATCAGATACACAGCGGAGACATCGAGCGGCGCCTTCTCACTTTCATAAATAAAAACTTTTCGTTTGTTATAAGCGGAAACCAACTGCCCTTGGGTGGTGGGAGGAGCCTTGTAAATTCGTAGCCATTAACCTTGGCTTTCGATATGTCATGATCAGGTTCAACCATGCACGGCCATCTGGCCTGCTGTTATATTTATCATGCGAAAAGTGAATTACCTTTCATACGATTTTTCTTGACTTTACAGTTAGCTAGCACTAACATTTAAAAGTTAGCAGGAACTAACATAAAAATGCTGAAAGATTCTTGTTGAAACGAGTAAAACTTCCGGCGTAAAGACAAACAGATCTTTGTCAGAAGACCGGAGGAAATCTCTGGCGCAATGTCGAAGAAATCTCCGACGCGATGCCTATGAATCTTCAGTGTGAGTCGATGTTGTTTCCGCGAGCCAATGTTTTTTGATCAATCAGGAGGATGGAATCATGTTGAAGGTAAAGGATTTAAAGAATCTGAAGAAGCTTGGTGTTTTTGCAGGTGGCGTGCTGTTTGGGACTGCTGGTATCGCGGTGCTTGCCAGCAAAGATGCAAAGAAGTTATATACGCAGTGCACGGCGGCGGTTCTGCGCGGCAAGGACAGTGTGATGAAGACGACTGCGACTCTGAAGGAGAACTGCGGTGATATCTATGCAGATGCGAAGGATATCAATGAAGAACGCTATGAGGCCGAGGCGGCAGAGCGTCTGGCTGAGGCTGAAGCCCTCGTTGAGGAAACGAAGAAGTGTACCGGTGAGAAGGCTTGTGGATGTTTGAAATCTCAGGGTGCACAGGCTGGATCTGATCAGGCGGACACAAAGGAAGAGGCGTAAGTACGCATGAAATGCTTCGTTTTACATGAATCCGAGCATCGGTTGCGCCTCCGGATTCCGAAGGAGCACATGTCGCTTCGGCAGGCCGATCTACTGGAATATTATCTGAAAAACGTCTCGGGCGTGAAGAATGCAGCGGTCGACGAGCGCACAGGCAATGCCACGATTGAATTTACTCGTCCGTCCGCCAATGCAGGCGCCGCCCAAGCCGTCACCACCTGCACAGCTGCGATCGCCACAGCTCCGTCGGCCAATGCAGGCGGCACACAAACCATCACCACAGCTGCATCTCGACCGTCGTCTTGTGCTGTCACCTCCCGCAGGGGCAACTCTACTGCGACGCAGTTCACGGCGCACCACAACGAACAGAGACGCATCCTGATGGAGGCATTGGCATCGTACGATGAGACTTCTGAGCAGGTAGTGGCGCTGGTTCCGGAGGAAACGGGACGAAAACTGAACCGTGAGTATCAGGAGCGACTGATGCTTCAGGTACTGACGCACAACGCTGCAAAGCTTTTGTTGCCGGCACCGCTTCGGATGCTTCGTACGATGATAAAGGGAATCCCATATGTATGGAAGGCACTGCACTCGCTGGGCAGCGCTTCTCTGAAGGTCGAGCTGCTTGATGGTATCGCGGTGACGACCTCGATTCTTCGTGCAGACTACGCGACGGCATCGTCCATCATGTTCTTCCTCGATATCGGTGAGACGCTCGAAGACTGGACACGGAAGAAGTCGGTCGGCGATCTGGCACGCGCCATGTCGCTGAACGTCGATCGCGCGTGGGTGCGGAAGGGCGAGCAGGAAATCGAAATGCCGCTCGGAAAGATCCATGCCGGCGATGTGATCGTGCTTCGAAGCTCTGATATCATCCCGCTCGAGGGTGTGGTCATCTCCGGTGAGATGACGGTCAACCAGGCGACGATGACCGGAGAGTCGGCTCCGGTTCCGAAGACCGAGGGCAGCTATGTCTATGCCGGCACCGTGGTCGAGGAGGGTGAGTGCCTCGTCGAGGTGAAGAAGGAGTCGGGCAAGGGCAAGTACGACCAGATCGTGCATATGATCGAGGAGTCCGAGAAGCTGAAATCCGATGCGGAGGCGAAGGCCTACCGGCTCGCAGATTCACTCGTACCATATAGTTTCGCCGGTTTTGCGGCGACGTATCTTCTGACTCGGAATCTCACGAAGGCGCTGTCCTTCCTGATGGTGGACTACTCCTGTGCCCTGAAGCTCTCGGTGCCGCTTGCGGTGCTGTCAGCGATTAAGGAAGCGCGGAATTACGGTATTTCCATCAAGGGCGGTAAGTTCATGGAGGCCGTCTCCGAGGCGGATACCATCGTCTTCGACAAGACCGGCACCCTGACCTACGCGGTACCGCGACTCGTCGATGTTGTTTCGTTCGGGGGCAATGCTCCCAATGAGATGCTTCGCGTAGCGGCCTGTCTCGAGGAGCATTATCCGCATTCCATGGCGAATGCCATCGTTCGCGGCGCACAGGAAAAAGGGCTTAACCACGAGGAGCTGCATACAAAGGTGGAGTACATCGTGGCACATGGCGTGAGCAGTCATGTCGGCGAGAAGAAGGTCGTCATCGGCAGCTACCACTTCGTCATGGAGGATGAGCACTGCAC
>CAKQWR010000189.1 GCA_934279105.1 uncultured Oribacterium sp. | reverse complement strand
AATTATGAAATGCCCCGCTGCGGCCAGGCCGAGCGGGCGAGAAGGAAAACGAATGATTCAACATCATCCTGGGCGATGGCACCAAACGTGCGCGCTCGTCCTCATGACCATTTTTATATGTACCCTGGGGGCGCCGCTCCTCTCGATGCGCGCATACGCGGCGTGGAATTTTCCGTACACTGAGCTGATGGCGGAGTCCGGTATCGTGATCGACGCGGACACGGGGGCGGTTTTATTTCAGAAAAACATGCATGAAAAGAAGGCACCGGCCTCCATCACGAAGGTGCTGACGGCGCTCGTGGTGCTCGAACACTGCAACCTCGATGAGAAGGTGACCTTCAGCCATGATGATGTGTACAATGTTGACGCCGGGTCGTCGAATGCGCAGATCGAGGAGGGCGACGTACTTACCGTGCGTGACTGCCTATATGCGCTGCTGCTGAAGTCGGCGAATGAGTGCGGCAATGCACTGGCCTGTCATGTGGCGGGGTCGCGTGAGGCGTTCGCGGAGATGATGAACGAGGAGGCGGCGCGGCTCGGCTGTCAGGACAGTCACTTCTCGAATCCGTCCGGCCTCTATGCGGAGGACCACTATACGAGTGCCTATGATATGGCGCTGATCGGTGCCGCCGCGATGAAGAACAAGGATTTTCTGGAGATTGAGTCGCATGCGTCGTATAAGCTGGCGGGGACCATACGGAATCCGGGCGGCAAGACCGTCTACATGGAGCACAAGATGCTTCGGAAGGACACGGCGTATTCAGATGCTCGCGTCGTGGCCGGCAAGACCGGTTACACGAAGCTCGCCGGCAATACGCTGATTACCATGGCGGAGCAGGATGGACGGAAGCTGGTGGCGGTCGTGCTTCAGGATAAGAATCCGTCGCACTACATCGACACAAAGGCACTGCTGGACCTCGGCTTCAATCAGACCGAAAACCAGCTGGCGTCACCATCACTCTTTAATCAGGAGGAGCTTCGGAATCGTTTCGTCGCCGATACCATCGTCGATGAAAACTGCAAGTCATCGGACATTCATGTCGAGGGGGATGTGCTGTTGTCTCTCCCGAAGGGATCGAGCCAGGACGGCATCAGCTATAAGCTGAATTACAACATACCATCGTCCGGTGTACCGACGCATACGATCGCACAGATCGAGTATCTCGCGGATGGTATGACGGTCGGCCGATACTACATTCAAAAGGAGCCGACCATCGAAGTCATCCTTCATGAGACGCCGACCAGCACGAAGGTGGCAGTTGCGACCTCCGTCAGTGTCCTGACGATCGTCGCTGTCATGGCCTTCTTTATTCTCGGCTCCGGTACCGCCGTCGGCCTGAAGAACGTTCATGACGACCGGAAGCTGAACCGCCGCATGCAGGAACGCCGTGCACAGCGCCTCCAGGAGATGGAAATGTCCCAGGAAGAGTTCCTCGCCCTCGTTGAGCGACGCCGCGAACGAAAAGACCGTCGCGCGCGGACGGGAAGTAACGATGAACCGCAGCGCAGACGTCAGAGCGCACGCTCGAGAACGGCGCCGCGAGCGGATGAAACACCGCACACCAGTATGATGCAGGCAACGGAAGACATTCCGCGACTGCACGGGCAGCAGCTCGCGCGCACGCATGCAGATGACGAACGCTTCCGTGAACATCTGTCTCAGCGCAGAAGCGACGCATCGCGCATTCCCACCGAGCGCGGTCGCAGCCGTGGCCGCAGCCGCCGAAACACCGGTGACGGCACATCTTTACGAAATCAGAAACAATTCCGTTCGTGATTGACAAACGAAATTGCCCTTATTATAGTAAGAAACATCATACATGTCCGGTTTGGATGCAGCAAGGGAGCTGTCGCTTAGGCGATGGCTCCTTTTTGTTGTATCAAAACGATTTTATCAAACTTTCGCGTGAATTCCTCTTGCATTCGCGTGATGAAGTGATAAAATAAAGCAAATGTACGAGATGAGCGGACAAACGTCCGTGCAGCTCGTACATTTAAGAAGAAAATGTCCGAAACGACATTAGAGGAGGAGATTATGAAATTATCAAAGCTCGTATCACTTGGACTCGCAGCGACGATGACCGCATCTCTTGCGGCGTGTGGCGCTTCTTCAACCCCGGCAGCAGGATCTTCATCCGGAAAGTCCGGCGGCAACGTCATCAAGATCGGTGTATTTGAGCCGACGACCGGTGAGAACGGTGGTGGTGGATTCCAGGAAGTACTTGGTATGCGTTATGCAAATGAAACCCACAAGACCGTAAAGATCGGTGATACCGAGTATACGATCGAGCTTGACGAGGTCGACAATAAGTCAGATAAGACCGAGGCCGTCAGCGCAGCGAACAAGCTGGTTGGTGACAAGGTCAGCGTGGTTCTCGGATCCTATGGCTCCGGTGTTTCCATCGCAGCAGGTCAGATTTTCGCCGATGCGAAGATCCCGGCGATCGGCGCATCCTGCACGAACCCGCAGGTTACCCAGGGCAATGACTACTACTTCAGAGTCTGCTTCCTCGATCCGTTCCAGGGCACCGTTATGGCGAACTACGCATTCCAGAACGGCTA
>CAKQWR010000188.1 GCA_934279105.1 uncultured Oribacterium sp. | reverse complement strand
GCCACCGGGATCACGTTAAACGAAATCGCGAGTGGGCCAATGTTTAAGTACCCGAGCGGTGTGTAGGACATCACCAGTAAGATAGCGACCATCAGGCCGAGTAAGGTGAGCTGTGCAGTAGTGAACTTGTTGTTTTTCATTTTTGTTTCCTCCTTGTTACCGTTCCGCCTTTTGGCGGATACAATACGGTGATGGAAAGCGGAGCGTTTTTGGGTCCGCTTTACATGGTTTTGCCGGATATCCGGCGATTTGCGTTGACTTCAGCTTAGAGCGTAAACTGAAGAATTTTATCCAGGAGCGCCATGGCTGCATCCTCCTTGCTCATGAGCGGGAGTGATACGTCCTCGTCCTGTGTAATCAGAGTCAAGACATTGGTGTCACCCTGGAAACCGGCGCCACTAACCTTCAGGTTGTTGGCGGCGATCATGTCCAGGTTTTTCTTTTCAAGCTTGGCTCTGGAATTACTGATCATATTTTCTGTTTCCATCGAGAAACCGCAGAGGAACTGACCCGGGTGCTTATGCTGGCCGAGATATTTCAGAATATCGTCAGTTCGCTCAAGCTCAATGGAGAGTTGATCATCTTTTTTCTTTAATTTATTATCGGCGACGGTGGCCGGGCGATAGTCCGCAACGGCAGCGGCCTTGATGATGATGTCCTGCTGGTCACTTACAGACGTCACAGCCTCAAACATATCGCGTGCGGTTGTGATCGGTACGAAGTGCACGAAGTGTGGGGGCTCAATTGCGGTTGGTCCACTGACAAGTGTGACCTCCGCGCCACGCAGCATCGCCATCTTCGCAATGGCATACCCCATCTTTCCGGAAGAGTGATTCGTGAGATAGCGCACCGGATCCAGGGATTCCTGGGTCGGACCGGCGGTCACGAGAATTTTCTTTCCGGCGAGGTCCTTTTCACAGGCGACTTCTCGAAGGATATACTCGAGGAGATCGGCCGGTTCCGGCATTTTACCGGCTCCGGTATCGCCACAGGCGAGGTAACCGCTGGCCGGTGCGATCACTTCATAGCCGAAGGACTGCAGCTTTCGGAGGTTATCCTGCACGATTGGGTTCTCGTACATGGCGGTGTTCATCGCCGGCGAGATGATCTTGTGGCAGCGACAGGCCATGATCGTAGTGGTGAGCATATCATCCGCGAGGCCATTTGCGATCTTTCCGATGACATTGGCACTCGCTGGTGCGATCATGACGACGTCTGCCTTCTTCGCGATGGAGACGTGCTCGACCTGAAACTGGAAATTTCGGTCGAAGGTGTCGACCAGGCACTTGTTTCCGGTCAGCGTCTCAAAGGTGATCGGATTGATGAAATTCGTGGCATTCTTCGTCATCAGCACATGCACGTCGGCATGCAGCTTCTGAAGAGCACTTGCGAGATATGCGATTTTATAGGCGGCGATACTTCCCGTTACGCCGAGAAGCACGGTCTTTCCCTGTAACATCTTATTCCTCCTGCCCAGTGATGATGGACTATTTTGCGGTTTGATTATAACATAGATTTTACAGAGTCACTGATTTTTTTCAGATACGTAGAAGTTACTGTGTTTTCACTACGATTACGGAGTAGTAGCTTGCTTTCTCCGGGATGTCCTCGAGTCGCTCATGAATTTTTTCATCCGGCATACCGCAATTCTCGACCATCATGCACTTGCAGTTTTGCTGCTGAAGCAGTTTCTTCACGGATTCGAGTTGAGATCCGGCTTTCATAAGCACCTTCGTGCCCGGAAGTTTCAGAGTGGATATCAAATCATCTCCATAACTCGACGGAACTACATGGAGTGTTTCTCTCCGGTCTACGAGACTGTCCTCAAGCTTCGCACTTACTGCACAGAACGACGGAACGCCACTGATGATTTCGGTACGGAAACCACTCGCTTTCACGATGTGGTGAAGATAGATAGAACTACTGTAGATCGTCGGATCCCCGAGGGTGAGGCAGGCGACATCCTTCCCTCTCTGGAGCTTCTCGATGATATCCATAGCCGCCTGCTGATAGGCAGTCGTGAGTATGCGCTGATCCTTCGTCATCGGTACATGCAAAACGATGCACTCTTTTGTATCCAGATCTTCGATTATCCTATGCGCAATTTGATAGGCGACACCGCGCTCGCTGCCGTGGAGTGGCACTGCAATCACCGGACACGAGCGGATCGTTTCCACCGCTAGGAGAGTCATCAGGCGCGGATCCCCCGGGCCGACGCCTACAGCATAAAATGTTCCGTTCATAAATATAATCCTCGTTTCCTTTAGCTCTAATGTTTTTTATTATATCCTGTAAATACCCATTTTTTAATCTACATCTTCCTATGAAGCTACGGTTCATGCAGTCTTCTGGGCACCCTTGTGTTCAGTTTGACAATATATACTTTTTTCGAATTTTCCTTTCCATGTATAGGTTTTCTATGAAAGCCCTGTATATCAGCAAAAATACCTATACTTTATTTTGAAAAACAGTTCGCAGTGTATATAGAGCCCTCTAGGCGTGTCTGAATAAAGTTGTGTGAGCAGTAAGGAATGATATGAATAAAAAAGCAAAAAGTTAGTTGACTCTAAC
>CAKQWR010000187.1 GCA_934279105.1 uncultured Oribacterium sp. | reverse complement strand
TGACGGAACTCCTTCTCCGTGATCATCAGCGCACGCGGATGCGCCGGGTCCTTCTTGATGAGGCCCATCGTCTCGAGATCATTAATATATGTAAACACACTGGATGTAGACTTGAGTCCGACTGCCGCACAGATATCGCGTACAGATGGCGGATAGTTTCGCTCGAGGACGCACTGCTTGATGTAGTCAAACACAGCCTGCTGCTTCGGCGTCATATGATTCGGATCCGGCTGCTTCTTATGTCTGCCCATAGTATTCTCCTTTATATCATTTATTAAACAAAGGATACCACGAACAGGCGTTCATTGCAAGAATTTTCGAAACATCTGTACTTTGAAATCAAAAACTTCTGCTTCACAGCTCGTCGATCGATACGATCTTCTTTCCATCTGACCAGATACGCTCGAGATCGTAGAACAGACGCTGCTCCTTATCGAAAATGTGTACGATGATGTCATTATAGTCGAGAAGGATCCAGCCACTGTTCGTCACACCCTCGCGGCGACGAAGCTCGTAGCCGTGCTGTGCCATCTTATCCTCGACCTCATCGCAGAGCGCATCCACCTGGCGAATGTTATCCGCCGTTGCAATCACGAAATAATCCGCGATCACAGAAACACCAGCGATGTCCATGATGGAAATGTCCTTGCCCTGCTTCTCTTCGAGTGCAGCATAGACTACCTTTACCATATCCTTTGAATTACTCATATTGTTCTCCTTCTTTTCTGAAGTATCAATTTCCTTCTTCATTCCGAACCCAGGTTCCCTCACTCTTTACACGCTCACGATAGTACTGATACGTATCGTAGGAGTCTTTACAGATATAGCCACCGGATGCTTCAAGGTAGCTGATGGTGTCGTGATTGATCTCATATACAGCGCGCTCAAGGTCGGTAAAGGCCAGCTGGCGGATTTCCGGAAGTCGGACTGCCTTATCCCGTCTCGCCTCGATGTAATCAGCCGTAAAGACGATGGCCTCCAGAAGGCTCATATTTGGTCTTCCAAGCGTGTGATAATAAACGGCGGACAGAATCTCGGGGTCATCGATTCCGAAGCATTTACGGGCATATACAGCGCCATAGACGCTATGAATCACCTGCGGTGCCTTTCGCATGTCGTCGGTCAGCTCAACGCCATCCTCCTTACACGCCTTCAACAGTTCTTCATTCGAAAACTGCTTCGCACAGTCATGTACGAGGCCGGCGAGCTCAGCCTTATGAATATCCACGCCATAACGCATCGCGAGACAGATACAGGTGAAGCTTACACTGAGTGAATGCTCATAGCGTGACGGCTTCAGCATTTCCTGCAGCTTCGCTCGGATCTCCATGATGTTCTCTAAATCAGTCTTTTCGTTCTCCGTAGCTTTATGATTGCCCATGTTCGCTCCTCGTGTTTTATTGATACAACTGATGTTTCTCGATGTACTCCGCAACGGTCTCAGGCACAAACTCTGTGATATGCTCTCCCCGTGCCGCACGATTCCGTATATCCGTACTCGAAATATCCATCTCCTCGAACGGAAGCACCGCGATGTCTGCAGCGTAACGTTTTTCGAGATACGCTACCTGCTCATGAAAGCTCCTCGGCCGGTCCGCATATTCCCGCTCGGCTGCCACCAGTGTCGCAAGGCGCATGATGGTTTCCGGATCATGCCAGCGTTCGAGCTGATACATGGAGTCCGAACCGATGATGAAGTAAAAATGCACATCCGGATAGCGCTCATGCAGGATGGCCAATGTTTCCGACGTATAGGTTTCACCACTCCGCTCCATCTCAAGCCTCGAAAGGAAGAAGCCCGGATGGCCAGCGATGGCGAGCTCCGTCATCGTTGCACGATCCATGGCCGGGCTCACCTTACGACCATGCTTCAGGTACGGATCCCCGGCCGGCATAAACCAGACCTCATCCAGCTGAAGCTCTGTCATCGCACACTCTGCAAGCGCGATATGTGCGTTATGAATCGGGTCGAAGGTTCCACCCATGATGCCCACACGTTTTTGAGTATTTTTCATCATCGCCTGCCTCGCTTTCCATCCGTAGCCGGACCGAAGTATCTCTACACGAAGTCCTGTCGATACAATCCGTCATATCGCAGGCATCCGCATCAGCAGATGCCATTTTACAGCGATTACTCGCCATCAAACTCGTTATCGAACTCCTCGTCGTCTTCCTCGACGAAACGAAGGCTGAAACCGCCGCTTCGTGCTGCATTCTTCGCGTCTGCAATCTCCTGCTTATGACTCGCGCGCTTCGCACCCTTCTTCTGCTGCTTCTCAAGCTCTGCCTTCGACATCTCATATTTACGCTTCTTAAAATCCGGATTCGGCTTATACAGTACGATCTTACGACCGATGACCTGTACGACCTCGGACTGTGTACGACCTGCAAGCGTATAGGCGATCTCGTTCGCATCATCATCGCAGTTCTTCAGAATATTAATCTTGATGAGCTCGTTCTTCACGATGTTCTCACGAACCGCATCGATGAACTCCGGTGTCAGACTGTTCTTACCGATGGAAAGCACCGGCTCGATGGTCATGGCTGCGCCCTTCAGCTGGGAACGCATCTTACTGTCTCT
>CAKQWR010000186.1 GCA_934279105.1 uncultured Oribacterium sp. | reverse complement strand
GCACTGAAGTTTGGAACCGCTGGCCTCCGCGGCACACTCGGCGCAGGAACCAACCGGATGAATATCTGGGTCGTTCGTCAGGCGACACAGGGTGTAGCAGACTGGGTGAAGACCCAGGGAGGAACGCAGACCGTTGCAATCAGCTATGATTCCCGCCTGAAGGGCTGGAATTTTGCACGTGACGCAGCAGGTGTGCTGGCAGCGAACGGCATCCATGTACGCATCTATGATGAGCTCATGCCGGTACCGGCCCTTTCCTTCGCTACCCGTTATTATCATTGCAACGCCGGCATTATGGTAACCGCATCCCACAATCCGGCGAAGTATAACGGCTACAAGGCCTACGGTCCGGATGGATGTCAGATGACCGATGAGGCAGCCGATATCGTTTACCAGCAGATTCAGAAGACCGATGTACTCACCGGCGCGAAGTACATGAGCTTCGCGGAGGGCGTGAATAAGGGCCTCATCCAGTTCGTGGAAGATGATTGCAAGAATGCACTTTATGAGGCCATCGAGGCACGTCAGATTCGTCCGGGTATCGCGGCGACATCTGGCCTGAAGCTCGTTTATTCTCCGCTGAATGGTACCGGACTTGTACCGGTTACCCGTGTGCTGAACGACATCGGTATCCATGATATTACGATCGTTCCGGAGCAGGAGTACCCGAATGGATACTTCACAACCTGCTCTTATCCGAACCCGGAGATTCTCGATGCACTGAAGAAGGGCCTCGAGCTCGCAGAGAAGACCGGCGCAGACCTGATGCTTGCGACCGATCCGGATGCAGACCGCGTAGGTATCGCCATGAAGTGTCCGGATGGCTCCTATGAGCTTGTGACCGGTAACGAGATGGGTGTTCTCCTCCTCGATTATATCTGCGCAGGTCGTATCGAGCAGGGCACCATGTCGGCGAAACCGGTTGCCGTAAAGTCGATTGTTTCGACACCACTGGCCAATGCGGTCGCGGAGCACTATGGTGTAGAGCTTCGTGAAACCCTTACCGGCTTCAAGTGGATCGGTGATCAGATCGCACAGCTCGAAGCAGATGGCGAAGTTGATCGTTTCATTTTCGGCTTCGAGGAGTCCTATGGTTACCTCGCAGGTCCATATGTACGTGATAAGGATGCGGTCATCGGATCCATGCTTATCTGCGAGATGGCAGCATACTATCGTTCCATCGGTTCCTCCATCAAGCAGCGTCTCGAGGAGATCTATAAGGAGTACGGTCGTTACCTGAATAAGGTGGATTCCTTCGAGTTCCCAGGCCTTTCCGGCATGGATAAGATGGCGGGCATCATGAGTGAGCTACGCACGAATCCGCCGAAGGATTTTGCCGGTAAGAAGGTCGTAAAGGTGATGGATTACACGAAACCGGAGGAGACAGGTCTTCCGGCAGCGAATGTTCTGATCTACTCCCTCGATGATGGTTCCACCGTTGTGGTTCGTCCATCCGGCACCGAGCCGAAGATCAAGGCGTACTACACCACCCTCGGCAAGGACCTCGCAGAGGCAGAGGCTGAAAAAGAGAAGCTGGCCGCTGCACTTGAGCCACTGTTTAAGTAATCACGATAAAAGATGAAGCATCCTATGTGTGCATCATTCGATGGTGTACATACAGTGCATATATAAATCAAAGCCACGGTGGAGGGCTGCCATCAGAAACGAGGCGGCCTGTCACCGTGCTTTTTGTTTAGACAGGCCCGCGATGCGAGAATCTGCGGTGGTAGGAAGCTGGTCCTGCGATTTAGTGAGGTGTTTTGTGAAGGAAAGAAATCTGAAGCTCGACAACGCAAAAGGCATTCTGATGACCCTCGTGGTCATCGGTCACATGCTGCTCCCGATACAGGGTACGACCCGTGGTGTCACAAATTTCTTTTATATGATCTATGCCTTCCACATGCCGGCCTTCGTGTTTATTTCCGGCCTTCTCGCGCAGCGCATCTACACCCATGTGCCGAAAGTCGCGGGCCCTGCCGGAAATCGTGCGCAGCGCCGTCGGCATCGTGAGGCCGATGCAGGTGCCGGGCAGCGCGTGGCTTCGTACCATATCGACACACCCCTGGTGCAGACAGAAGGCCGCTTCAACTGGCGTCGCTGGTGCTCGACCCTTTGGCTCTATCTTCTGTTTCAGTTTATTCTGTTCTTCTCGGAAATTCCGGCGTATGGTCGCACGACGCGCTTTCCGGACTTCCTCCATACCTCCGGCGCACCCTGGTACCTCCTGGCACTGCTCCTCTGGTACCTGATGATCCCATTCTTCGACGCATACCGTGGAAAAGTACTTCCGATTGGGCTTCCGTTTTCAAACAGACATGTACATGCGGGCAGTCCGTCGATTTCGGATGAGCGTATGCATCGGGACAGCCGTCTGCATTCTGGCGATGGCCGACATCTGTGCGGCATCTCGTACAGCCTGATCGCCTGGCTCCTCCTCACCATCATGTCCCTCGCCGGCGGCTACCTTGCCAGCGGTTCCCTCGCCGGCATCGGCGACTTCCTCGCGCTCGACCGCGTGATTGCTTTCGCACCGTTCTTTTTCGCAGGCTATTTCATCGGCCCTGAACGACTGATGAACTTCCTCAGCACACAGCAGGA
>CAKQWR010000185.1 GCA_934279105.1 uncultured Oribacterium sp. | reverse complement strand
GCCGTCTTCACCGAGGCCGGCGAGCGGGAGATCGAGGAGAACATCCAGTACTACAGGGACAATGCCTCCATCATCACTGAAACGATGGATCGTCTTCATATCTACTACACCGGTGGCAAGAATTCACCGTATATCTGGCTCAAGTGCCCGGGTGACATGGACAGCTGGAGCTTCTTCGATAAGCTTCTGAACGAAGCCTACGTGGTCGGCACACCGGGCGCCGGCTTCGGAAAGAGCGGCGAGAAGTTCTTCCGCCTCACCGCCTTCTCCACCCACGAGAACACCCGCGAGGCGATGGCCCGCTTCGAGAAGCTCGTCCAGTCGATGAGTTTATAAAAATTTAATGGGGTCAGACCCCATTAAGTACCGGGAAGTGACGATGGTACGGCGGCAGATGCATGGCAGCTATAGAAAAAAGTACTGTATTCTGATGGAAAAGCGAGTTTACATATGATTGATTTAAGTAATACAATATTTAAAACCTATGATGATTTTGAGGTGAAGGATATGAATTCGTATGAAGACATCCTCGAGTTTGTAGAAGAGGAAAATGTCAAATTTATAAGACTCGCTTTTTTTGATGTATTCGGCGTTCAGAAGAACATCGCGATCATGCCGGATGAACTGAAGCGCGCATTTACGGAGGGCATCAGCATTGACGCAAGCTCGGTGTGTGGATTCGGCGCAGATGTCCGTTCCGACATCTTCCTTCGACCGGATCCGACGACGATGTCGATCGTGCCGTGGCGTCCGGTCGATGGCCGTGTAGCGCGTATGTTCTGCGATCTCGAGTATCCGGATGGAAAGACCTTCGAAAAGGACAGCCGCTGGATGCTGAAGCAGGCGGTGGCACGGGCCGAGGAGCGAGGGATTCACGTGAACTTCGGTACAGAGGTCGAATTCTACATTTTCAAGATGGATGACGATGGCAACCGTACGATGATCCCACAGGATCAGGCGTCCTACATGGACATCGCGCCGGAGGACCACGGCGAGAACATCCGTCGCGATATCAGCTTCGCACTCGTGGACATGGGTATCCGTCCGGAAGCGAGCCATCATGAGATGGGACCTGGTCAGAATGAGATCGATTTTCGTTATGCTGATGCGCTGACAGCGGCGGACAATGCTTCTACCTTTAAGTGGGTGGTGAAGTCCATCGCAACCTCGGATGGCGTGTGGGCAGATTTTTCGCCGAAGCCACTTGCTGACAAGCCGGGCAACGGTATGCACATTAACATTTCTGTGGAGTCGCGTAATGGAAAGGATTACAGCGCTGCATTTATGGCCGGTATCCTCGAACATATCCGCGAGATGACGCTTTTCCTGAATCCGATTCGTGAAAGCTACGAGCGTCTCGGCGATATGAAGGCACCGAAGTATGTCAGCTGGTCAGAGCAGAACCGTTCGCAGCTCATTCGTATTCCGGCGAGCCGCTCTGATCTCAAACGCTTCGAGCTTCGGTCCCCGGATCCGATGGCGAATCCGTACCTCGCGTTCGCACTTCTGATTTATGCAGGACTGGACGGTATCGAGCGTGACCTCGAGCCGATGGCACCACTCGATGTGAATCTGTTTACGGCCGATGCATCCGTTACAGATCAGCTGAAGCGCCTTCCACAGTCGTTCGATGAGGCTGCTGCATACGCAAAGAATTCGGAGTTCATCCGTAAGCTCATGCCGGAGGAGTACTTCGAAGCATATACTACTATTTAGAAACACTTAGGGAGATACACATGGAAAGAACGGAGCAAAGGAGCAGCGTACTCATCGCGGCTCAATCTGAAAAGATTGCCGTCCAGATAAAGGGTATTCTGCCCGCTGGTTTCGGTCGCGTGACGTTCCAGCCGTCCATGGCCCGGGTGAAGCAGACGCTCACCGAGGAGCGGGTAGATCTCCTGATTATCTATACACCGCTGTCGGATGATTCCGGCATTCAGTCGATTCTCGATCTGAGTGTCAAATATCCGGCGATGAGCATCCTTCTCATCGTATCGAAGGAAGCTTATCAACAGGTACTTTACCGTGCCGGTGATACCGGCATCACGGTTCTGGCGAGACCGATCAGCACCGGTACTTTCGTTTCGGCGATTCAGATGCTCGGCGCGATGAGTCGTAAAGTACAAAGACTGCTCGAAGAGAATGCGAAGCTGCAGCGGAAGCTCGAGGATGAGCGTTACGTCAGCCGGGCGAAGGCCCTTCTCATCGAGAAGCAGGGTATGACAGAGAGCGAGGCACATAAGTACCTCGAACGCCAGGCCATGAACGGCAGTGTTACCCGCCGCGAAGTCGCCCTGAAAGTCATCCGCGAAAGCGGACGCATAATTGTAGGTACATGAGAGGGCCGTTCTACAATTTAAATTTATGAATGAAGAGGACAATGGGGTCCGGGAAGCTGTTTTCCTGTGCCCCGCTGTCCTCTTTTTTTATACCTACCGCATTTCCATGTAAATCGGTCTGGAGCGTATTGCTTCCGGACAGATGGACATCGAAATGTGGTGGGGATCATAAACCACCATATATCTTTTTTAGGAGGAGAAAATTATGAGTACTACATCGGTTCCTGAGCTTTACGGAAGCCTTGTATTTAACGACAAGGTCA
>CAKQWR010000184.1 GCA_934279105.1 uncultured Oribacterium sp. | reverse complement strand
TCAGCTTCTTCTCGATACTCTTTACAGTACCCGATACAGAGCAGATGACAGGTGCGGAAATAAATCCACCAGCCTCAGCGATCTTCTGTCCGACGAGGACACGATCCCCCTTGGCTACGACCGGCTTCGCCGGTGCACCGATATGCTGAGAAAGCGGATAAACCATGAGTCCCTGCGGCTTCAGTTCGACGATCGCCTGATCCTTGGCGAGGTCCTTTCCGTCGTAAGGATGGACGCCACCTTTAAAAGTGGTAACACCCATGTTCACATACCTCCTAAAATAAAATCATAGACTGGTATATTATAACAAATTTGCGAAGCAGGACAACGAAATTTCTTACGATGTACGTCATTTTGTGCATATTTTCAACAAAAAATTTGTTAAAATAATGACATAATGAACAAAAATTTATCAAACATTATAAAAACAGCTGCCATAACGGGAGATTTCCTCCGTTATAGCAGCTGTTTGTAGTGTTTTAAAAACTTATTCTACCGTGACGGATTTTGCGAGATTTCTCGGTTTATCAACATCGAGCCCCTTCGCGACGCTTACGTAGTATGCAAGAAGCTGAAGCGGTACGACGGCGAGACTGGTTGCAAAGTATGGATCGGTCGACGGCACATAGACCGTGAAATCTGCCGTATCCTCGATGCTGTAATTGCCGTAGCTTGTGAGGCCCATAAGGTAGCCTCCCCTTGACTTTACCTCGACCATGTTTGAGACCGTCTTTTCGAACAGCGCTGGCTGCGTCAGGATGCCGACCACCAGAATACCCTTTTCAATCAGGGAAATGGTGCCATGTTTCAGTTCTCCGGCGGCATAGGCTTCGGAATGAACGTAGCTGATCTCTTTCAGCTTGAGCGAACCTTCGAGTCCGATGGCATAGTCAATGCCTCGTCCGATGAAGAACACATCCTTCGCACTTGCCTGTTTCGCCGCAAACCACTGGATACGCTCCTTATCAAGCAGGATACGTTCGATTTTTTCCGGCAATGTCTCAAGCTCTGTGATGAGTTCTGCATAACGCGCTTCCTCGATCAGACCGCGTACCTTTCCGAACTCGATGGCCAGTGCATAGCCGGCGATGAGCTGGGTGGAGTAGGCCTTCGTGGTGGCTACCGCGATTTCAGGTCCTGCCAGGGTGTAGAAGACATTGTCCGCTTCACGTGCGATGGAGGAGCCGACGACGTTCACGATGCCGAGGGTCTTAATGCCGCGGGCCTTCGCTTCACGCAGTGCGGCGAGCGAATCGGCGGTTTCACCGGACTGGCTGATGATGATCACGAGTCCATTCGGATCGAGGATCGGATTCCGATAGCGGAACTCGGATGCAAGCTCGACACGCACCGGAATACGGGCGAGTCCTTCCATAACATACTGCGTTACGACGCCGACGTGGTATGCAGAGCCGCAGGCGACGATATAAATCTGCGAAATCTTCTGGATTTCCTCATCACTGAGTCCGACAGCCGACAGATCGATATGACCATCTTTCACAACGGAATTGATCGTGTCGCGTACGGCCTTCGGCTGCTCATAGATTTCCTTCATCATGAAATGCTCGAAGCCGCCCTTCTCGGCCGCCTGTGCATCCATCTTGATTTCCACGAGTTCCTTTTCAATCGGTTCCTGATCGAGGTTGAAAAACTCTGCCTTTCCGGCGGTGAGCTTCGCAATCTCAGAATTATCGATATAATATACGTTTTTGCAGTATTTCAGGATCGCCGGTACATCAGAGGCGACATAGGTTTCGCCCTCTTCTACACCGATGATCATCGGCGCGTCCTTTCGGGCTACATAAATCTCTCCCGGGCAGTCCACAAACATGAATTCGAGGGCATAAGAGCCGCGGATTCGCATCATGGCCCGTGCAATCGCATCGATCGGTCCCTGTCCGTACTTTTCATAATAGTAATCGACGAGGTTTACGGCGACCTCCGTATCGGTCTCACTGTAGAACTGGTAGCCCTTCTTCAGGAGCTTATCCTTGATTTCCTGGAAGTTCTCGATGATGCCGTTATGCACCGCAACGACCTTATGATGAAAGCTCATATGCGGGTGGGCGTTGGTCTCGGATGGCTCACCGTGTGTCGCCCAGCGGGTATGGCCGATGCCGGTCGTTCCCTTCATGGCTTTTCCGTCGTTTGTTTTTTCCATAAGATTTTTCAGTCGGCCTTTCGCTTTCACGACCTCGATCTCGCCCTGTTCGTTTCGAACGGCGATGCCGGCCGAGTCATAGCCTCTGTACTCGAGCTTCGAAAGTCCGCACAGAAGAATCGGTGCTGCCTGCTGATGTCCTACATATCCTACGATTCCACACATAAAAAAATCTCCTCTCACTGATGAGGCCGATGCATCCGACGGAAATTCTGTACAGAAAACCAGGGCGGACCTCTTCCGGAAGTCTGCCTGTTGTTTCTGCTTTCCGCATGCACAGCAGATTCACTGTGCTGTGGTACAGAACATGGGCATGCATCGAGCATGCCCTGTGGATGTATGGCGTTTTCAGTGTGGGGAAATTTCTGTTACGGTGTTGATTCCGCTTTTTCTTTTTCCTCTTACGATCACTACTCCGTGACAGCATCCGCCGAGTCTTTCGATGACTGTCAACCTCGTC
>CAKQWR010000183.1 GCA_934279105.1 uncultured Oribacterium sp. | reverse complement strand
GTCACGTTCGGATCCGAAATGAGCGCACCCTCATCCCAGTTTCCATCCTTCCAGTTTGATACATATCTCTTATCGGTTACACGATAGCTGAAACCGATATTTCCCCAATCAAGGTCCTTCTTCGCCATAACGGTTTATCTCCTTTCAAAATGACATCTCGTCATTATGAGAGCTAGTATAGTCCTCGAAAAAAATGAATGCAATTGGAGAAGCACATAAAATACTCATGTCTGTTATAACTCGGTTTTATTTTTGCAGTCATAATACTGTTATACAGTTATAGTAAGTAATTCTATCCTGGTAACCGTTTAGAAAGAGGCCCATGTGAACCGGCAGCAGAAACCATACGAAGAGGTCGTGAAGAATCAAAATTCCATCCATTAGAAGTACTAATTTATTCTGAATCCAGCTTCAGTACGGACATAAATGCACTCTGCGGGATTTCGACGTTACCGAACTGACGCATTCGGCGCTTACCTTCCTTCTGCTTCTCGAGCAGTTTCTTCTTACGTGAGATATCACCGCCATAGCACTTCGCAAGGACGTCCTTCCGCATCGCACGGATATTCTCTCGTGCGACGATCTGGCCACCGACCGATGCCTGCAGCGGAATCTCGAAGAGCTGACGTGGAATCTCATTCTTCAGTTTCTCGCACATCTTCTTACCACGCTCGTATGCAGAGTCCTTATGTACGATGAAACTAAGCGCATCGATAACCTGACGATTTACCATGATATCGAGCTTCACCATTCTGGATGTCTGATAGCCCTTCAGCTCATAGTCATACGACGCATAGCCCTTCGAGCGAGACTTGATTGCGTCGAAGAAATCATAGATGATCTCATTGAGCGGCATCTCGTACTTCAGAATCGCGCGGTTTGCCTCGATATACTCGGTACTCTTATATACGCCACGACGATCCTGGCAGAGCTGCATGATGGCACCCATGAACTCCGGGGTTACCATGATTTCAACATCGACGACCGGCTCCTCGATATGATCGATCTCGGATGGATCCGGCAGATTCGCCGGGTTTGAAAGCTCCATCATCGTGCCATCGGTCTTATAAACATGATAAACAACGGATGGTGCCGTCGTTACCAGATCGAGATCATACTCTCTCTCCAGACGTTCCTGTACGACATCGAGGTGCAGAAGGCCGAGGAAACCACAGCGGAAACCGAAGCCCAGTGCCTGTGAGGTCTCCGGCTCATACTGAAGTGCTGCGTCGTTCAGCTGCAGCTTTTCCAGTGCATCACGGAGATCCGGATATTTCATCGTATCTGCCGGATAGATGCCACAGTATACCATCGATTGTACCTGCTTGTAACCCGGAAGCGGCTCCGCTGCAGGATTCCGATCATCCGTCACCGTATCACCGACACGTGTATCACGGATATCCTTGATGGATGCAGTAATGTAGCCAACCATGCCGGCACTCAGCTCTGTACATGGAATGAAACGTCCTGGTCCGAAATAGCCGACCTCGGTAACGTCGAAGGCAGCACCGCTCGCCATCAGGCGGATGCGGGTACCAACCTTCACCGCACCTTCCTTGATACGGCAGAAGATGATAACGCCACGGTAATTATCGTAAAGGGAATCGAAAATCAGTGCCTGCAGTGGCTTATCCTTTGAGCCTGTCGGCGCCGGCAGCTTCTGTACGATGGCCTCCAGTACCTGCTCCACATTTTCACCGGTCTTCGCAGAAATACGTGGTGCGTCATGTGCTTCGATACCGATGATATCTTCGATTTCCTCCGCGGTACGATCCGGATCCGCAGATGGGAGGTCGATTTTATTGATGACCGGAAGAATCTCCAGATTATGATCGAGTGCGAGGTAGGTATTCGCCAGTGTCTGCGCCTGAATCCCCTGGGTTGCATCGACGATCAGAATCGCACCATCACAGGCTGCCAGTGAACGGGATACCTCATAGTTGAAGTCGACGTGACCCGGGGTATCGATAAGGTTAAAGATATACTCCTCCCCATCCTGTGCCTTATAGACGATACGTGTCGTCTGAGACTTGATCGTGATGCCACGCTCACGTTCGATGTCCATATTATCGAGGACCTGCGACTGCATCTCACGTGCGGTCAGCGTGCCGGTCTTCTCGATGATACGATCTGCCAGCGTCGATTTACCGTGATCGATATGCGCGATGATACAAAAGTTTCTGATTTTACTCTGCTCGATGTTTGTGATATCTGCCATGTTCCTACCTATATAAATATAATTTCCGGGCACATCCCGGTTTTCTTGTATTTTCCGTGGAAATATACTAACATACTCGCATACTTTTTGCCAACAGAATCACGTAAAAGCCATGCTTTCGACGTAGAAGCCGCGGACATTCGGCCGGGATTCCGGAGGGACTGTGCCTGAAGTGCAGTACTTCGAGACCGGAAATCCTTGAAAAATCGGGCTTTTTGGCTTGACATGGGCAGGGGTTTTATATATGATAGTTTAGCGCGTTTTTAAACTGTCCGTGTCCGGTATTTGAAAGCGCCGAGATCCGATGGATCTCCAAACGATATTTGAAAGAAAGGAGATTTAACATGGCAAACATTAAGTCCGCAAAGAAGAGAATTCTTGTAGCTCAGACTAGAAACGAGCGTAACAAGGCTATTCGTTCTGAGGTTAAGACATACATCAAGAGAGTTTACGCAGCAGTTGAAGCTGGCGATAAGGCAGCAGCTCAGGATGCTCTGAAGATGGCTCAGAAGAAGATTTGCATGGCACACAGCAAGGGCATC
>CAKQWR010000182.1 GCA_934279105.1 uncultured Oribacterium sp. | reverse complement strand
CTTTCCGTTAAATACCTCACACGGTACATACACATCCGGAAGGAAATTCATTTCGATTTTTACGATACCATCGCCCTGACAGGCCTCGCATCGTCCGCCACGTACGTTAAACGAAAAGCGACCCTTGCTGTAACCACGGGCTTTCGCGTCCGGTGTGCCTGCAAAGAGATCGCGAATCATATCGAACACGCCGGTATAGGTTGCCGGGTTCGAGCGCGGTGTACGTCCGATCGGCGACTGATCGATCGCGATGATCTTATCAAGCTGCTCTTCTCCCTCGATGGACTTATATCGTCCCGGGATCGTACGTGCACGGTTCAGCTTTTTCGCAAGCGTCTTATACAGAATCTCGTTCACAAGTGAAGATTTGCCGGAACCGGATACACCGGTTACGCAGGTAAATACTCCGAGAGGAAAACGCACATCGATATTCTTCAGATTATGCTCGCTCGCGCCCTTCACGGTGATCCAGCCACTCGGCTTCCGGCGCACCTTCGGTACCGCTATTTTCAGTTTTCCACTCAGATACTGTCCGGTGATACTGCGCGGATTCTGCATAATTTCCTCCGCGGTGCCGGTCGCGACGATCTCTCCACCCTCTGAACCGGCGCCCGGACCGATGTCGACGATGTAATCTGCCGCACGCATGGTATCCTCATCGTGCTCGACCACGATCACGGTGTTTCCGAGATCACGCAGATGCTTGAGCGTCGCGATCAGACGATCATTGTCCCGCTGATGAAGACCGATACTCGGCTCATCGAGGATATATGCGACGCCGACGAGGCCGGAACCGATCTGCGTCGCCAGACGGATACGCTGTGCCTCACCGCCGGAAAGCGTACCGGCAGCGCGGCTGAGTGTCAGGTAATCGAGGCCGACATCAAGCATGAACTTAATACGGCTTCGAATCTCCTTTACGACTTCATCTGCGATCTTATGCTGCATTGCGGTCAGATGAAGCTGCCCTACCCAGTCATAAAACCGCTCAATTGAAAGCTCCGTCGCCTGATAGATGTTGAGGTTGCCAACCGTTACGGCCAGACTCGAAGCCTTCAAACGCGCACCATGACAGACCGCACATGGGGTGATGCGCATGAACTGCTCATACTCCGCACGCCAGCGATCAGAGACACACTCACGATAACGACGTGCGAGGTTCGGCATCAGCCCCTCAAACGCAACCTGGTGAACATTGCCCTTTCCAAACTGCGATTCATAGTGTACGGTCACCTTCTCACCATTCGTACCATTCAGAAGGATATCCCGGATTTCCTGCGGATAGTCCTCGAATGGGATATCGAGGCTGAAATGATAGGCTTCACTCAATGCGACCAGCATCGCGTGCGTGAAGCTGCCTTCATCCTTCGAGTTCATCCAGCCCGGTACGACGATCGCGCCTTCGTTCAGGCTCAGATGCTCATCCGGAATCACCAGTGAAAGATCGAACTCCATCTTATAGCCGATACCGCTGCACTCCGGGCAGGCGCCGAACGGGTTGTTGAAGGAGAAGCTGCGCGGCTCGATCTCATCGATGGAAACGCCACAGTCCGGACAGGCGAAATTCGTCGAAAAATTCACCGGTTCGCCGCCGATGACATCAACGGTCAGCTGACCACCCGTCAAGTCCATCACCTGCTCGATGGATTCGGTGAGACGCGCTTCGATGCCCTCACGGATCACGAGACGATCCACCACAATTTCGATGGTATGTCGGATATTCTTCTCGAGGGAAATATCCTCGGAAAGCTCATACATATTTCCGTCGATACGCACGCGTACATAGCCGGAACGGCGCGCCGAATCCAGCACTTTCTCATGCATACCCTTCTTCCCACGCACGATCGGTGCCAGAAGCTGGATACGCGTGCCTTCCGGCATCGTGAGCAGCTGATCGACGATTTCATCTACGGTCTGACGCTTGATCTCGCGTCCGCACTTCGGACAGTGCGGTGTGCCCACACGTGCATAGAGAAGACGCATGTAATCATAGATTTCTGTTACCGTTCCGACGGTCGATCGCGGGTTACGGTTCGTCGACTTCTGATCGATCGAAATCGCCGGGCTCAAGCCTTCGATGAGGTCGACCGCCGGTTTCTCCATCTGTCCCAGGAACTGACGTGCATAGGAAGACAGCGACTGCATATAGCGTCGCTGGCCTTCTGCATAAATCGTATCAAATGCAAGTGAAGACTTTCCGGAGCCTGATAAGCCCGTCATCACAATCAGCTCATCACGTGGAATATCAACATCCACATGCTTCAGATTATGTTCACTCGCACCTCGAATCTTTATATAATTCTTACCCATTAGAGTAACTCCTCAAAAATAATCCGGCAAACAAACGTTTGCCGGATTATCTTACCATGCATTAAAAAATTATTCAATACTTCTGAAAAAGAGATGGGCCCGTTTACTTTCGAAGAAACAGCTGAATACGTTCTGTGATCAGTCCGGCCACGAGTCCGATGAGCGCACCGGCCACGACACCGGCCACCATCAGCACCGGAAGGTAAAACAGCAGCACCTCGCTATGAAGGAGGGCCACAGCGGCCATCAGCTGCCCGACGTTGTGCATCACACCACCACTGACACTCACGACGGTGCGATGAAAGCCACCTGCTTTCCGCATCAGAAGCATCGTCAAAAAACTCAGAACAAAACCGGAAATCGAATACGCGAGCGTCATCGTGTTTCCGAACATGAAGCTGACCAGAAGGATGCGGAGGAATCTGATAATGAGCGTCGGCAGCGCGCCGATCGAATAGATGCCAATCACGGTCACGATGTTCGGAAGTCCGAGCTTCA
>CAKQWR010000181.1 GCA_934279105.1 uncultured Oribacterium sp. | reverse complement strand
TTATGATCGCTCTTTTGCATGTCTAGTTTACTTCCTATCATCAGAATACTACTTCCGCATTATTTTAACACAGATTCATTTCTGAGAATACGCGCACATGAAGTATTCTGCCGCCGGTACTTCAAGTATTCTGCCCCATGAGAAACGAGGCTTAAAACAAGTTCTGTTTTGGTTCATCACACATACTGCATCTTTAGCTCAATATTTTATGTTGATGACTGGCAAGATTGAAATGGTCACAAATATCACGCTATCCATGCTGTATCTTTTTCACTCCATTTTGTGTTGATGACTGGGGTGTTTCAGGATAATGTTGGCATCAGCGTGCCACTTTTTCTTTCTGATGCCAACACTCACCCTCTGCCAAGATTGATTTTTATTGGCATCAACTTGTTTTTCAGCAAAAAAGATGCAACGTATAGGTGCCATTACACCTCCATGGTGTTTACATCATTCCCATTTTCCGTTGATTTGATACAGCTTAAGGAGACATCAGATCCATTTGATGTTGGCATCAGTTTCATCTTCCGCCACTTTCGTGCAGCATTCACAAGCTGTTACATTTTCGGGAGCAGCGGTTTCACTTTCTTCAGAATCATCATGACGAGGGCGAGGGAAATCACGCGATCGAGGTAGTCGGTGAAGATCTGCACAGCAAAAATCGCGCCGGTGAGGCCGAGTGGGGTATGCGACAGGGCGGCAACGATGGCGGAGGAACCGGAAGAGGTGACACCGCCGAAGAGGATGGCGTTAATGACAGCGCAGACGATCGTGCCCGGCAGGGTGATGACGAGCGCTGCAAACAGAAGCTTCAGCCCAAACGCATGGATCTTTCGAAGAACGAAGCCGGCAGTGAGGCCGAGAATCATACCGACCGGCGCGAAGTAGAGCGAGTAAATGTCACCGGTGAACGCCATGAGAACGCCGGAAATCAGTGGTGGCAGTACGCCGAAAGCAGGGCCAAACATCGCGCCGATCAGAATCGTGCCGATACTGTCGAGGTAGATCGGGAGGCGCAGGGCGAGCGCCAGCTGGCCGCCGATATAGTTGATGCAGATGGCCATGGCGATCATGGCGATTTTTGTGGTGGTGAATTTCATACTGTTCACCGTATCTGCTTTTACAGTTGTCGATTTCATATTGTTCATAGTGGTCTCCTCTCGTTGTTCCATGCGAAATTGTCTCCACGTAGTTCGTTTGCGTTTCCCAGGACGCAATGATCACTTCAGATTAGTTCTGCCAGCAGCACTCTTCCGCCCTTTTTGCCGAGGCGCGGAAGAAAAATCAGCTCAAATAAGTTCTTCCAGCGGCAAGCACTCTTTCGCTCTTTTCCGACGAGGTGCGGCAGGAAAACTCAACTCAGATAAGTTCTTCCAACAGTGGGCATTCTTCTGCCGTTTTTCCGACGAGGCGCGGCAGGAAAAGCTTCCAGAATTTCAGCACATCGACCTCGGTCATGATCTCAGCATTGGCCGGCTTCTGATAGAAGGATGCGACCTCCACGACGGACTGTCCGAGCGAAATGCCGCCGGTTTCGATGTCCGTATAGGCCGCGAAGCCCATGGTGATGGACGGGTCGAGAAAGGTTGCGACCGCAAGCGGGTCGTTGATAACACAACCGATAATCCCTTCCCACTCCCAGTGGAAGTCGAAGTAGAACTTCGTGATCTTCCGCACGAAACTACCGACCTCCGGATACAGGCGCTCGATGTACTCGAGCAGCGTCGGCGTCAGCACAATTTTTCGTGTTACATCGAGGCCGACCATGCGGATGTATTTCGGACGCTTCTCTTCGCCTCGGCCGATGTCTGCAGCGGGGTTTGATACCGCACGCTGCGGGAGGTCGGTGGAGATACCCGTAGCGTCTGATGCACCGCACGGCACCTGCGCAGATGTAGGCATTGACCGTAGCTCGGTGTTCGGAAGCGGGCACGACGCGTTGTAATCCTCGAGGGTCTGGTAGACGATGCGGGCGCTGTCCGGGTCCTCCCAGTAGTTGTACTCGGCGACCGGGGAGCAATTGCCGTGGCTCCGGTAGTTACCGCCCATCGAGACAAGCTCGTCGACGGTTAGGAAGGCGTCACGGTCCACGCGGATCAGCTCTGCAAGGTTCGTGAGCGGACCGAGGGCAATGATAGAGCAGCCGCCTGCGCGAAGCTCCTCTCGCATGAACTGGACCGCAGATTTCTCCTGTGGAAGCGCCACCGGTGCGTCCGGGAGAAAGCTCTCGCCGAGGCCGTCCGCACCGTGGGTATTGAGCGCATTGACATAATCACGCTTCAGTGGCCGATCCGCACCGAGGTAAACCGGCACGTCCTCGCGGCCGAGGAAATGAAGCACTTTCCGCGCGTTACCGTAACCCATCTCGAGCGGTGCATTGCCCGCAACGATCGTAATGCCACGCACATCCAGCTCCGGACTCGCCAGCGCCAGCATGATTGCGAGGGAATCATCGATTCCCGGATCACAGTCCAGAATCACCTTTCGTTTCATACGTCACCTTTCCAAATGAAAAATTGCAAATAAAAAATCGGCTGGTCCTGCATCAAGTGTTCCTTCGAAACCCTATGCAGAACCAGCCAATTACAAAAAAGCTTATGTTTCGTACGAAACATAAGCAAAACAAAGAAGACGCTTCACGCATCCACCATTCTGTATTTTGCCTAGTTTTTTATCCTGGGAGGTTTTCGAACCAGCGTATAACACGAAATAGAATACTACATGCATAGAAAATAAGCAAGGAGATTTAGAGGGCTTCCCATAAGCGATTTCCCTAGTGACTTGTCAAACTAACTTCCATCCCTCTTCTCCCAAAGATGGAACTTAC
>CAKQWR010000180.1 GCA_934279105.1 uncultured Oribacterium sp. | reverse complement strand
CTGCCGGTATGGCGGAATAGGCAGACGCTCAGGACTTAAAATCCTGTGACCAGTGATGGTCGTGTCGGTTCGACCCCGACTACCGGCATTAGAGGATGGTTCGAGAGACCCATCCTCTAATGTTTTAAAATATGGAGATGTACCCAAGAGGCCGAAGGGGGCGCACTCGAAATGCGCTAGGCCGGTTAAACGGCGCCAGGGTTCAAATCCCTGCATCTCCGCTCGAACAAAGCCTGAAACCGGTGGAAGCTCTGCTTCCACCGGTTTCAGGCTTTTCTTTAGATGTTCTGTTTTCTTCACCTTTCTTCTTTCCTCTGAAAACACCGATAAAGTGTTTTCAGAGGAAAGCGTTTCGATCAGATGTTTGACTGCTTGGATTTCAGGCCGCGGTCTCCGGAATCGGGCCGGCGTCCGGTACCTGTGGTGGGGCAACCGGGCCGGCTTCAGAATAAGGGCCTTCGGTATGATTCGAGCTGGTCTCCTTCGCCGGTGACTTGCCCGGTTCGTCAGCGTTCTTCTTCGTTTCCGTTTCTTCCGTGCTTCCGTTATTCTTGTTTTCCGGGGCCTCTGACTTGTTAGCTTCCTCCGCTGTCGTCGAGACATCGCCCTTATTCAGCTCCTCGATGGTGCTCTCTTCTTCATTTTCGGAGGAGGTACTTTCTTCTACACTCGAGGATTCTACGATGGATTCGCTTTCAGCGACCGTGGTCGCCGGTGCGGCGGTTTCAGCAGGCGCTGGTTTCTGCTCTCCGCTACCACTGTTTCCGTCCGATTCTGCGGCTCTCGTCACGCCGGTTCCGCCACCGATCTTCGGGATATCTGCATTCGGCAGCTCTCCGATGCCGGTCTTCTTCTGAATATGCGCAGAAATCTCCTGTACCTTCGCGCTCGGTGTATACGCAGCTGCATCTTCACCATACAGGAACGGGTGAAGCTGTGCGACGTTCGATACGAGGGTTGCCGGTACGACGACATTCATCTTCCCGACGTTTGCGGTATCACGTGAGAATGGGAAGCCGACGGCATTCTGAATATTGTATTTCTTTACGGTCTTTGCGATATCGACGATATCCTCTGCACCGATGCTCGTCTCTATATCCGGCAGCACGGTCATCGCCGTCGCAACCAGCGTCTTCTTGCTGGCTTCCTTCGCCTTCTGCATCGCGAGCTCCAGCACCTTCCGCTGACGTGCGGTACGGTTGAAGTCTGTATCCATGAGACGCAGACGCGCATAGGCGACCGCCTGCACACCATCGAGGTGATTCATCCCGCTGTGATCGAGCTGTACGGAACCCAGTCCGGTGCCCTGCACGGTCTCTGTGATGAAGGCATTGATATAGGCAAATTCCTTATCACTGATGTCCAGATCGACACCGCCGAGGACATTCAGCCCCTCCGCGACGGCCTTCCAGTTGAAGGTCACATAATCGTCGATATCGAGGTCGAAATTCCGATTCAGAGCAGCGATTGCCTGCTTCGGACCGCCCTTGAAATACGCCTCGTTGATCTTATGATACTTTCCCTCGTCATCAATCTGGAGATAAGTATCGCGATAAACCGATGTGAGGTTGACATCCCCCGTCTTTCGGTTAATGCTGGCGAGCATGATGACGTCACTGAGCGCACCTGCGCCGAGATTACCGTCACGTGAATCGACACCGAACACCGCCACCGTCCAGTATTTCGACTGACCGAGCGATTTTACAGTGCTGCAGCCGAAGAAGCCGCCGATGATGACGACCAGTACAAGGAGCGCAGCCATTATACGCTTTTTCGTATTCGCTTTTCTCCTCCCATGTACATGTCGCTGCGGATTACCGGCGCCGGCAGGCCCATTCGTCCGTCGTACCGGCTGGCTTGCTCCGGCCATACGTGGGTTTCCTGCAGGACGTCCCTGTGCATTCGTGTGCATCATTTCTTCGGAAGGTGTGCCTGTCTGGCGAGCCTGGGAAGCAGTGCGGTCGGTATAATCGATGCCTTCATCCTCATCGAAGCTGGCTTCGACGCGCTGTGAACGATAGCGCAGCTCTTCCATTCGCTGCTGTGCTGCACGAGACGGTGCAGTCCGACGTGGCGGACGTGCACCACCCTCACGACGCGGTGCGATATTCGGCACCTCGAGCCCACCCTGTCTGTTTTGATTTTCAAAATCCTGATTATTCATAGGCATGCATCATCTGCACTACCGCATAAGCGGATGCGATGACCCTTTCTCCCCTTTATTCCGGGGTATTCTTTCTGATGATTTACGGATGCGAATGACGGCTTCCTTCTTCATAGACCCATCGAGAGCCCGATTTTCATCGCTATATTCAGAGATAGCCATCGATATAGCCATATCATTGACACCATAAATATGACGGCATTATAGCAGAGACCACAAAGGAAAAAAAGCAAATTAACTGCTTTGTCACCATAAATTAATAATCATCTAAAAAAGCCATCGGCATATGCCGATGGCCCCTGTAAAACATATTCAGTTGTGCTTTATGCGATGGTTGCGGTGTTGAGAAGCAGCATGCAGAATACCAGTGCGAATACGGCTACGGTCTCAGCGACACCAATCACTACGAAGTAGTTTGCGGTACCCTTACCGGTTGCACCGAGTGCATCCGCAGAAGCTGCGGCTACCTTGCCCTGGAACATCGCGGAGAAACCGATGGCGATACCACCGAAGATGCCAACGCCGAGGGAAAGTGCAGGATCGATGGTGCCTGCATTGTACGCACTAGCGATGAAGTTCATAAGAAGGAAACCGTAAATGGTCTGTGTCAGAGGTGCGCCCGCAAATGCGGTCATGATGAACGGTGCCTGCTTGCCCTGTGCGTAGCACTTCTTCCAAGCGCCTACAGCGGACTGACCGGCGATACCGGTACCAAATGCGGAACCTAATGCAGAGAGACCAAGTGCTGCTGCCAT
>CAKQWR010000179.1 GCA_934279105.1 uncultured Oribacterium sp. | reverse complement strand
TCGTTCGTTGGGAGAAGACCACCCGTCCGTTCCTGAGAACCCGTGAGTTCCTGTGGCAGGAAGGTCATACCGTTCACGCAACCGCAGAGGAAGCAGAGGATAGAACGAAGCTGATGCTCGATATCTATGCAGATATCTCCGAGAATATCCTGGCGATTCCGGTTGTAAAGGGACAGAAGACGGAGAAGGAGAAGTTTGCCGGTGCCGTAGCTACCTATACAATCGAGGCCCTCATGCATGATGGCCAGGCACTTCAGTGTGCAACTTCCCATAACTTCGGCGCAGATTTCGCAAAGGCATTTAATGTACAGTTCCTCGATAAGGACAACCAGCTGAAGCCGGTGTATGAGACTTCCTGGGGTATGACGACCCGTATGATCGGTGCGCTTATCATGGTTCATGGTGATGATTCCGGTCTGAAGCTGCCGCCTAGAATCGCACCGACGCAGATCTGTATCGTTCCGATCCAGCAGAAGAAGGAGGGCGTACTCGATAAGGCATATGAGCTCAGAGATCAGCTCCTGAAGTCCGGCTTCCGTGTGAAGGTGGATGATGGCGACAAGTCTCCGGGATTCAAGTTCGCCGATTGCGAAGTGCGTGGTATTCCGCTTCGTATCGAGGTCGGCCCGAAGGATATCGAGGCTGGTCATGCGGTACTCGTACGTCGTGATACTCGCGAGAAGATGCAGGTTTCCTTCGATACTCTCGTTGAGGAGACCGGCAAGCTGCTTGAGCAGATTCAGCAGGATATGTATGATCGTGCGAAGACCTTCCTTGAGGAGCATACTTCCAGTGCGACCAACATGGACGAGCTCGTCGACATCGTAAATACCAAGCGTGGCTTCGTAAAGGCGATGTGGTGCG
This sequence comes from uncultured Oribacterium sp., assembly GCA_934279105.1. Taxonomy (GTDB): domain Bacteria; phylum Bacillota; class Clostridia; order Lachnospirales; family Lachnospiraceae; genus Oribacterium. The sequence goes on along the minus strand of CAKQWR010000179.1, from coordinate 2,070 downwards.
GCTGCCGTGAATGTGAGGATAAGCTGAAGGAGATGTCCGGCATCACCTCGAGATGTATCCCGTTCGCACAGGAGACCATCAGCGACAAGTGCGTGGTTTGCGGAAAGCCGGCAACCAAGATGGTTTACTGGGGACGTGCATATTAATTGAATGATTGAATGACGTAGAGCTGTCGCGACTGCGACAGCTCTTTTTTCGCCGGATACGTAAGAATTCCTGTTTGGGCGCGGTGTTCTTTTTAAAGGGTTGTGTGTTAATATAATATTATGAAAAAAATCAAATTACCTTCGAATGTAGAATATATCATCCATCATCTCGAACGTGCGGGCTATGAGGCCTATGCGGTCGGGGGCTGTGTGCGTGATGGCCTGCTCGGACGTGTGCCGGGTGACTGGGACATCACGACGAGTGCGCGCCCGGAGCAGGTGAAGGCGGTGTTTAAGCGTACCATCGACACCGGCATCCAGCATGGTACGGTGACGGTGCTGATGCCGGCAGAGCAGGCGGAAAGCGGCTTTGAGGGGTATGAGGTCACGACCTATCGAATCGATGGCGCCTACCTCGATGGCCGCCACCCAAGCGAGGTGCAGTTCACACCATCCCTTCATGAGGATCTCGCACGCCGCGATTTCACCATCAACGCGATGGCGGTCAATGATCGCAGCGGCATCGTCGATGATTTCGGCGGTCTCGAGGACCTCGGACGTCGTGTGGTGCGTGCCGTTGGGGAGCCGGAGCAGCGTTTCCAGGAGGATGCCCTCCGGATGCTTCGTGCGCTTCGTTTTTCTGCACAGCTCGGCTTCGATATCGATCCGGCGACCTGGGAAGCCGTGCGGAAGCTCGCGCCGAATCTGCAACATGTTTCGAAGGAGCGTATCGCGGTGGAACTCACGAAGCTTCTGATGTCGGACCATCCGGAGCATATCGCGCTGGTGTCGACGAGCGGTCTTTCAGAGTACATCAGTGCACACTTCGACGAAGCGTTCAACGATGCCATCGGTGGCCCGGATGACTACCCGGTATATCCGTGGATGCCGTCCGACCTTCCGGCAGAACGCTATGTCCGCTGGGGCGTTTTCCTGCGGGGCGTGCCGGATCGTGCACGCTGTATCCTTCGCGAGCTGAAGATGGACAATGATACCATCGCGAAGGCAGGTACCGTCGCGCAGCTTTTCGAGGAACGCTTGCCGAACTCGCGCTACAAGATTCGGAAGAAGCTGTCGGAAATCGGTTACGAGACCTATGAGAATTATCTTCGTGCCGCCGCCTGTCTTCTTCGTGCTGCACGCGATGCAGAGTGGATGAAGCCATATCTCGATGCTGTCTGCCCGGCACCGGAGACGGTGATCATGCCGTGCTGCCAGACCTCGACGAGACCGGACAGCGCATGCAGTGCACCGGAGAAGCATGAAGATCGCACGACGGAGTTCCTCGATCGCGTCCGGAGAGTACAGTTTGAAGTGGCGGCCATCCGCATCGCGGGCGACTGCATTGAACTGAAAAACCTGGATATCAGCGGACAGGACCTGATGGAACTCGGCATCCCGCGCGGACCGGAAATCGGACAGATGCTGCATACGCTCCTCGACCAGGTGCTCCAGGACCCATCGCAGAACCACCGCGAGAGACTGATGGAGATCGCGCGTGGTATGATGTAGTCCAGGTGGATGATAGGACGGTTTAGCCGGAGCACGGGGAGACGAACTCGTCGTGCTGTGCTTCCGGTGATGAGCTCCGGCATTCGGCAGTACCTGATCATCTACATGTGAATTTTGAGTGATTCCGTCGCGAACATGGTTCGATGCCTTGAAGCGGGTGGGCAAAATTGATATATTTATAGTAGCTAGTATTTTTTGAAAGAGAGGGCAATCTATCTATGTATCAAGAGGAATATGAGCGTTGGCTGCAGGCCGAGCTTCAGGATGTTGATTTAAAAACCGAGCTTCAGAATATCAAGGGCGATGATGACGCAATTAAGGAGCGTTTCGCTGTGGCACTGAAGTTTGGAACCGCTGGCCTCCGCGGCACACTCGGCGCAGGAACCAACCGGATGAATATCTGGGTCGTTCG
>CAKQWR010000178.1 GCA_934279105.1 uncultured Oribacterium sp. | reverse complement strand
GAAAAAGCAGTAACAGCATTTGTTTGCTGTTACTGCTTTTTTTGAATTATGCAAGGTATAAATGCGGAGCCGCTTACCAGAAGTTGAAGAAGGCTTGTCCAAAAGAGATTTGAGCTCAAAGCAAGCTTCATAGAAGCCTTAACCGGGTCTTAATAGAAGACGAACACTGGTCATAATAGAAGATCCGGACAAGTCTCAATAGAAGCATGGACCAAACACAGTCTGTTAGCCGAAATCTGAAAATGACAAAAAGATGAAGGGTGATGAAGGGTTATGAAGGATTAAAATTAGCCTTTCTGTCTCGTACCCCCTGTGTTTATCGGCATTCCGAGCGAACAGATGAAGGGTGAAGGGTTTTTGCGTATTCCATTTTTAAAAAAACCGATAATGATAAAAGTGCTTAGTTATGGCACAAAAGTGCCCTGCGCAGGGCACTTTTGTGCCCTTCCTGAAGCAATTATACAGAAAGGGAAAGTAAGGACACATTATCTCAAATTTTAACGAACTAATGATATATGATACTTTCATCATATAAAACGAATATATTCCTATCTCTGAGGCATGGACGCTCAGCGACAACCAATTGAAGTTGCTGATCAAAAGAACTGCCAAAAGCATGACAGAAGGTACTGCAAGTGTACCTATTGTACTATTGATGCGCTCTATGTAGATGTAATAGGTAAATCTCTCTATGATGAACCTCGGCAATACTATATTTATTCTTGAAGCTTATAGAAATGAAAAAGGGGCACGATCATTCGTGCCCCGATGAAAGATTCTGTTTGTAAGCCTTTAGACTAAATTTACTTATTTCCAAGTATATTCATAAATTTCAGACTCTCCGTCATTGTAACCCCTACTATAATCGCCATGATATGTGGCAGTCACTTTTGCCAAATATCCTTCTTTGTCTAACTCGTAAGAAAAAGAGACTTCGGCATTATTATCCATCTTAATTTTTTCTGGTAGCTGATTGACATGTAATCCAAACAATCTTGGTTGCGCAATAGCCAAATAATAAAAAGGATTACCGCTCACTTCGTCAACTATATAAGGATTATAACCCTTACAAGTCTTTCCACTATAAATGAATTCTTCATTAGTAGCTTGCGAAATATAATTATTATCCCACGAAATATCACCTACATAATCATAACCGCAATCGTAAGATGATAATCTTGAGTTATCATATGTAAAGGTCAAAGTTTGATTCAAACTATGCCAAAATCCAGATCTTACTAAGCCATCAACAATACGAAGTTCGTAGTCTTCTCCTTGATTGTTTAAAACTTTAACACTGGTATTATTGTCCGACCAAACATAAGAAGATATAGATATATAACTAAAAGCTTCCTCTTTATCTTCTACAGTTAGCAAACGTCCTTGGTTGTCGTAATCAAAGATAGTGGTTTCTCCGTTGACTACTACTTTTACTAATTTTTTCTCATTAGACGATGAATTCGTGTTTTCATCATCATCGCTGCTACAGCCGCAAAAAACTAAGCTCAAAACAATTGAGGCACAAAACAATGTTACTTTTTTAATTGTATTCATAATTTTTCAAACTCGTTTGTCACCCACAAACAAGGAATTAAATTAAACGGAAAAGCGTGGGATCTCCTCGTTACCCGTCCCACGAATCGAGGCCTTCGCATTGCCCAATGTAGTTGAACGAGCAACGTCGAAGCCCACGCCGATATGTATACAATTCTCCCTATACCAATATTAGGCATATTGTAAAACGCAATACACCCATACCAGTAAAGGGATGTGATTATTACACATCCCGAGGGCATCTACCGTTACAATGCTCAAGACTACATTTGAAAGTTGCGAAGTTTCGATTCGTCAAGAACAAAGCGTCAAGTAAACGCCTTTATATTATGTCGTGACACCACAATATCCCACTTACCTGTTTCTCCCTGTCTCGGCAAAGAAAAGCGCCTTAAAACACCTCTAAATGCCTCGACACGGCGTGAGCGAGAGTGGTATCGGTTGCAAAGATAGTGAAAATAATGATTACTTACATGTTTTTCGTGGATTATTTTTCATGGTTGCATAAAATATCTTACGTTAAGGCACACTAAAAAGCAAGCCTGAAGTGCAACGCCATGTTGCACTTTTACTCACGATTGGCCTTGATAATTATTTGAAGTCACAAATTTTGATATCAAATAGCATCATTGATTCTCGTCACAAGTTCCTCTGGATTGAAATCTTCCATCTTAGAAAAAGCAAACCATTTCTTTCCTAAGTCCTTAATGGAAGCACCGACATGATAGACGGTATCATCAATGCAAAGGAAACGGTCGTGGGAACGACGGAACACAGCAACCTCTATCAGAGGATATTGGCTGTTATGACGGTCGATGTCAAGGCGAAGTTGGCGACTTATCTGCTGGGTATAAATGCAAGCCGTAACATTTTCGCCTCGCTTATCAAGCAAAGTCAAGACGGATTCATCTACATAATTGTCTATAAGAATAATGCGCTGTTTGGCACTTTTCACGAGTTCAGAAACAAAGGAATAAGCATCATAGATTTGATTATCAAAGAAGATGCCCTGCTTCGGTTTGTACACACCCTCGTCCAAGCGTCTGAACACCTCGTCAATTTGCTCACTTGCAAGACTTTGCTGTTTTTGCATTTCCAACTGATGATACTCTATCGTTTCTAACCTTTTATAAATTGCCGTATTATCCACAATAAAATGGCGCATAGAATTGAAAGCTCGCATGATACGGATATTCACCTCAATTGCAGTTTTTGACCGTAGAACACTACTTAGCATTGCAACCCCATTCTCCGTAAAAGCATAAGGAAGCTTTTTTATATTATGTCCTCGTCCTTCGTTCAATGTCGCAAATTGCGACTTTGAACACTCCTCTTTAGTCAATTGAAACATAAAATCTTCAGGAAAACGTTCTATATTGCGTTTTACCT
>CAKQWR010000177.1 GCA_934279105.1 uncultured Oribacterium sp. | reverse complement strand
CCCCCTGTAAAATCAGAGGTTTGCGATGGCTGCTTTCTTTCCAGGATTCCAGAAAGTCAAAGATTTTTCTGTACATGCTCGCCCTCCTTCACTGTGATACATCCAGTATAACAGATGTTCGTGCAGAAAAGTGCGAAGACGTGAAAAAAGTTCGTGTAAAAATACGCGAAAACTATGTATAAAATAGCACTAAACAACATGAATGATAAAATCGGATGTGTTGTGACAGCACTTACGAGTCGCCGGCCTTCACCTCAAAAAAAAGAACACGGTCCTCTCGATCAGCGTGGGAACCGTGTTCTATATGGTGCTGGTGCACATCGTGTGAATTACATCAGGAGCTGCGCGATGAGCTCCATCACGCCGGTAAGAACTATGACGAGGATCGGGTCCCAGTGAAGCTTTCGGAGCATCACGAGAGCGATTGCAAACCAGGCGCACATCCGGAGCTCGAGGGTATTCGGCAGGCCGATGGCCGGCAGGAGAATCAGGAGTCCGGCGGTGAAAATGAGGGCGACGACCGCTGGGCGCAGCGTTTTCAGTACACACTGCAGCAGGCTTAAATTTCGGTACTTCGTGTAGATGATGGCGATGATCGTGACGACGATGCAGCTCGGAAGAACATCCCCGAGGGTCGCCGTGACGGCACCGAGCGGGCCCGCCATCTGGAGACCGATGAAGGTGGCTGCGTTAATCGCAATCGGACCGGGTGTCATCTGGGAAATCGTGACGAGATCCGTGAAGTCCGCCATGCTGATCCAGTGATAGTGGTTGACGACCTCCTCCTGAATCAGTGGCATCGCGGCATAGCCGCCGCCGAAGCTGAAGGCACCGATGCGGAGAAATGCGAGGAAAAGCTGAAGATAGATCATGGCTTCACCTCCTCATTTTTATTCCGCCAGAGTGTCACGGCGACGCCGAGGGCGATGACCGCGAGGATGATCCAGATCGTGGAGATGCCGACGATGTAGTTCGCGACGAAGGCCGCGAGCATGATGACGAGGGAGGACCATTTTTTATCGGCGAGTACGCCACTCGCCATGTCCCAGGTGACGGACATGATGACCGCGCTGACGCCGCAACGCATGCCGGAAAGCATGTGGTGAATCATGAAATTCGAGCGGAAGGCGGAGTAGAAGAGGGAGATGACGCTGAGCATCAGGAAGGGCGGGATGACGGCACCGAGGACGGATAGCAGGATGCCGGGAAAGCCGCAGATTTTGTAGCCTACGACGATGGCACCATTGACTGCAATCGGGCCGGGCGCGGACTGTGCGATGGCCACAAGGTCCAGCATTTCGTCTTCACTGATCCAGTGAAGATCATCGACGAACTTCTTTTTCAGAAGCGAAACGATGACGTAGCCGCCGCCGAATGTGAAGGCGCTGAGGTATAAGGTTTCGAAAAAAAGCTTCCGGAGACGTGCACCGGAGGTTATGGATGAATCGGTAGGTTTGTGTATGAATTCGCTCATGTTGGTATGCCTCGATGGTGGTTCGGATGATTTCGACGCTACGGTAGCCGGATGCGGAACTGGATATCGTAGCACATAGTATGTCGGCTGGAAAAGCCGGATGTCGTAGCACTTAGTATAGCATGCGTTATCATAGCAAATGCAAGCAGAATATACACTATGAATGTATTTGCAGAAAAGTGTATATTATTTAATACGATGTGGGTGAGCGATGACTGGGCGCAGCAAATCATCAAGACTTTTTCTATTATGTGAGCTCCGTTGCTGCAGGTGTTTTTCTGGAAATTCCCATGTTCTTCTGAAAAAACACGCATTTTTGAAACTTATATATATAATGATAAATCGGATTGTTAATATCGTGTCAAATTAACAATATTCAAGGCTTTCATCACATGTTATACTTCAAGTGTTATACTTCCGATAACTGTGTAGGTTTAAGTATATTTTTTTCAGGAGGAAAATATATGGTTACAAATGATAGGGGTGCGGTTTCAATTAAGCATGCTGTCATGGAGGGTCTCGCGCGCGAGCTCTGGGAGCATGATGAGATTACACCGGAGGCAGAAAATCAGCTGATTATGTCGATTTCTCCGGGACCTCACGCAACATGGCGTTGCTGTGTCTACAAGGAGCGTGAGATTCTGAGATGGAGAATCCGTCTTTCTGAGAACCTGGATGCAAATCCATACACGACGGAGAAAAATCCGAACGTCGTTCAGGTCATCGATCCGGCTTGTGAGGAGTGTCCGCTGTCCACTTATTCTGTAACCGATAACTGCCGTCTCTGTCTCGGTAAGGCTTGTCAGAACAGCTGTCGTTTCGGTGCCATCACCATGACGGAGAGCAGAGCGCACATCGATCCGAGTAAGTGTAAGGAGTGTGGTATGTGTGCGAACGCGTGTCCGTATGGTGCAATCGCGCACCTGGAGCGTCCATGCCGTAAGCCATGTCCGGTCAATGCCATCAGCTACGACGAGAACGGCATCTGTAAGATCGATGATAAGAAGTGTATCCGTTGTGGTCAGTGTATTCACAGCTGTCCGTTCGGTGCAATCGCATCGAAGATCGATGTACTTGATGTTATCCGTGATATCAAGGCTGGTAAGGAAGTTTTCGCGATGTGTGCACCGGCCATCGAGGGTCAGTTTGGTAAGGATATCACCATGGGTTCCATCCGTGAGGCTCTGAAGCAGGTTGGCTTCACCGATATGGTCGAGGTCGGTCTCGGTGGTGATATGACCGCAGCGTACGAGGCAGAGGAGTGGTCCGAGGCACGTAAGGAAGGTAAGAAGATGACGACTTCCTGCTGTCCGGCATTCATTAACATGCTGCGTATGCATTTCCCAGAGCAGTTCAAGGAGAACATGTCGGAGACCGTTTCCCCGATGTGTGCGATTTCCAGATACCTGAAGGCAACCCACCCGGGCTGCAAGACCGTATTTATCGGACCGTGCATCGCGAAGAAGTCCGAGTCCCACGAGATGGGTATCGA
>CAKQWR010000176.1 GCA_934279105.1 uncultured Oribacterium sp. | reverse complement strand
ACCACTCTTTCGACGGTAACGTAGTCAACGGGTCCGATTAAGGACCTCTCCGAGGTGGTGTTCATATTTATTTCATCAACGCCTCGCAGCGACCGGCGTTTCTCTGCATCCGAAATCAAATACTACTGTCCTCTTCAACGATTTCTGTCTATTCAATTGACATAGTCATTGTAGGTTCAGCATATGGCTTTGTCAAGAGGGCACTGCGATTTCACACGCATCACCGGGGTCGCAGGTTCGAATCTTGTCAACCCGACGATGGAGGACGTCGTCCGATGAAGACGCTCCTTACTTTTCGATTTCCAGACGTCCATCGGCGATGCACTTTCCGGACTGACGGTCAAACAGAAGGATGTGACTTCCGTGGATGTCGATGCCGGCCTGCTCGCCGATTCTGTAGGCATTGTTCCCGAAAATCACACCGGTCAGGAGATAGTCATCCTGTACGCAGAGCTTCAGGGTCGATTCCATACCGGTCGGCATGGCACCGAAGATCGTGGTCTCAAGTGCGCCATCCGGCTCGATGTCGATGGCCTCCGGACGGATGCCCAGCACGAGATCGCGGTTTGTCAGAACCGGATCCTCGAGAATGGAGCTGTCCTCTTCGACGACCTTTTCGATATGGTACTTGAAGACTTCGTCCTTGTTGCTCTTCTCAACGGCGTGCTTCTGCTTCAGCCGATCGATTTCTGCCTGCTTTTTCGCTTCGGCGTCCGCATCCCGCTGGATGAACCACTTCGGAAGGTCGAGTACTTCGTTTGGGATGAAGTGTGCATGGATACCATGGAAGATCTCGAGTGCGACGCTGCCGTCTGCGCTCTGCTCGCCGGTGGCTTCCACGAAGTTAATAGACGGGTTACCGACGAAATCGGCGGCGAAGAGATTGGTCGGGCGGTTGTAGACCGCGAGCGGTGCGTCGTACTGCTGGAGGACACCGTTGTTGATGAGACAGATCTTCGTCGCAAGGGTCATCGCTTCCATCTGATCATGCGTGACATAGACGAAGGTGGAGCCGGTTTCCAGGTGAAGACGCTGGAGCTCGTAACGCATCTCGAGACGAAGCTTCGCATCGAGGTTACTGAGCGGCTCATCCATGAAAAGTACCTGTGGCTCCGGCGCGAGGGTACGGGCGATGGCGACACGCTGCTGCTGGCCACCGGAAAGCTCTGCCGGATAACGGTCCATGAACATACCGATCTTTACGACACGGGAGACCTGACGTACACGACTGTCGATCTCTTCGTCTGTTAATTTCCGGACTTCCATGACGGCGGCACCGTTCTGTGTGACATGGAAGCTGTCGTCGAGTGCCTGCCCCTTTGCGGCGTAGCCTGTCTGGATCTCGGCGAGGGTCTTTTCGTATCCTGCCCGTGCAGCATCGGCGGCCTGCTGCGGATCCGCAGCTTCATGAATCTTCAGATTGAAGAGCTCCTTTGCGCTCATAATGGAAAGGTTGAAGGTATCGATGAGCTTCACATAGGCCTTTTCTGTATCGAGCTTTCCGGTCTTATCGCGGCAGTCCTCGATCTGGTCCTTCACCTTTTTTCCGCTTTTCAGTGCATGGATGAGGTCGGAGCTTACCTTCGCTTTTACGTCGATCTGCGGCATCTCTTCTTTGATATTCTTAAGACCGAAGGAGATGTTCTGATAGACGGTCATGTTCGGCCAGAGTGCATAGTTCTGGAAGAGGAAACCGACCTTACGTTTGTTGGCCGGAACATTGATTCCCTTATCCGAATCGAAAACGACGCGGTCACCGATTTTAATCTGCCCTTCGGTCGGGGTCTCGAGGCCCGCAATCATACGAAGGATGGTGGTTTTTCCACAGCCGGAAGGACCCAGCAGAGTGACGAAAGCATTGTCCGGAATGTCGAGACTGAGGTCATCGACACCGAAATAGTTTTTCCAGCGTTTGGTAATGTGTGTTAATGTGATGGACGGCATACTTAACCTCCTATTCCGTTATCAAGGCTTGCTCCCGTCAGGATATTGACGAGGGTGTTAAACAGAAGAATCGTCATGATGAGGATCAGGTTGATCGCACTGGAGAAGGCGTACAGACCCATCTCATCGAAGTAATCCAGTGTCGTGGAGAGGATGAAGCCCTGGGTGCAGAGAAGCAGGAACAGGGACAGCTCACGAAGGCAGGTCATGAACGGCAGGGTATAGCCGCTGATGATGGAGCTCTTCTGAATCGGGATGATGATGTTCAGCATCCGCTTATGCCACGGGATATCCTGAATGATGGCGGCTTCTTCAATTTCATTTGAGAGCTGCAGCATCGAGTTCAAGGAGTTTCTGGAGGCAAACGGAATGTACTTGACGACACCCGCGATGATCAGCAGGGTATATGTATTGAACAGGTTCACATGCTGATTACTGAAAAGGATGAAGAACGCAGCGCCGACCGCGATGGATGGCATCAGGTATGGAAGGAATGCGACGTTGTTTACGTAGTTAGCCCACTTGGAACGACGGTTCTTTGATACAGCGTAGCCGATCAGAGTGCCGATCGTACCGGCGATGAGTGCGCAGACGATGGCGAGGAAGAGCGTGCCCTTGAAGGCGTGCCAGATGGTCGGATTATAGAGAATTCCGTGCTGACCATACATACCGTTCTCGCTGACATTTTCATGTGTCAGCCACCATTTCGTGGTGAGGTTTGAGGCATCGTGTGTATACAGGAAGCTGTAATCGCCCGGGTTCGGCAGGAAAGTCTCCAGTGCGAACAGAAGAATCGGCCAGATGGAGGTGAAGAAGGTAAGCAGGATGAAAATCACGCCCATGATGTACTTTCCTGCTTTTCCGAGGTTGATCTTACTGAGCTGTCCGGACTTACCGGTGACGGTCGTGTAGTTCGCGCGACCGGTGACGGAGGTCTGGTTCAGCCCCAGAATCAGGACACCGAAGAGCATCATGATGATGGCGAGGATGCTGGCTTCACCGGTGTACTTCGAGTTCAGCGAGATGTACTTCGTCGA
>CAKQWR010000175.1 GCA_934279105.1 uncultured Oribacterium sp. | reverse complement strand
TCGGGATATGGCCACGCCGGTAGATGCCGTCGATGGCTTCCGTCGCCATCTGCTGGAAAAGCTGCACGTCATAATCGGTGTCGACGTCGATGACGTCGATGAGGTGGTGCGGCACGCCGTCCATCTCCTGCGGTGTCACCTTCGCGGAGCCGATGTCGAGGCCGCGGTAGACCTGGACGGAGTCGGCGGAGACGATCTCGCCGCCGAGCGCTTTCCCGAGCGCCACCGAGGTGCTCGTCTTCCCCACCGCCGTCGGGCCGGCGAGGATGATGAGCGGCTTTTTACTGAAATCAATATTCATTTCATAATTCCTTTCAGCCAGGGCAAATGACCAGTAACCGTTCAGGCAGGGGACCCGGAGGGGAGGCAACGGAGACACAGTACTCCGAGACCGGTTCAATCTAAGCCGGGAACCCTAAGCGGCACTAGGCCCTCTGCAAACGACTGAGTTTCCTTTTATGGAAACTCAGTGTTGCAGAGGGTGCTAAGGAAAATAGTACCAAGTGCCGCTAAGGGGGCCCGGCTTGATTTCACACGGTCTCTACGTATGGCATCCGTTGCCGCCCCTTCGGGTCCCCTGCCTGAACGGTCACGAATGCTTGAAAGGCACTGATATTATGGCTTGCATCCGTGCTTCCGTAGATAACGGATCACTTTATCTTCTTCTGCCACGATGTAGAAGCCGAAGCGGAAGAATAGGAGCAGGGCGATGATCAGAAGTAACCCATCGATATCCATCGCACGCCTCCTAGATCTGGAAGCACTTCTGCAGTGCCTTGTACTCGCCGATTACGAGAATCGTAACATCGTCCGTGAGGACGATATCCGGGGTGACCGTGACATTCGTTTCACCGTGCGATTTTACACCGAGGATATTGATGCCGTAGAGCTTACGGATATTGAGCTCGCCGATGCTTTTTCCGAGCCAGTTCTTCGGGATCGGTACTTCGAAGATGGCATGCTGTTTATCGATTTCGATGTAATCAAAGATGTGGTCAGCGGTATAACGGATGGCGGCCCACTGCGCGAGCTGCTTCTCCGGATAGACGACCTGATCAGCGCCGTTGCGAAGCAGGAACTTCGCCTGAACGTCACGCTCTGCACGAGAGACCACGCACTTCGCGCCGAGCTCCTTCAGAAGCGAGGTGGTTTCGAGCGAATTCTGGAAGCTGCCGCTGATGGTGACGAAGCAGACATCGTAGTTGCCGATGCCGAGGGAGCGGAGGAAATCCGCGTTTGTGCTGTCACCGATCTGCGCGGTGGTGACATACGGAAGCACCTCGTTGATGCGCTCCTCCGAGATATCGACCGCCATGACCTGATGACCGAGCTGCATCATCTGCATCGCGAGATGACGACCGAAACGACCTGCACCGATTAAGAGAATATTCTTCATAGTAGTTTACTCCTTTATTTTTCAGTTAAAGTTCAGACAGAGGATCCCGGAGGGGGCGGCAACGGAAGCCATACATAGAGACTGTGTGAAATCAAGCCGGGGCCCCTTCGCTGAATGGTTACATTTTTTATCCGACGGTGATCTGCTCCTGTGGCAGTCGGGCGATGCTGGTCTTCCGACTCGAAAACGTCGCGTAAATGAGGGTGAGTCCGCCGACACGGCCCATATACATAAGCACGATGAGGATGAACTGCGACAGAATATGCAGCTTCGGGGTGATGCCAAGCGTCAGCCCGACGGTTGCGACCGCCGAAGCGGTCTCGAAGAGGCAGCTGGAAAAGGACAGCCCCTCATAGAGGCTGATGATAAACGCACCGCCGAAGAAAAGGCTCAAGTACATCATCGTGATGGTGGCGGCGGTTCGTACGGTACAGCAGTCGATGCGTCGTCCGTAAAGCTGGACGCTCTCGCGCTGACGGAAGGTCGCGATGGCATTCGCCATCATCACCGTGAAGGTGGTCGTTTTCATACCACCGGCCGTAGAGCCCGGCGAGCCACCGATCAGCATGAGAAGAATCATAATACCACGGGAAGCACCGGACAGTTTCGTGAGATCGGTGGTATTGAAGCCGGCGGTACGCGGGGTCACCGACTGGAACGTGGCGGCGAGCAGACGCTCACCGAGAGGAAGACCGCTGTAGTCATTGGCGAAAAACAGCGCTGCCGGCAGCACGATCAGCGCGAGGGTGGTCACGAGGATCACCTTGCTCTGCATGCGGTAGCGTCGGAAATGGAGCCGGTTCGTACAGATGTCCTCCCAGGTCAGGAAGCCGATGCCTCCGATTACGATGAGGAGCATGATGGTGATGTTCACGAGGGGATCCGCGGTGTAGGCGGTCAGTGACGGATAGAGACTGCCGGGGCGGCCGAGCAGGTCGAAGCCGGCGTTGCAGAAGGCCGAGATCGAGTGGAAGATGGCGTACCAGATGCCACGAAGGCCGTAGTCACGGCAGAAGGCCGGGAGCAGGGCGAGGGCGCCGAGGAGCTCGATGAGGAAAGTGCCGCGCAGGATGAATCGCGTGAGGCGGACGATGCCGCCGACCTTCGGCGCCGAGATGGCGTCCTGCATGGTGCTGCGCTGCATAAGCGAGATTTTGCGCCCGGAAAAAAGTGCAAAGGCGGCGGCGACCGTGATGATGCCGAGTCCACCGATCTGGATCAGCAGCAGGATGATGGCCTGCCCGAAGCTCGACCAGTAGGTGCCGGTGTCCTGCACGACGAGGCCGGTTACGCACACCGCCGAGGTCGCCGTGAACAGTGTCTCATGGAACGGCGTCCAGAGACCAGCCGCAGATGAAATCGGCAGCATCAGAAGCAGCGCGCCGACGAGGATGACGCAGGCGAAACCTCCGGTGATAATCTGAAACGACGAAAGACGATGCATCCGCCGAAGCTGTTCTTCAGTCATAGAAATTCTCCCTTTCTCAGAATTGCACTTATGATAGCAGGGAGGAGTTAAAGGAGGGATAAGGGAATAAAGGATGGTATTAAGATGGTGTAAAGATGAGTGGGCTGGCGGTATCCGA
>CAKQWR010000174.1 GCA_934279105.1 uncultured Oribacterium sp. | reverse complement strand
CTTCTATATCTCCGGCTCGCTCCATGACTACATCGCGCGACGACTCGGCGTAGAGATCGCGTCTGCCGACGGACGGTACGTAGACGAACGCGCCACCCGTGCTGCGGATCGTCAGCATTGGGCCAATGCTGGGGACCACAGCCTGTCTGATCGTGCGCGTCTGGTACGAACACTGAAGGACGATGACGATATCATCGACCTCGGCCCGGACGACGCCACGGATGTGAAGTGAGCAATCACGGACAGGAATCAATCAAACAGAGCCGTTGTGCGAATGGTGAAACGCTCAGATGGAGTTTCACCATTCGTACGACGGCTCTTTTTATATATTGAAATTAACACTGTTCAATTCAGAGTGATGGTGCTCCTATCTGCCTGAGGTCGCATGAATCGTCCTTCCGCAGACAGGATGGTTCGTATTTACACGGCATGGATAGATCACTCGAGTCCGGTTTCTTCCGGCAGCCCGAGCATGATGTTCATGTTCTGAACTGCGGCACCACTCGCGCCCTTTCCGAGGTTGTCGAAAAGCGCGGTCACTGTCGTCTGCTCCTCATGTCCACAGACGACGATTTCGAGATGGTTCGTGCCGGCGAGCTTGTTTGCATAGAGCTTACTGTCGTTCTCGCCGAACGGCACGACCGATACAAAATGCTCGTCACGGTAGTAATCCGCGAGCTTCGCACAGATTTCCTCCGCACTCGGCTGTCCCGGAAGCAGGCGATTCTGCAGCATGATGGTCGTCGCCATACCTTTATAATAATCGTCCACGATCGGCATGAAGACCGGCGCATACGAAAGCCCCGTCACCTTCTGCATCTCCGGAAGGTGCTTATGATGCAGGTTGAGGCCATAGATGCCTGGCGCGTCCAACAGCTCTGAACGACCCTCTGCTTCGTACTCTGCAATCATCTTCTTGCCCCCGCCGGAATAACCGGTCAGACTATAGCAGCTCATCGGATAGTCCTTCGGAATCACGCCCATCGCCACCAGCGGTGCCGTCGTCGAAATGAAGCCCGTTGCATGGCATCCCGGGTTCGCCACACGCTTACTCGTACGAATCGCCTCACGCTGTGCCACCGACAGCTCCGGATAGCCATACGTCCAGTCCGGGTTCGTCCGATGCGCCGTTGACGCATCGATCACGCGCACGTTCGGGTTGTCGATGAAGGAGACCGCTTCTATAGCGCCTTCATCCGGGAGACAGAGAAATACGATATCTGCGCTGTTAAGATACTTCTTCCGCTCATCTGGATCATGCCGGAGCTCCTCTGGAATCCGCAGCAGCTCGAGATCCTCACGCTGACCGATCCGATCATAGATCTGAAGTCCCGTCGTGCCGCTCTGACCATCGATATAAACTTTCGTTTTTATCATTATTCTCCCCCTGACCTTTCCACCTGCGTATACAAACGAATTTTTGCCCCTATATTAGCAAATCTTCGCCACTCCGACATATATTATTTTCACATACCTGTTCTATTCCAAAGCAGGTTGCATCTTTTCATATTTCACCCACTCTGGTACAACACGAAGCATCGAGGCGCGAGGCGTAGCCTGCATTTCTTTCGTATGACATACGATGCAGCCATCTCCCGCAAACAATCACTTCACATCCGTGGCGTCGTCCGGGCCGAGGTCGATGATATCCTCATCGTCCTTCGGTGCTCGTACCAGACGCGCACGATCAGACAGGCTGTGGTCCCCAGCATTGGCACAATGCTGACGATCCGCAGCACGGGTGGTGCGTTCGTCTACGTACCGTCCGTCAGAAGAAGCGATCTCTACGCCGAGTCGTCGCGCGATGTAGTCATGGAGCGAGCCGGAGATATAGAAGATGCCGAGGAAGAGGATAATCTGCGGCAGAATGAAAAGGCTGAGTACCGTCAGAATACCATTCATAAGCTTCGCACGGGTCAGGAAGATACGGATGAGCAGGGAGATGGCGATAACGCCGAAGCACATCAGGATGATATAACCGACGATGCCGATGATCTGCAGGATGCTCTGCTGGATCGCATTCTCCAGCGGTTTCGCGAAGGTATAGTTGTAGCCGAAGAAGGCAAGGATGGACAGAACCCCCAGCCAGCGCGGCGGGTAATACTCGACGATCGGTTTCGGCTGTGGCACAGCGACATGGAGACGGCGCAGAATAAGAAGGCTGATTTCATAGATGATGAAGCCCTGTACAGCACCGGAAAAGGCGATGGATACGAGCATGATCCGCTTCAGAAAATCCGGGGTCAGCATCTGCTGGAACACATCCATCGCGGCGGGATTCTGCGCACCGGCACCGGCGAACTTCTGTGCTGAATCAAGCGCCTGTGTCATGATCGTCTGCATCTCGAGGACATCCTGATCGAGCGTCGTACCCGAAATGGCAGCGAGGAGAAGGACATTGACCAGCTCCGCGATGATCGAGAGCAGCATCACGAGGAGGAGTGTCCGGGTCATATCCTTTTTATCATGGATACGGCTGCCGAGAATCATACCGATGAAGGCCATGCAGGACGAGTAAATGAGTGTCGTCGGCAGGCTGAAGAAGACCGCCATCAGCGTGGAAGCCACCCAGACGGCGAAGCTCGAGCGGAGACCAAAGCGCGCGCCGTAGGCGACCATCGGGATCGGCAGAATAAAGATGAGTGCCCCCTGAAACATGGAGCCGGTCTGACGGTCGATCAGGAGCAGGATCGTAAACAGTGCGGTAATCATCGCACCAACCGTGATTTTCTGTGTTTTCTGATTCAAAATTATTACCTCAGTTCTTATATTGTCCACAATTTCGTACACAAATCGCTGGAATTCATGATTCCATAGTGTTATAGTGTGGGCGTTTAAATTTTAATTATACTAAATATATAGATGGAGTCACTAATGAATCTAATCAAATCCAGAAGAAACCTGCTGATTCATCTTTGTATGGCCTTCATGGGCGGTTATGCCGGCATGTACGGCATCCTGGTCCGTGGTTCGTTCGGACAGGCGGTTACG
>CAKQWR010000173.1 GCA_934279105.1 uncultured Oribacterium sp. | reverse complement strand
GGAAGGTGAAGCATAGGCATTTAGTGTGGTTTGTTCACCAATTTTAAGTGTAGAGTAAAAAATCTCTGCCCTGGCTGTTGTTATAAACATAACAAATAGCACTAACAAATAAACTAATCTTCTCATCGTATTTATCTATTAAATAATTAGTAATCTTGTTCTTTCTATAAATCCATTTTGAAAATGGATGGTATAAATCACTCCAACAAATGCTATAATAGCTAATTGAAGTAATGATACCTAGTGACCCCCGTGCCATCATATTGAACGGAACGGTAAGTGAAGCTACCTACATAATAATTACACTTGTAAGTGTCGGAATTTTTATAGACACTTCCTTTGTAGCTACTGCTAGATTTGCTGCCATAGAGTAGTATCCTTCCGGTATCTCTATTAACCCATTTATAATAGTTGTTGTATTTTAAGGTGCCGCTTTTCTCGTCACTGGTAATAATTGTCGTTACAGATACTGGAGAAATATCAAAGAGTGAAGTATCGGAACTTCCAGAATTATCTCCATCATCCTCATTGCCTTCATCCATTCCTGGCGTATAAGGCATCCATTCGCCTACGATGTCTGGATATGAATAATGATGGGTTTCCTGATCTTGCGGAATCATATATGTTGGTGTTTCGGGAGTACAACC
Organism: uncultured Oribacterium sp.; assembly: GCA_934279105.1. Taxonomy (GTDB): domain Bacteria; phylum Bacillota; class Clostridia; order Lachnospirales; family Lachnospiraceae; genus Oribacterium. Next base: position 2,355 of record CAKQWR010000173.1, on the reverse strand, counting down.
CACATAAGAGACTGTGAGATGAATGTTCTTTTGCAAAGCACGCCGATAACCATCCTTGTATTCATAATACAGGTCTCGTTCCAAGACTGAATAATAAAAGGCATAGCAACGAACCTCAAAAACGAAATTTCCACTGTTAGTTGTTGTATGACCTAGATATTCAAGAGAACGAATTTTGTCTTCCGCCAGGTGTCCATACTTGTCACAAAATTTACACTCGAAAAATAGTACTGTTCCGTCGTTCACTTCTGTTACTCCATAAGTATCCTTATGGTGCTCTACGAAATGAACTCCATCGAGTTGCTCTGAATCTTCCGTGTCTCCACTGCTGCATGCTACAAGAAACAGATTCATGGCAAGGAATAAATAGAAAAAGTAATGCTTCATAATTATAATCTTATTGTTGTGTTCTATAAATGTTGAAAATACAATTCTGTTTCCCGTTTTTAAATCATTCCTGTCCCATAACACATTGTACATTTTTGATAAATGTGATGACTGCGAGTTCTTGTATGACAATTAGGACAGGTATAGGTTGCTTGTGTTCCATATGTAGAGACAACTTTACATTTGTAACCTTTTCCGTTGCAATATGGACAGATTGATTGTTGTCTATATGGAGTGTTTGTATTGTAATTTGGATATTGTGGATTATAATTGTTATTTTTTGTTATTGTGAAATTTATAAAATCACTTTGTGCAAGACTTTGCCAATTGCTTAAATTCCTTACTTCTGCCTGTAAACTAAGTTGAGTTGATCCTGCTCCTGTAGTAATAGCATCATAGGGAAGAAATAATTTAAAATCTTGCCATTCAGTATTGTCATAAAGACAGTTAGAATTACTAAATGTACATACTTGTCCATCATTAGCTTTAAAGCCATTTAGACCTCCAAATAACTTTCCGTTTGCTCCATTATTACCCAAATATACAAATGCCACAACGTTTATTGTTCCGTTTCTCATTCCATTAACAAGAACATGAGAATGGATGAGTAAGCCTTTGTACCCGTTTACGAACTTATCGTATTCTATATCAACTATGGTTATGCTTGCTGATTGTGCATAGCTGAAAAGAGCAAATAGAATCATTGTAATTGTAGATAATACCTTTTTCATAATCGCTATTTTTTTAAGTTTATATATTTCCTGTATGGCTCTCATATTACGCAAAATCCATTAATGTTTCTTTGCAAATTTAGCCATTTTTTCTACAATTTGCAAATGGGGCTTTCGGCGAATGGGGTTAATGGGCGAGTTCTAGGTCACAAGCGGTTGTTAATGAAGAGTAAGTGGCCTCAGTTTTATTGTCCCAAATGCGCTAGTATGTACGAAAACCTGCTGCACTAGCCTCTGCCGCCCTCGTTTTCTGGTCTTTCAGACGAGGAAGGCTAGATTTTTCACGTTTCCTAGGTTTCACGTTTCCTAGGTTTCGTAAGCCTGGTTTTTACACATTTCCAAGGATAAGCTAATGCTTTTCCCGGAGAATCTTGTCGTTTTTAATGTTTCTTATGTTAATCTCTATGGCGGGATTAGCCAAGATTGCGGCAATCTGCATAACACGCTGGCAAACTATTCTGGGGCGGTAAGGCTTACCTTTACAGGCTTTTTGACGTTGGCTGCTTCAGAAAAACGCAGTTTTCTTGGTTTATCCACGGAAAAAACTTACTTTTGCACAATAATAGAGGAGAATTATAATATAAGGTGGAATGTAGTCCTCGCCACCACAAAATTTAATTCAAAAGATTATGATAGTAGATATTAATACATTGACATACGATGGCTTTATTCAAAAGATAAAGACTATCAGGGTATATCGCAGTAACGCCTATAAGGAGTATAAGGTGGTAAAGGCTAACAAAACCGCATTGGTACTTAGAGATCAGCGCACTAAGACCGATTTTGAAGTACCGGCTGTCCAAGTTTTCAATGCCATGCAAGAGCTTGGCATTGAAAACTGTACGGTTCCTAAAATGCGCCAATATGTAGGAACGCATGCAGCACCAGCCTCTGCCGCCCTCATCTTTTGGGCTTTTGGAAGAGGACAGGTTCAGGCAGAATTTAAAAAGTTTGCCGATTTGGCGTTTAGGATAATAAGAGAACAGCAAAAACGGAAATAGGAAATCTGGCGACCTGTATGGTTGAAAGGCTTTCAATTGATACTTGATGGTGAAAAAGAGAAGAGGGTGTGCAAGATATAGTCTTTGCACGCCCTCTTCTAGTTCTGATTTATAACAGAGGTGTCATATAGAGTGGCAGATATACTATCCCATCTTTTACCGCTAGGTCAGAGGTGTGAATGACATAAGGAGTCGATAGGTAATTCTTGTACTTTCTGACACACTTTTCCAAAGAT
>CAKQWR010000172.1 GCA_934279105.1 uncultured Oribacterium sp. | reverse complement strand
AACCAGCTCCCGTACGTGATGGACATCCAGGCACGCTACATGGATGAGCGTATCCGCTTCATCGTGGAGGAGTCCGGTTTCTTCGAGAATAATTTCCTCGCAAAGGAAGGCCTCATCCGCCGCGATCTCTTCAGCGCGATGTTCGGTCTCGTGGGTCTCGCAGATGCGGTCGATATCCTGCTGGAGAAGGAGGGACATCCGGAGTGGCGTTTCGGCCGCGATGAGGAGGCAACGAAGCTCGGTGTCCGTATCATGGATGTGATCAAGGACTTCAACGATCACCACTTCAATCCATACTGTGAGGCAACCGGTGGCCACTTCCTCCTGCATGCACAGGTAGGTATCGCATCCGATGTCCATGTCACCCCGGGCACGCGTATCCCAATCGGCGAGGAGCCGGCGAACCTGTTGGATCAGCTCAACATCCTGTCGAACTTCCATCACTACTTCCCGTCCGGCACCGGCGACATCTTCCCGATCGATATGACCGTGCACAAGAACCCGGACTATGTTCTCGACATCATCAAGGGTTCCTTCCGGAAGAATCTCCGCTACCTGAGCTTCTATGCAAGTGACTCCGATGTCATCCGCGTCACCGGCTATCTCGTAAAGAAGTCGGAGATCGAGAAGCTCGAGCAGGGGCAGAACGTAAAGCACGATACGACCGCACTCGGCCTCGGCGCGAAGCAGAACTGCCATATCATGGAGCGAAAAGTCCGCTGATACGAAGTTATGTGATCGAACATCACGGATTTTGGTGCTCCACAGAAACGAGCACAGCGGATATCGAAGACTATGAATCCAGCGAGGAGAGCAGACCAGCAGAGGTCTGCTCTTTTCCCCTTTTCCGGCCATGTTTTCGTCGGAAAATCATCATGCCTACATAACAGGAGAAAGCGATGCGAAACGATCCACGCATGACGGGCGGACGCGTACCCGTCAATAAAATTATTCCGTTCAGTTCTGTCGACGGCCCGGGTAACCGTACCGCCGTTTTCGTTCAGGGCTGTAACTTCAACTGTCACTACTGCCACAACCCGGAGACACGTGCGGTCTGTATCAGCTGCGGCGACTGCGTCTCGACCTGCCCAGCCGGTGCGCTGACCCTCTCAGAGGATGGCCTCGTCCTCTTCGACCCGGCGAAGTGTGTCGGCTGCGATACCTGCATCCATACCTGTACGCATGACGCGAGCCCGCGTATTCGCTATATGCGTCCGGAAGAAGTTTACGCGGAAGTGCGGAAGAATGTGCCATTTATCCGTGGTGTTACGGTTTCCGGCGGCGAATGCACCTTTTACCCGCAGTCCCTTCACGACCTTGCCGTGCTTGCAAAGCAGGACGGACTTGGCTTCCTGCTCGACTCCAACGGTACCTATGATTTCGAGGCGGACCCGGCCGACCTCCTTTCGGTCATCGATGGCGTCATGCTCGACATAAAGGCCTACGACGCAGCAGACCATCGGGCGGTTACCGATGTGGACAATGCACTCGTCCTGAAAAACATGCGCTTCCTCGCCGATCGTGGACAGCTCTACGAAGTGCGGACCGTCGTCGTACCGGAGCTTTTCGATACCGAGAAGGCCATCGTTGATACCGCACGTGCGCTGCGGCCATATCTCGAACGGCAGAAGCATTGGCCGAAAAACGAAGGAGAGAGCATACGCTACAAGATCATCAAGTATCGCCCGTTCGGCGTACGGGAGACGTATCGAAACTTCACCCCGCCGACGGACGCATGGCTCGAGCACCTGGCGGAGCGCGCACGTGCAGAAGGCATGAGGGACATCGTCATCATCTGATGGCCGAACGCCAGTCATGCTTCCGTGTGATCACCAGCTATGCTGGGAAAATGATATAAAACTGTGCGAATTTATGTTATTCTAAAGGATATCAGTAGAGTTAGAAACCGTCTTCTGTCCTGGCTTTTCCGACAGAAGCGGGCGTGTCAACCAGCAGTAAACGGTGGACGTTTTCGTCATGGACACACTGCTCGAAATACATGAAAGAAGGGACACAATGCAATGAAAAGCAACATGGATGTAAGCACTGTTGTCATCGAGATGAAGGACATCGTAAAGAAGTTTGGAAGCTTTACGGCGAACGATCATATCAACTTAACAGTGCACAAGGGCGAGGTTCACGCGATCCTCGGCGAGAATGGTGCCGGTAAGTCGACGCTCATGAACGTACTGTACGGTATGTATCGTCCGACCTCCGGTCAGATTTTCATCAATGGAAAAGAAGTTTCCATCGATAATCCAGAGAAGGCGATCGAACTCGGTATCGGTATGGTGCATCAGCACTTCATGCTCGTGCAGCCGTTTACCGTAACGGAGAACATCGTGCTCGGTGCAGAGCCGATGAAGGGTGTGACCGTGGACTTGAAGACCGCGCGTCAGAAAATCGTGGAGCTCAGTGAGAAGTATGGTCTCCAGGTCGATCCGGATGCGAAAATCGAAGACATCTCGGTCGGCATGCAGCAGCGTGTAGAGATTCTGAAAGTGCTCTATCGTGGTGCGGATATCCTCATCCTCGATGAGCCGACGGCGTCGCTGACACCGCAGGAGATCGGGGAGCTCATGGATATCATCCACAACCTGACAGCCGCTGGGAAGTCGATTATTCTCATCACACATAAGCTGAAGGAAATCAAGGAGTCATCCGATAACTGTACGATCATCCGTCGTGGTAAGTACATCGACACCGTACCGGTCGCAGATGTGAGCGAGGATGATCTCGCGGCGATGATGGTCGGTCGTCAGGTCACCAACAAGGTCGACAAGAAGGAGATGGAGCGCGGTCGCGTCGTGGTGGAGGTGAAGGATCTCCATGCGAAGGACTATCGTGGTGTTGAGGTTCTGAAGGGACTGAATCTCGAGGTGCATGCCGGTGAGATTCTCGGTCTCGCAGGTATCGATGGCAACGGTCAGTCACAGCTCGTTGAGATTCTCACGGGTCTCGGTAAGGCGACGAGCGGTCAGGTCTTCATGAACGGGAAGGATGTCACGAATGAGACACCGAAGATGCTCTT
>CAKQWR010000171.1 GCA_934279105.1 uncultured Oribacterium sp. | reverse complement strand
GGGAAACTTTCCTCAGCATGCTCCGCAACACGGAGTTTCCATCAAGGAAACTCCGTCGTTTGCGGAGCACCTACTGGTTCTTAGGGGCCAATGTTAGATTTTTCCGATTTCGAAGTACTGTGCTTCGGTGCCGGCCTTCCGGCCCAATCCATGGCCAAATCAAAATCACTCCAGATACGGAAGGAATGCGCTGGCGAGTCCGAGGAAAATGAAGAATCCGAGGACGTCGGTTGCGGTTGTGACGAAAATACTTGAGGCGAGAGCCGGGTCTGCATGCATCTTCTCGAGAGTGAGCGGTACGAGGAATCCGAAGATGCCGGAAACGACCAGGTTACCGATCATCGCGAGGAAGATGATGAGTCCGAGATAGGCATTGCCATACAGAAGCGCAACCACGATGCCGGTGACGAGGCCGGTCGCAGCACCATCGACGACGCCGAGCAGGATTTCCTTTACGAAGGACTTCCAGTTTTCTTTAAATGTAATCTCGTCGTTCGCAAGCTCACGGACCATAACGGACATGGTCTGGGTGCCGGCATTGCCGCCCATACCGGAAACGATGGTCATCGTTGCGGAGAGTGCAACCACCTTTGCGATGGTTGATTCAAACATCTTGACGGTAAAGGAGGCGAGGAATGCGGTCAGCAGATTGATCAGCAACCATGGCAGTCGCATGCGTACGGATTCCCAGAGGGTGGTATCGAGACCTTCCTCTGCAGAAGTACCTCCCAAGTGGGCGATATCCTCATCATGCTCTTCGTTGATGACATCGATGATATCATCGACGGTGATGATGCCGAGGATGGAACCCTTGCTGGAAACGACCGGAATTGCCTGAAGGTCATACTTCGAAACGACTTGGGCGACTTCCTCCTGATCGACCTCCGGCTCGACGGAAACCACCTGATCATCCATGATTTCGGAAAGCTTCGTATTACGTGGTGAACTCAGAAGATCACGCAGATCGACCGTGCCGACCAGCTTTTTCAGGCGTTCCTCGTCGGTGACATAAATCGTTTCGATGACCTCCGTCTTCGGACCGATGTCGCGAATCGTATCCAGTGCCTGCGCACAGGTACGGTCCTCTCGAAGGGCGATGTACTCGGTGGTCATGATACCACCGGCACTGTCATCCGGATACTGTAAGAGGGTGTGAATGATTCGACGATCACCGGATTTCATGCGGTTGAGAAGCCGCTTCTGGTGAGCGATTTCCATTTCGCCCAGAATATCTACGATATCATCCTTCGACATGTCTTCGAACATGGCGAGCAGGGTATCATCATCGAGGTGCTCACTGATACGCTGTCGTGTATCATCATCCGCTTCCTCCATGATTTCGGTCAGCTGCTCGGTGTCGAGGAACTTCGGGAGCTTCTGCAGGTCTTCATCATCGAGGTCATCGACTTCCTCAACGAAGTCGGCCGGCTGCATATCTTCGAAGTACTCACGGATTTCTTCCCGGTTGCCTTCATCGATGAGTTCTTCGAGTTCATCATCGCGTTCCGGCTCGTCTGCCTTATCCTCATCGAAATCATCGGTATCGGTATGAATCTGGCTTCGTTCGTCATCGTCCGATTTTTTATCATCATCCGGGATGGATTCGAAAAGATCGGTCAGGTTCGGTCGGGACTCTTCTGGAATTTCCGGCTCGTCGTCCATCTGTGAACGGGTATCTACATTCGAATAAGGCTTTTCAGCTTCGATTGTTTTCTGATTCCGCTTAAGTTCTTCAGACTGCTGATTCAGTTCATCCATGACGCACCTCCGGTGATATATGCATAAGGACAGACGCTCCTGCATACAGTTTACTATACTTCCCATTTTAAAAATTCGGCTTCGATATAGCAACCATTTTTTTGCGATGTTCATGTACGGAAACAAGCAAACTGCTGGGGAGGGTTTGAGGTGCGGTAGTCCTTCTGCAGGAGAGGGTATAACAGAATACGGTGAAACGTTCTTTAAGGAGATTTTTATGTGGTGTACCTATGATTTTTATGCATAAAAGCTATAAAAGATCGTTAATTTTACAGCAGGATTGTGAAACTTTTGTTGAGATTCTAAAGAGAAATGTTATAATGATAGTATTGTGATTCAGGCGTAGAAGTCGCTCTGCGCTTTGATATCTCAGAGAACGAAGAACATGGAGGAGATCATGTACGAAATAACCAAAGTTGAGCACCTTGTTGACAAGGACTGGCTTATGGTCATCAAGGCACCGTTTGTTGCCAAGAAGTGTGAACCGGGTCAGTTTATGATTGCGAAGCTCGGAGAGCTGGGCGAGAGAATTCCGTTTACGATTGCAGACTATGATAGAGAAGCAGAGACCATCACCATCGTTTTCCAGGTAGTGGGCGCTTCAACGGAGAAGATGAGCCACCTGAAGGCTGGCGATTCTTTCACGGATATCGTAGGACCACTCGGCAGACCATCCGAGATGGTAGACACACCAATCGAGGAGCTGAAGAAGGAGTCATTTATCTTCATCGCCGGTGGTGTTGGTGCAGCACCTGTTTATCCGCAGGTTAAGTGGCTGCATGAGCACGGCATCGATGCGGATGTTATCCTCGGTGCAAGAAATAAGGACCTTCTTATTATGGAAGAAGATCTTCGTAAGGTAGCGGCCAATGTCTATGTATGTACAGATGATGGCTCTTACGGCCAGAAGGGTGTCGTTACCGATATTCTGAAGAAGCTTGTCAATGAAGACGGAAAGAAGTACACGAAGTGCGTAGCAATCGGACCAGTCATCATGATGAAGTTTGCCTGCCTCACAACAAAGGATCTCGGGATCCCGACCATCGTTTCCATGAACCCGATCATGATCGATGGTACCGGAATGTGCGGTGCCTGCCGTCTGATCGTCGGCGATAAGGTGAAGTTTGCCTGTGTAGATGGACCTGAGTTTGATGGCCATCTCGTAGATTTCGACCTTGCGATGAAGCGTCAGAGACAGTACCAGACCGAAGAGGGAAGAGCGATGCTCGCATTACAGGAGGGTGCTACACACTCCGGCGGCTGCGAAGCAGATAAATAATCAGGAGGCAGAGAATGGACGTTAAGAA
>CAKQWR010000170.1 GCA_934279105.1 uncultured Oribacterium sp. | reverse complement strand
AGCTCCGTCTCGAAGCGCACCGAACGGTACTCGAGCGTGCCGAGCTGGTAGCCGAAGTACGCGTCGATCGCACCGGTATAGACTACCTTCTCCGCGAGCGCATCATACTTCGCCTTCTCCGCGAGGTAATCCACGCCGAGCTCGACCTCGATGCCGTCCAGCATGTTCGCCACCATCTGCGTATAGCCCCCGACCGGAATGCCCTGGTAGAGTGCATTGAAATAGTTGTTATCGAAGGTCAGACGTACCGGCAGACGCTTGATGATGAAGCTCGGGAGCTCCGTGCACGGACGGCCCCACTGCTTCTCGGTGTAGCCCCGGATCAGCTTCTCATAGACATCGACACCGATCAGCGAAATCGCCTGCTCCTCGAGGTTCGCCGGCGCAAACGGCGCATCCGCCGCCAGCCCACGCTCCGCCTGCTTCGCCGCGATATAGTCCCGCTTCTGCTCGTCGATCTTCGCCGCAGCCTCCTCCGGTGTCACCACGCCCCACATACGGTTGAAGGTGTACATGTTGAACGGCAGCGAATACAGCTCGCCATGGTAGTTCGCCACCGGTGAATTCGTGAAACGGTTGAAGGTCGCGAACTGCTGCACATAGTTCCAGACCTCCGTATCGTTCGTGTGGAAAATATGCGCACCATACTTATGCACATGGATGCCCTCGATATCCTCCGTATACACATTGCCGGCGATGTTCGGACGCCGATCGATCACCAGCACCGACTTCCCCGCCTTCCGCGCCTCATGCGCAAACACCGCGCCGTACAAACCAGCGCCCACTACCAGATAATCATACTTCGCCATACCACGCTCTCCTTTATATCGTTTTAAATATATCCGTTCATTTAACGGTCATTGGTTCGTCTTCGCTTGTGTCGTCCCTCAGCACGTCACCTTCAGTAATTCACTCGTGCCACTGATCTCGAGGCCAATGCTGTCGGCCGGTATGAAGATGCAGTCGCCTTTGCGGAACAAAATCTCCACATCCTCGCCGCGCAGCGTACCACGGCCATCCACACAGAGCAGTACCTCGAAAGACTCCGAACTCGTCGAGAAAGCGACGGATTTCCCCGTCTCTGCCTTCAGATGGATCCGTTCCGTACAGAAGTACTTGCACTGTTCCAGCAGTTCCACGCTGTAACCGTCATGCTCCTCGCATGCACGCTGCATCTGCTCCGGAAGCGGTTTCTGTTTCAGATTCACCACATCCAGTGCCTTCGCGATATGAAGCTCCCGCGGTTTTCCATCTTTTCCGAGACGATGATAGTCGTACATCCGGTAGGTGAGGTTCGAACTCTCCTGGATTTCCACAATCATCGCGCCCGCTCCGATGGCATGCACGGTTCCCGACTCGATCAGGAACACATCGCCGCGATGGATTTCCACCTTCTGCAGATACTTCTCCACCGTGTCATCCTCGAGCGACGCCGCCAGCTGCTCCCGCGTCAGATCCTGCCGGAATCCATACACGAGACTCGCCCCCGGCGCTGCCTCCAGCACATACCACATCTCGGTCTTTCCGAGCTGCCCATGCTCATGCGTCCGCGCATACTCATCACTCGGATGCACCTGCACCGACAGATCCCGCGCCGCATCGATAAACTTAATCAGCACCGGTAGTCCGCCCTCGCCATCCGTCTTCGGATGCGTCCCGACAAACTCCGGATGCGCACGAAGAACATCCACCAGCTTCTCACCCGCGAATGCTCCGCTCGCCACCTGTGACGGCCCATCCGGATGCGTCGAACACTCCCAGGTCTCCGCCAGTGGCGTAATATCAATATTTTTATTGTATTCCTCTCTCAGCCGCGTACCGCCCCAGATATAATCCTTCGCCGCCGGCGACAGGAGGAAAGGTCTGTTTTTCACTTGCATACTACAAAAAAATGAGAGCCATGCTGTACGCACGGCTCTAATCAATATTTATCAATTTCACGTGTGGGATTATAGTAACACATCTAGGGCAATTGTCAATCTGTCGCTGTATGCCCTTGTTCTTCCGATATAAAGAAAAGCAGAGCTACCATCGTAAAAACACAAAATCGACCCACTTCAATACAAGCCGACAAAAAGGCAAAAAAATAGAACGGCATCGTAACGTCGTCCTTGCAAAAACTATTAGCAGTTTTTATTTTGTAACCCGTATACTATCCCATTCAAGATCCTTTGTCAACACTTTTTCACGCTTTAGTGAAATCTCTTGACCTCTTCACCTGTAATTATTTTTAAGGAAATAGATATTCTATTATTGCACAGCAGAAATCGTATGTTGTTAGAATCAATTGATTTTTGGAAAAGAATCCTTTATTTTTAAGCATTCGATTATAAAACAGATCTTTTAAATCTGAAATTCTATGCAGTTTCACTTTATCGCTCACAATTTTTTGATATACATACAACAATGAAACAAATTCCATCGTTGGTCTGCTCGATAGTTTGTTTCTTTTCATGTTTGAATTAAGTCCACTGATACCACTCACCATGTTTCGAACTTCTACCGGTGGATGTGTAACGCCTTTGTTTAAGTCAGCTAAAATACATGTATTATGCGCAGCTCCGTTTCTCAGAGTTCTAACACAATTAAGCACACCTCGGGAAATCGGAAGTGATGACCTTAAATTGTAATAATACTCATAGAATCGTAGGAAATCACCAAACGAAAGTAGTTCCACTAGTACCCATACAGGACAATCATCATACGCAGTAATGCTGTTCATAGTTTTTTTCTTCGAAGCATCCTCTACTGGTTCTACTGTGAAATATTTTTGCATTAAATTGGATGTAAACGGAGACGTGATCGTTGATTCAATACTATTTCTGGTATGTGCATTACTAGACAGAAAATCATAAACAATATCATATCCATCCGTCATAGGATCATTTTCTATATCTTTTATCATCTGTACTTTCATAGCATGCTCAACATCTAAGCACATGTCAGTGATAATAAATCTTAAGTGCATATCAATTACGGAAAGTTCTTGAAGATATGCAAAATCAAGATGAACATATTTACCAGTATCTTTGCCTCTAAGTGCCTTCTGATAATTTTTTCTATATGAAGCTGTCCTAAGATAGTTATTTAC
>CAKQWR010000169.1 GCA_934279105.1 uncultured Oribacterium sp. | reverse complement strand
GAAATCACACCGGAGCGTTATATCATGGAGCCGGAATACATCCCGCAGAGCACGCTGAACGCGCAGCATGAGGATGACATCGTCGCGACAGCGCAAAGCGCGACCGGCTGGACTGTGGATCAGGCCGACGGTTCCGTTTATACCTTCGCACAGTCCGATGCCAATGCAGGCTACCGGCTGGTGGTGACGGATGCCGCACTGGGGTCTCGCTTCTACGGTCTCGAAAAGTCGACCGATGCCGGAAAGCAGTGGACCAGTATCAATGCGGACCCATTTGCTGGAAACAGCGGTGTTGTAGAAGGTATCGAATTCTTCACAGAAGACTTCGGCTTTATCGGACTTACGGGAGCATCGGGCGAATACTCCAGCATCTTCATGACAGAAGATGGTGGTCTCAGTTTCGCGGAAATCCAGCTTCCGATGGACCAGATCACAGAGGTCCCGGAACCTGGAAAATCCTATGGACTGACGCTTGACGACTACCATTATCTCACGATGCCGACGTATGACGGCACCACCCTCCGTATGACCGTCACCTCCGGATCTGCAGAAAGTGACGGAATAGAATTTCAGTCTACGGACAGCGGAAAGACATGGGAAGTCGTACAGTAAACGTGCGCCGTGTTGAGCAATCTTTATAGAGACGTGCGCATCAGGCGCACGAAAAAACCGATCTTCCAATCGTTAGATGTTTGGTCTAACGATGGAGGGTCGGTTAAATTTGTCTTCGACGGTTTTAAGATTCTTTAATTTAATATATTTTATTAAAAGGATGGCGGTGTGATGGCGAAGATGACACGTGTTTCTTCTTCTCCTCGATTATGCCATACATGTGCTGCATATGGAGGAATCCGAACACTGTCTTCTGCTTCCAGGCGGAGTTCAACACCGTTCATTTCCAAATATACATCGTGGCCGGTGATCACATAGGCCACTTCTTCTCCCTCATGGCTACGTGCATCACGATAGGAATTCATGCCGGCCGGAATGATCATCATACAGAATTCGATGCTTCCCTTCGTGTCCGGTGTCAGTAATTCATAGCGGATATCCGGCTCACTCTTAAAGCCGAGTGAAAGCCGATCTTCCTTATGAACCACCGGTGACTCACTGACTTCATCACGGAAGAACATATAAATTGGGGTATCCAGCGCATTTGCGATACTTCGAAGCGTATTGATTGATGGGTTTACCAGGTCATTTTCGATCTGGCTAAGCATCGAAGGCGTGATTTCTGCGAGACTCGCTGTTTTTCGTACGGAATATCCCTTCGAAGAACGGATGTCCTGTATCTTTTTACCTAATGTCATAGTGCTCATGCTTTGGTCCCCCTAATGTTTTCAGCATAAAACGATATTTTATTATTTCACACGGTTATGATAATGTCAATTTAAAGAAATGCACAATCGTGAGGAAAAAAGCACGATTTTACGGGCATTTTTCAAAGATGTAAATAAACGCTCCGCGAATACGAATCTATTCGTGCGCCGTATGTAGCCGAAGCCGGTTCAGGAAGTTCTTTTCGGCCTATGATGGCAGTAACGAATGATCGTATCCTGTACATAATTTCGGCGACAATGAAGTAACGTATGCTGATTCCAATATTCCTGAATATCGAGGATGAATTCATCCGTTAATTTCAGATGAGCTAATACTTTGGCTGTAAGTGGTTGCTTATGATAATAATAAATCTCGTCTCTGGTCAGGCTTTTGAGTTCAGATTCCAGCTGCTTCATATAAATCTTCATATCTTCTTCGCCGAGTAACAGCCACTCTGCCGTTACGTCTAAAACCTCAGCCAGTCTAAGAAGATTGGAAGTGGATATTAAAAGTTCGCTATCGATTGCATTTTCGGCTTTTTTGATACTTTCGTATCTCTGGATACTTCTATATCCGACGCCACTCACTTCGGCCAGTTTTTTCTGTGTGTATAAATATTTTCTCGCGGTTTTCAATCTGTTTGAAAATTCAGATAGCTCTTTTGATGTCTGCATTTCTCACCTCCTACATCTAAAAAAGCATATTACAAAATCGCTTGCGATGAGAATACTATATCCGATGATAACACGCCATTTATGGCGCGTGACATAAGGCAAGCAGGATGGTAAGGTCTCATTACCAAGAGGCAAACGTTATTGAGAAAAGGAGCCAAAAATTATGATGGATGTGAAAATACGAAGCATAGCACACGAGGGCATCGAACTGCTTATAGAATATCATGCCTGCTTTGCTTATTCTGAGTTCGGAGACCAGGGGAACGCATGTTACAAGCCTTATAGAGACGATGATCTCGACGTGGTAAATGAAATGATCGCAGCTATAAGAACGGAAATGCCGAAATATAGTGAACGCCATGAAAAACTATCCGAAGCCGTCGCTAGAGACATCGGAGCCAAATGGGTGTCTTATGATTGGCTATGTAAAGTGTTTGCTCGTATTCTGGTAGGTGCGGAGGACATAGATAATCTAAAAAAGAAATGTGAATTCGCACGTCTCGTTCGACAGAAAGTGGAAGAAAATGTGATACGGAACGGGAGATGAGTAAAGAGTGAAAGGTCTTCGGTTGTATCCTAAGTCTCGTGGTGACTGCCACTGGAGCAATGTTTATAGTGTACCCATAAGTGTGGCACTAAATAAGTAGGCAGTTTCACTACTGGACATTTGAGGAAAAGTCGAGAATTTATCGGAGAAGACGGTCGTCCGTCGTTTCACTACTGGACACTTGAGAAAAAGGCAGAAATATATACTATGGTGCGTTTTTTAAAATAGTGTATATGTTTTTTTGCATGAAACTATAGATTTCAGGCAAATACTATACACAGAAAAGGGAGTTTGAAAAAAGTGTATATCAACAACGCTCTAAATCATGGTTTTATCCGATATTCTTATTTTGAAATAGACTTTATTTTGAAAAAGCTTGTTGCGTGTATATTTTTCCAGCCGAAACCACTCGTTTAATCCAAAATCCATATACACTTTTTGAGAATTCAAAGCTCCATGTATAGTACACACAGATGTCGGAATGTCTAGCGTTGCAGAATAATCCAACATTCGAAGCTCTGACAGCCTGGTTGCATATTTGGATGGGTACA
>CAKQWR010000168.1 GCA_934279105.1 uncultured Oribacterium sp. | reverse complement strand
TCAGTACAGCCACAACTTTTCTTCACATCATTGATAATCAAGGAACGATTACCATCATTCTTCATCTGAAACTCAGCCGTTACAGGATGCAGATAAACAATTTGTCCACAATCCACCTTCTCATTTTGCGTTGTCAGTTTCTGTGCATTGGCAGCCATCGCCACCAATGTAGTACACAGCAACACCCCTATTCTCTTATTTATATCAATCTTATTCATAGTCAATTATTATATTTTTATTTTCCAATTTCTCATTTCTCATTTCTAATTTCTCATTCATGTACGCTTAACTTATAAGCGGCATCTCGCCCACAGAACTCAGGACTATAAGCGCATTGAGCTGAACAAGAACCTGCTTGATATTCACCATTTCTATCAACATAATATTCCATTTCTACAACGTGCTTACCTTTAGATAAACGATCGAAATAGAAATTTGTTGTGTTGTCCTTTGGTGAAACATAGCAACCCATGCCCCATTGATAACCGCTCTGCTGGTTTACCGGTTCCAGACATGCAGCACGCTTATCCATGATTTGCACGAAGTCGTAGTCACGGTCGGCGGTAATGATGAGTGTTACCTTCACCTTCTCGCCTACCTTAGCCTGAGACTTTTCCTTGCCCTGCGATTCGGCAGTAACAACGACACGACGAACCTTGATACCCGACTCGGAAGAAGCAACCTCGGAAGAAGGTTGGGTGAACTGAGCATAGACAGCCCCCCAACTGGTACCCTCGTTCTTCTTGTCGATGGTGAGCGTCTTCGCCATTCCTTCCTTTGCCATCTTCACATAGCCCAAGCCTGCGGTAGCCTTAGGTTGCTGCAAGACTTTTCCATCCATTCTGATGGTGGCATTGTCGGCAGTTTTTTCCAAGATGCTCTCCTGACCATTCATGAAAGCATAGACGGCATCCACGGAGTTAACAGGAGTATCCCATGCCTGAGTGCGCTTCGACTGGAGCAACCAACGTTGCATCTCGTTGACTATCTGCTTGGCAGAAGTTTCCTCTGGAGAGAAAGCCTTGTCTGCCTCATCACCCAACAGCTGGATAGCTTCGATGGCAGCCACCTGGGTAGGAATCTTATAGTTTCGCCAACTGTAAGATGCCTTACGCGTATCGAAGTAGCGCCCCATCTCCGGGCGATAGACCGAATACTCGCTGATGCTCTTCAGATAATCGGAAGCCTTCTGCTTCCTGCCGTTCTTGGCAAGCACCACGGCGGCAAGAGCCTTGCCTGCAATGGTAAACTCGCCTGTCCGTTCAGCCATGTTCTTAACGAGATAATCTACCGTCGCATTCTGGGCTGCGGTATATTTCTTGCCATCCAAAGCCAGGATATAGAGATAGTTCAAAGCCTCTTCGCTTGGACGAACATTCTTCCTGTTCTTTGCCTCCTGCTTCTTCATCTCCTTCACTTCCCTGGCAGCCTCATCCTGCAAGTAAGAGATAGAGCTGGTGAAGAGCGGATTGATGTTGCTCTGTCTGCCAATCATCTGGTTGAGACGAGCCATCATCTTTGCCACTGCGGTGGTAACATACCTGCTGCCATCCATACCCTTCCACCAGGAGAAGGCACCCCGCGGATTCTGCAATGCCTGCAACTTAGCCACCTGCGATGTCAAGCGGAAAGAAACCTGCGTCTCATCGAAGTAATTGATGAGCTTTGCCTTCTGCTCGCTTTCCTTGTCGGCAGCCATCATCCAAGGAGTCTCGTTGAGAACAATGTTCTTCAGTTCCTGGTTCTTCTCCAGACTGCTCATCAGGGAAGTACCAGACTTATTTGATTTTCCCGAAGCATCACCGGATGCAGTCTCCTGCTTCCAAAGTTCCACCACCTGCTTGATGACAGGCGAAGACTTCATGAGGTAGCGGGCGATGCTGTTGCTATAGATTGCCGCCATCAGCGAGATGGCATTATCGTCGTTCACAGGATTGCTCAATGATGGCAGTGCCTGAATCATCAGCCAACTTGGATTGTTGGTATATTCGATGGTTACCTTGGCATCATCTGCATTCTTTACCTTTTTGCCATCCTTTCCAGCAAAGAGCTTGCTCAGGTCGAAACACTGCTCGCCCTTTTCGGTTAATGTGATAGGCAGGGTGTTGGTAACGAGTTCCCGGTTGCTCAACACCGGCAGGTAATGCTGTTCGCCATCGCTGTAACCATTGCCGGCAGCCACCACCTTATTTATATATATACCTTCTTTCAATCCCGATACGTCAAAGGAGACGATGGCTGAACCCTCGGCATCGATGCTGTAGTTCTGTGTTTTCTGCCAAACCACCTTGTTGGTCTCCGGGTCGATAATCTGCATACGGGCGTTGCCACTCACCTTCTTATCGGAAGTGTTGGATAGCTTAGCCACGATGGTAGCCTTGTCGCCCTCACGCAGGAAGCGAGGCATGTTAGGCTGCACCATCACGGTTTTCTGAGCCACAGCCTCATCCACCAGCAAACCGTTGCGCATTTCCTTGTCATGAGCCAATCCCATGAACTTCCAAGTGGTCACGCTTTCCGGCAGGGTGAATCTGATGGCTACATTGCCCTGATTGTCGCTCTCCAAGGCAGGATAGAAGAAGGCAGTCTCGTTCATATTCTCACGCACCTGCACATTGTCAAGGTACTGTCCTACGTCTGAGCCAGAACCACCTACAAACTGCGGCATCTCCTCTACTACATCAAAAACCTTGTTGGCAGATGGAGCAGCCGCTGCAACACGGTTCATATTACTCCCACGAGTTTTCATGACCCTCCCTTCTTCCTTAACCAGCTCGTCTTTCTTTATACGAACAGACTCTACGGTCCCGCCAAGAGAACGTTCCAACTTGCTCAGTTGCATCGCTTGCATATAAGCATAAAAGCTAAAATATTTAGCATCAAACTTATCCACATCCAACTCCTTCTCGTCATAATACTTGGTAGGATAAACGCCATTCAAGTAAAATGGGCGGAAAGTGAGGTTGTGCTTCCAGTAGCAGTTTGGCAAACTCTGATAGAAGTCCAGGGAGAGATTCCAGGAATGCCGGACTATCTGGTCGAGCGACTTGTCATAGAGAACGCTCATCAGCTGTGCCTTGGCTGGCTTGCCGTCAGGGGTGGTAATCTTCAGCGTCCACTCCTCCTTCTGTCCAGG
>CAKQWR010000167.1 GCA_934279105.1 uncultured Oribacterium sp. | reverse complement strand
TCGAAAGACTTATGTAATTTATAAGTAAAAGTAATGCAACTTTAGAAGAGGAATCGCGATGAATACGAAGCAGCTTCACTATATACTGGCTATTTCAGAAGAAGGGGGATTAACTGCAGCTGCGGAAAAGCTCCACATAACGCAGCCCGCACTCAGTAAATATCTGGCAGAACTCGAAGATGAACTAGGCACAGAATTATTTTTCCAACATAAAAAACGTTACTATCCTACCGCTGCCGGAAAAATCTATCTGGATGCCGCCTCCCGCATCATCGCCGTGAAGGAACAGACCTATCAGATGATTTCCGAACTTTCGGTGGGCTATCAGAAAACCATCACCATCGGCGTTACACCTCTGCGCGGTTCCATTGCGATTGCGAAAATCTTCAATCTCTTTCATCGTCGCTATCCAAATGTAAAAATCGAGATGAAGGAGCATTACATGGCCGGACTACGAAAAGCAGTGCAGGAACACGAGGTCGACCTGGCACTGGGCACCTGTGACGATCCGGACGAACCAGGCATCGTCCATACATCCTTCCATGAAGAAGAGGTGGTCCTGTTTGTTCCTTCCTTCCACCCACTCGCTTATCAGGCAAGTCATGATCTCAGCCATCTGACCTCAATCGATATCCGGAAATTTAAGGACACCCCATTCATTCTGGCAACGCATAATTCCATGATACGTCATACAACAGATATGCTGTTTCAGCAGAATCAGATGCAACCGACCATCGTATATGAGGCTGACAATAACCTGATTCTGAAAAACATGGCGGATCAAGGTGCCGGCGTCACGATTCTGGCGCGTAGTCACATGGAGCCTTCCAGAAATCTGGTTTACTTCAGCCTGAAGCCAAAATGTTTTGTCCACATGACCGTAATGTCCGCACCGGATCATATCCTCACAGAGGAGGAACGCTATCTGATGGCCCTGAACTACCAGATGGAAGCGCAGAATCCGAATTATCATTTCAGTCCAAATCAGGCTGCGAAGGATCTGATCGAAGAATTCCAGCTTTACCACACAGAAAGACCTACACTCTGATGGATACAAAACTGATCGAATATGTCATCGCTATCGCCGAGGAAAAGAGTCTGAGTAAAGCAGCCGAGCGCCTCTATCTCTCACAGCCAGCACTCAGCCAACGGCTGAAAAAACTCGAGGACGAGCTCGGTACACAACTGTTCACCCGAGAGCGCGATGGTCTCACACTTACAGATGCCGGGCGAATCTACATCAATGGTGGGCACTCCATCCTGCAAATAAAAAGAGAGGCACTTCGAAAAATCTCCTCTCTCGCGCACGGCAGTAAGAACTCTCTTCGTTTTGCCTGCGCATCTTCTTCTGCGCTGGAATGCATTCCTGCATTTCGAAAAGAACATCCTGAAATCGAACTCATGGTTCGACGTAGTAACAGCCTGACCGCAAAGGAAGATCTCATCATGGGGCATGCGGATCTCGGTATTCTGCTTACTTCGTCTCTGCAACACTCGGTACTCGAGTATATTCCGCTCTGGACCGGCGAGCTTCTTCTCGCGATTCCAGACGGACATCCGGCGCTTCTTCCGGAAGACATCGAGCGAGGAGACTACTCTGCACTTCAGAACGACTACTTCGTGCTGACACACGCCCCTTCTTTCGTGCGCAACACGGAAGATCAGGCACTGCGCAATATGCAGATCCAGCCGAATATTATCTGCGAGATCGAGGATGATGTTTCTCGGCGCTATATGCTGAATAAGGGACTCGGCAATGCATTCGTTCCGAGCCGCCTGCCTCACCCGGAAGATACCTTTCATACGTACTCCCTGAATCCACCGCTCACGTTTTACATCGTCGCCGCATATCAGAAGTCCATCAGCCTGTCCGAGCCCATGAAAGCGTTGATTCGCCTCCTTCTTACAGAATATGATCAGCTTCCATCCTGAATAACATCAAAAACCTGGATACGAACCATTTCGGTACGCTCCAGGTTTTTCTTTTACATGCACGTGTATTTTCTCTATTCCAACTAAAAAACTTTTCTTTACCCCGATATAATACTCTTAAAATTACTTACTCGTTGATTATACTTCCGAATCAGATCTACAAGCACGAGCTCCGGTACAGATAGATAGCTTCCCTTGCGATACGCAACACATGAATGCCAGCAAATATGCGGTTTCACCGTGAAGTACACGATCGGTGCATCCGGATCGATGTAAAACGCAGGGAAGAATGCACAGGCGAGCTGCGCCTTCACCGTTCGGATTCTGGTTTTACTTCCCGAGGAGGTATAGAGCACCTTCGGCTGAAAACCCGCCGTGCGAAAAATCTCTGCCTCGATATCCGAGCTTTTCGTCTCCGGTGCTGCCAGAAGAAACGGTGCATCCTTAAACAGGCTGAGGTCGACCTCCGGAAGACGCTCTGCACTGTTTTCTCCAGCGAGATATGCCAGCGGGTGTGACGCCGGTACGCCCAGTACGATTTCCTCCTTCACATTTGCAATATACGAAAAGTCAACGTTCTGCTGCCCTTCCGTAAACGTAATACAGGCAAGGTCGATTTCTTTATTTATGAGTGCCTGCTCCATCCGCTTATTTCGCAGTTCCTTCGTATGAAAACGAATATTCGGATACAGCATATGGAAGATCGGAAACACTTCTGAAAACATATCCGCACCTCGCTCCGGCGTATAGGCGATGGAAATGGTGCCATGCCCTTCCTGATGTAAATCACCTAGTTTCTTATACGTATTTTCCTTGATCTGCAGAATCTCCCGTGCACCCTCCAGATAGATCTGGCCGGCTTCCGTCGGAATCATGCTGTGTTTCCGGCGCTCGAACAGCGGCATCCCGATTTCCTTTTCCAGCTTCAGCAGCTGCTGATTCAGCGCGGATTGCGTGAGAAACAGACGCTCTGCCGCATGGGAAATGCTCCCTTCTCCTGCAATCGCGAGGATATTTTCGATTTGTTTCAGTTCCATATTCCCGTACACTCCTTTGATATGCATTTATTTAACACATGATTACGCAACGGCATTCGAAGTTATGTCTGTTTATTTCTACTATCAGCGACGATTCTGTAAACCAAGGTCTGTCAGTACTCTTAATATGATTAAGTTGAAATCTAATTATCTATAAGTTGAATTAAGATTATACTCATTTTATGATTATTTCAACAGATATATCACATAACTGTTTCGCATCTCTCGAT
>CAKQWR010000166.1 GCA_934279105.1 uncultured Oribacterium sp. | reverse complement strand
CTGCCTGGATGCCGGCGCCTCCACAGGAGTCACTTCCTGCGATTGTTAATGCTGTATACATAGTACTCCTTCTGATCATCCCCTCGTCTGTCCATCTCGGCAGGATGTACCTCCTTTCGAGTGGATCGATGCGAGCGGAATCGATCTCACGCATTAATTTTGTATAGCGACCTGAGGTGGTGCCCCCAACCTGCCGCTGTGATTTATTTGAACGCACATAGCGATCAAAGCGAACTTATCACGGCTTGGTAACCAAATGATCTGCGATCTCCCGCAGCTCTTTCGCGGCTTCCGTGATATCATCGGCGCCGAACAGACTGCTGACGACGGCGAGTCCCGCAGCGCCATAAGATTGCAGGCCACCTGCATTGGCCGCACTGATGCCGCCGATGGCCACGACCGGAATGCTGACTGACTGCGTAATGGCCTTGAAAGTCTCGAGTGGCATCGTCTTCGCATCCAGCTTCGTGCTCGTGCCGAACACCGCACCGGAGCCGAGATAATCCGCACCGGCTTTTTCCGCTGCCTGTGCCTGTTCTACCGTCCGCGCGGTCACACCAACGATTTTCGTCGGACCCAGAATGCGACGTGCTTCCGCCGCCGGCATATCACTCTGCCCGACATGAACACCATCAGCATCCAGCTTCTGTGCAAGCGCCACATCGTTATTCATGATAAACGGAACCTGATACGCTCGACAGACCGCCTGTACCGCACGGGCATCCTGTTCGAGCCGTGCTCCCGTCAGCTCCTTCTCGCGGAACTGTACCATGGTCGCACCACCGAGGATCGCCTGTTCCACCGCTGCGGTCAGCGTCTCCGTGTCAGCTGTCGAAGATACTTTCAGGCAGTGCCGATCCGTGATTGCATATAATCGAAGTAAATCTCTATTCATCATTCCAACTCATTTTATCGGCACTGCTCTTCCGCGACATTCTGTAGCGAATATGACCTGTACCGAATCCAGATGCTTCTTTCGAATCATCAATAAAAAAGACTGCCCAACCGGACAGCCTGAAAAAGCATATACGAAAAGCTCCGCTCCCTACGTTGGCATGATCCAAATCAGGTTTCTAGGGTCCGGAACGCACAGCTCCCATCTCAGCCGGTTCTGACCGACACCCCTGTGTACTTTATTAACTTCGTCATTATAGCACGGGATGTTTTGCTCAGCAAGAGGCCACGGAGGGCCGGGAAGGGATGCACAGTACTCCGAGGCCGGAGAAATCTAAGTTGGGGCCCCAAAGCGGCACTAGGCCCTCTGTAATCGCTGTGTTTTCATGATGAAAACGCAGCGTTACAGAGGGTGCTAAGGAAAAAAGTACCAAGTGCCGCTAAGGGAACCCAACTTGATTTCGCACGACCTCTACGTATGGCATCCCTTCCCGGCCCTCCGTGGCCTCTTGCTGAATCCTGACACGCCCCTCAAAAAGGGCGGAACGAACAGGGTTTCTTTTTGCTCAGAAATCGAGTATTATGTAGCATATCTTGTGACGATGTCCGCGCCGAAAGCGCCTTCTACGGCATCGTCCTCATTACAGAATAGCGAAAGGGCATATACGATGACATCAGGGGAGACGACGATTCGGGAATATCTGGAGCGACTAGGGGCACGAGAGTCTGTGCCTGGCGGCGGTGGCGCGAGTGCGCTGGCCGGTGCTTATGGTGTGAGCCTCGGCATGATGGTCTGCGAATTCACCATCGGAAAGAAAAAATACGCAGAGGCAGAGCCACGTATCCGCGCGATCGAAGCACGACTCGGAAAACTGCGGGAATCCTTTCTCCAGCTGAGTGACGAGGATGAAAAGGTATTTCTACCGCTGAGTCAGGCATATGGTCTCCCCGAGGGCACCCCTGAAGAAAAAGATTTCAAGGAAACCACGCTGGAAACCTGTCTAAGTAATGCATCCATGACCCCGATCAAGGTGATGGAACGTGCCTGCGAGGCGCTCGACTATCTCAGCGAGCTGGAAGCTCATGGCTCGAAACTCATGCAGAGTGATGTCGGCGTAGCCGCCTCCTATCTCAGTACCGCCATCGAGGGCGCGGTGATGAATGTCTACATCAACACGAAAATGATGAAGAATCAGAACCGTATGATCGAGCTTTGCGAATATGCGCAGAAGCTCCTCATGGATGGGCGCGCGAAGAGCCGCTTGATCTACGAGGCCGTCGAGGATAAGGTGAAGCCACCATATGACCCGGAGCTGGATCGCATCGCGCGAAACAAAGTAGACTTTTCATAAAAGAAAGAGTGAATATATGCAGGAATTAAGAGGAAAAATCATCGCAGAACAGATGAAGGGCGAATGCCTGGATTTCGTAGGTAAATATAATGGTATTCTGCCGGCGCTGGCGATTCTGCGCGTCGGTCATAAGGAAGCCGACCTCAGCTATGAGCGAAGCATCAAGAAGCGTTTCATGGATTTCGGTCTGGAGGCGAAGGACTATGAGCTTCCGGAGGATGTGTCAAATGAAGAATTTCAGCAGGTTTTCGATTTTATCAATCAGGATCCTGAAATCCACGGCATCCTCGTAATGCGCCCGCTGCCGAAGCAGATCGATGAGGCAGCCATGCTTCGCAAAATGAATCCGTTGAAAGATCTCGATGGTATCACCGATGCCAATGTTGCCGGCGTCATGCGCGGCGATGCGGATGCATTTGCTCCATGTACAGCACAAGCCGTCATCGAAATCCTGAAGGGGCATCAGATCGAAATGGCCGGCAGGGAAGTCTGCATCATCGGCCGTTCTATGGTGGTCGGCAAGCCACTCAGTATGCTGTTCCTGAAGGAAAATGCAACCGTCACCGTCTGCCATAGTAAGACCGAAGATCTGAAGGCCGTGGCCAGCCGTGCGGATATCCTCGTTGCCGCCATCGGAAAAGCGAAGTTCATCAGCAGCGGTTATGTGAAGGAAGACGCAACGGTCATCGATGTCGGTATCAATGTCGACGAGGCCGGTAATCTCTGCGGTGACTGTGACTGGGACCAGATCGTTCTGAAGGCCGGTGCTGCGACACCGGTGCCAGGCGGTGTCGGTACCGTCACAACAGCCGTACTCGCGAAGCATCTCGTACAGGCTGCGAAGCTTCAGATGAATCTCGCACCGATCGACGACAGTGCCGACGAGTATCTGTCTTAACAACCAAAAAACAGGAACCCCGGTGGAATACTCCAC
Source organism: uncultured Oribacterium sp. (assembly GCA_934279105.1). GTDB lineage: Bacteria > Bacillota > Clostridia > Lachnospirales > Lachnospiraceae > Oribacterium. The sequence continues at coordinate 29 of CAKQWR010000166.1, read as the reverse complement.
CGGGGTTTTCTATATCGATCCACGATTCT
>CAKQWR010000165.1 GCA_934279105.1 uncultured Oribacterium sp. | reverse complement strand
CTGTACCGACAGCGGTGCCGCCCATGTTTAGGCAGCGCATCTCGTCCTGTGCGCGCTCGAGGCGAGCGATATCTCGATGTACGGCTTCACTGTAGGCCTTGAATTCCTGACCGAGTCGAATCGGTACGGCATCCTGCAGCTGGGTACGGCCCATCTTCAAGACATCATCGAACTCCTCAGCCTTATCAGTGAGCGCCTTATAGAGGCGCTGCAGCTGGATCTGCGCCTTGATGAGGAGCTTGAGCACGGCGATCTTGCCGGCGGATGGGAAAACGTCGTTCGTGGACTGACCGCAGTTCACGTGATCGTTCGGATTCACGAGAGAGTAGTCTCCCTTTTCGCCACCGAGGATTTCGATCGCACGGTTTGCGATGACCTCGTTCGCGTTCATGTTCAGGCTGGTGCCTGCGCCGCCCTGGATTGCGTCGACGATGAAGGCGTCGTGGAACTCGCCGTCGACGATCTCATCACATGCCTGCACGATGGCGTCAGCGACCTTCTTATCGAGAAGACCGATCTCGAGGTTTGTGATGGCGGAAGCCTTCTTGATCTCTGCGATGGAGTTGATGATTTCCGGATGCATCTTTAATCCGGTGATGTGGAAGTTCTCGGAAGCACGGAGTGACTGAACGCCATAGTATGCGTCTTTCGGTAGTGTACGGTTACCGATTGAATCGTGCTCGGAACGGAAATTTGTAGTCTCTGCCATTTTGAAATCCTCCTTGATGATGTTCTAAGTGGCTTATCTTCTTGTCTTCACTATAACTTCGTGTTATGTTATTTTCAAATACTTATATGATGAACAGTCTTATAGTCTGTAGACTATAACGGGAGGGGCCATGTTTCAGTCGATGCGCTACATTTATGAGGTTTATAAAGAAATGAGTTTTTCCCACGCGGCGCAGAATCTCTTTATCAGTCAGCCGTCGCTTAGTGCCGCTGTAAAAAAGGAGGAGGAGCGAATCGGCGCGCCGATTTTCGACCGGAGCACGAACCCGATTCATCTTACCGAGGTCGGTCAGGAGTATATCCGTGCGGTGGAGCGTATCATGGATGCGGAGAACAGCTTCGCAAGCTATGTGAGTGACCTTACGGAGCTGAAGCATGGCGCGCTCAGTATCGGCGGGACGAATTTCTTCGTATCCTATGTACTCCCGCCCCTGCTCAGTCGTTTCACGACAAGCTATCCGTCGATTCATATCACCATCATCGAGGGCTCGACGAGCGAGCTGACAGAAAAACTGAACACGGGTATCCTCGATCTGCTGCTGGACAACAGTGTTCTGGACCCACTCGTCTTCGACCGGAAGGTGATTCAGGAGGACCATCTGCTCATGGCGGTGCCGGTAGACTTCGCGTCGAACATGGAAGTCGTGCCTTATGCATTGACCGCCGCCGATGTGAAGGCAGGTCATCATCTCTCGCCGGAGCAGAAGCCGGTGCCGATGCATTATTTCCGCGATGACCCCTTCCTGCTGTTGCGGGAGCGGAACGACACACGTGAGCGCGCGATGACGATCTGCAAGGAAAATCATTTCACCCCGAAGATCCGACTCGAGCTCGACCAGCAGATCACCGCATACAACCTCGCCAGCTACGGCATGGGCATCGCCTTCGTCGGCGACTCGCTGATCCAGAACGTACCGAAGGCGAAAAACCTCCTGTTCTATAAACTCGAAAACCGCGACTCCGTCCGCCAGATCAGCTTTTATTATAAGAAAAACCGCTATGTATCGAAGACACTCGCTGCGTTCCTGAAGTTGATTTCTGGTGTGTAGGGAGGCATGGTAAGCTTGGCTTGACGGGGATTCGAAACTTTCAAGTAAAGGAAAGTTTTATAGTGGACACATTACCCGCGTTTGACCTACGTTTCCAGCAATCGTACGCCGCAGGAGATGATGGATACTGATAAAAACTCTCATCTTGGAGAAGGGTTTGTGGGATTTCGGAAACGGAAATATATGCATAGGAGGTGACGCATGAATAATCTGGTGAGCATCGGCCGGATGGCGGAGATGAACGGGATCACGGTGGCGACGCTTCGGCTGTATGATGAGATGAATCTGCTGAAGCCGCGGCGGACGGACCCGAAGACGGGCTACCGCTACTACGACATCACGCAGAACGCGCGGCTCGATATGATCGCGTATATGAAGGAGCTGGGGATGAGTCTGTCTGAGATTCAGGATATCCTCGAGAAGGAGGACATCACGCTGATCGAGACCCTGCTCGTGAAGAAGAACGAGCAGCTACATGAGCAGATGCGGGAGCTGAAGTCCCGGCATGCGGCGGTGGAGCGTGCGATTGCGTCGATCGAGAAGTACCGGAAATCGCCGACGAACGGGACCGTGTCGCTCGAGTACATCGACCGCCGCTATACCTATGGCCGCCCGTGTCACCACAATTTCTACGAGATGGATGCGGACGCCTTCGAGGAGGAGCTGATGGCGCTGCGGCAGGAGCTGGTGAAGAAGGGCTTCCTTCATGTGCATTCGTACAATGTCGGGACCACGATTACAATTTCGAGCAGGGCGTGTTTATTCCGGAGGAGAGCTTCGTGTTCGTGGACCACAAGGACCGGGACATCGTACCGGGCGTGAAGGTCCTCGACAGTGGCATGTTCGCCTGCATTTACCTCGATTCTTTCGATGAAGAGGTGGACTATGCGCTGAAGCTTCGGGACCACTGTCGTGCGCAGGGCTGGATCCTCGACGGCGAGTATATCTGCGAGATCATCACCGAGTTCAACGTCTTCGACTCCGAGAAGCGCAGCATGTTCATGCGACTGCAGGTACCCGTACGTTTCGTTTGATAATTAACGAACAATTTTGCTTGACTCTCTTCCGACATCAGACCTTATAGTGGAGCTATAAGAAAAGTTCGTGTTTGATGAGACCCGCAAGGTCTGGAATGGAGGAACATATGGAGAAGATTAAGGTTGTTCAGTATGGTTGTGGTAAGATGGCGAAGTACATCATTCGTTATCTGTATGAGCATGGCGCACAGGTTGTAGGCGCGATCGATGTTAACCCGGCAGTGGTCGGCATGGACATCGGTGATTTCGCAGGGCTCGGCCTGAAGACCGGCGTGGTTATTTCGAACGATGCCGACAAGGTACTCGATGAGTGTGATGCAGACGTTGCCATCGTGACGCTGTTCAGCTTCATCAATGATATCTATGATCATGTTGAGAAGTGCGTAGCTCGTGGCATTAACGTGATCACTACCTGTGAGGAAGCGATTTATCCGTGGACTACATCGGCAGCACAGATCAACAAGCTCGATGCGCTTGCGAAGGAGACCGGCTGCACCATCGCGGGCAGCGGCATGCAGGATATTTTCTGGATCAATATCGTCGGCCTGGTCGC
>CAKQWR010000164.1 GCA_934279105.1 uncultured Oribacterium sp. | reverse complement strand
TACTCATGGCTCGTTGTAGACCAGAAGATGGTAGACGCTTCTGCCGTTATCCAGGGCTACATCAAGAAGGGCTACACCGTAACCGGTGAGGATTACAAGGCACTCGCAGAGGCGATGGGCGTAGACGCTGCTGCTTTCGAGGAGACCATGACGAAGTGGAACGGCTATGTTGCTGATAAGAAGGATCCGGACTTCAACCGTACCTCCTTCGCAAATCCGCTTGACACTGCTCCATACTATGCAATCAAGGTTACCGCTGGTGTTCACCACACCATGGGTGGTGTGAAGATCAACACCGCTACCGAGGTTCTGAATGAGCAGGATGCAGTGATCCCAGGTCTCTACGCTGCCGGCGAGGTTACCGGAGGCGTACACGGTGCAAACCGTCTCGGCGGAAACGCTGTTGCAGACTTCACTGTATTCGGTCGTATCGCAGGTCAGAACGCTGCAGCCAATGCTAGCGCTGCTGAGACTGTAGCCGAGACCAAGGCTGCTGCTTAAGCCAGAAAACAGAATATATAAACCGATAGGTTTATGAACATCGCTTCAGATGAAAAAGGCACTCTCCCACGTGGAGGGTGCCTTTTTATAATGGGCAAGATGATCTGACGTCATTGCGGCACGCGTTTACACGGAGAGTGCTTTATAAATTTGCAGAGTATGGAAGAAATCGGGAAAATCAAAACCACCTGTCCTAACGGACAGGTCCTTACAACATCGATTTTTATGAGGAAAGAGAAGTAACGCAAAACCCCAGTACCAGGAATCTTCACTAGTACTGGGGCCTCACTGATCATTCGGGCTTCTGTATCCCATCGGGCTACCCTCCCTAAAATTTTTAATGCAGATTTCGAATCATTGAAGCATCGCCTATGAATTTCTACTTCTGCATTACACTGAATTAAGAATTGAATTGATGAAGCATCGCCATCGCATCTCTTCTTTTGTTGTCCTTATTCTACGAAATAAAAAACGATTTGTCAATCAAAAGCTAAAAGAAAAATATTTTTATTTTATCAGCCATTATCTTTACTAGCGGATATGAAATCCGCTCTCTTCTACACATGGGATCTCGCTCATTTCGATGTCTGTCACGTCGATCCAGCGCTGCTGCCGGATGCGGATCAGCAGCGCCTGGATCATGCTTTCATCGCCCTGGACTTCCATCTCTACGCGGCCGTCCCACATATTCTCTACCCAGCCGGTGAGTCCCAGTGACTGGGCGATGTGGTAGGAACGAAAACGGAAACCGACGCCCTGCACATCTCCGGAAAAATAGATGTGCTTTCTTATGATGGATTCACTCATATACGACCTCCTTATTTCTTATGTGTATGTAACCTGCAGTTGGAGATGTCTGTTTATTCTTCGAATCTTCCCTTCATGCGCAGCTCTTTCTGCCATAGTGCAAGCTGTCCTCTCGCAAATACGGTATCGATCTCCAGCTCTTCATCCAGCACGAGGAGATCTGCTTCGGCGCCTGCGGCGATGCAGCCCTTTCGCCCATCCTGCGCGAGTAGCGTCGCCGGTGTGGTCGTCAAAAGCTTCAGTGCCTGCTCGAGCGGCATGCCCATACGCACCAGTGCCTGAATGGTTTTGTGCAGGTACTTCGGAGACGCATAGGTCAGTCCCACACACTCCCCTGCTTCATTGAAACGTGGCTGGCTTCCGTAGGCGTCACTTGACAGGCTTACATGATCCGGGTTCACACCCTCGCGATGCAGTAATTCGAAAAGTGTAGCCGCATCGGCTTCTACCGCCACATCATCCGAACCAGCGGTACAATCGATATAGCCGCCTCGCTTCACGAGCTCTACACCTGCGTCGATGAGCTCCGGCGAGCGCAGTATATGCGTCGGCAGGAGATTCTTCGCCGGAACATCCGAGTGATCCAGTACGTAGAAAATCGGGTCCAGTGTCGCCTTTCCACTGCCCATCTGCATCGTGACGAGTCCAGGCGTACCACTTAAAAGTCCGGCCCGCCGTGCAGCCGTTGCGAGGGCGATCAGCTCTTCTCCGCCCGGATTCGAGCTTCGGTGATCGGACACGGCGACCTTCACACCGATCATCGGTGGGATCAGGACGATATCCCGCTCGACGCTTCCGGTAATCGTCGTCGGCGGGTAGCCATAGGACGAGGTCAATGTATACACCGTCATGCCTTCCTCGGTCAGTGCACGGGCCTTCGCAACCAGATTTTCGAGACTCCTCGTGATGCCATCTGTACCTAAAAGACCGACGACCGTCGTGATGCCATTCTTAAAAAAGGTGCTGAGTGAAGACTCCGGCACGCGGGAAGCCGGCCCCTGCTCTCCTCCGCCACCAGTGATATGGACATGCAGATCGATGTAGGCTGGTACAAGGGTCTTTCCCTCGAGATCATAGACATCGACATCCGGAAGGTTATCGTATCCACGAATCTCATCCGCGATACGAAGAATCTTCTCTCCCTCGATCAGCACATCCCGTTTACCGAGAGGAGCTGGTGTGTAAACATGGGCATTCTTTAATAATTTCATAGGGTCATCCTTTCTGCAGCTACATAAAACATGATTTTCGTGATGTATTCCGCTTCGTCGCCGGTGGACAGATAATCGTTGATGGCGAACTCATAGGCGTCGGACGTTATCGTCAGCTGCTGCGCTGCACAGTACTGAAGCAGGCGCTCATAGGCAGCGCCGATTGATGGATAGTCGCCGGTATGATAGGTACTGACGCATTTTCCGGCAGGCAGTGCGATGATGTCCGGCAGTGCGCACTTTTCGATGGGAAGAAAGGCGTGTGACGCTTCGGTGTAATGTCCGTGGCGGATGTTTTCGAGCGGAACGATCGCACCGCTCTGAAAGAACACCGGTAGTTTTTCTGTAGATGCCCGGACGAAGCACTTCTTCGTCGCCATGCTGACCATTTCGAGACTGTGTGGCTCTTCGACCTTCTCCAGTAAAAGATACTGCGGCTGTACCTCTTCCAGCGATACCGTATTTTTGTTATAAACCGCAGCGGAATGCTCGAGCTGCAGGCAGCGATGCTCGACTCGACTCTTGATCAGCTGAAGATCCCGAATCTGCTGCTCGATGATGCTGAGCTGTTTTCGCAACGCGATGATGGAGCTGTCGAGCGTATAGTTCTTCATATGCTCCTTGATTTCATCGAGAGAAAAACCGATTTTCTTCATGATGCAATTCGTATCGAGGTAATCAAGCTGACTCGCACTGTAGTATCGATAACCGTTCTCCGGATCCACATAGGCAGGCGAAAAAAGACCGATTTTGTCATAAAAAATCAGTGTCTGACGGGAAATATTCTGCTGCTTCGACAGCTCGCCGATGGAAAACAGATTCTTCGCCATGCTGTGCTCCTTGTTGTTCATATATGGTGAGTGGGTCCATTACCTGTTTCTATAATACTATAGTTACTATACAGTTTAGAATGATAGAAAGAC
>CAKQWR010000163.1 GCA_934279105.1 uncultured Oribacterium sp. | reverse complement strand
CTTCGAAGGGAAGCCGATTAATAAGATTCTCACCATCGAGGCTTCCGGTATCGGCATTGCCTGCATCGTAGCAAACCATTTTCATGTACCGGTTGTTTTTGCGAAGAAATCTCAGAGTCTCAACATCGATGGCGATGTATATGCTGCAGAGGTTGAATCCTTCACCCATAAGCGTAAAAATCAGGTGATCGTATCGAAGAAGTTCCTGAGCCCAGAAGATCATGTTCTGATCATCGATGATTTCCTCGCGAACGGATGTGCTCTGCAGGGACTCCTGTCCATCGTGGCACAGGCCGGTGGAACGGTCGAGGGTATCGGTATCGCTGTTGAGAAGGGTTTCCAGCAGGGTGGTCGTATCATCCGTAACCTGGGGTATCAGCTGGAGTCTCTCGCCATCGTCGACAGTATGGACGCAGAGCATGGTACGATTGAGTTTCGTGAGCAGTAAAGTATAGTATAGGGGGAATCAATGAGTAACAAGACAGAAAGCGCTTCTATCAGCCATATTTATACGCTGGACGGAAAAGTTCCTGTGATGAATGCTATTCCGTTCGGCTTACAGCACATCCTTGCGATGTTTGTCGCAAATATCGCTCCGATTCTGATCGTGGGTGGTGCCTGTGGGCTTAGTAGCCGTGAAACCGCCATGCTGATCCAGAGTGCGATGCTGATTGCCGGTATCGGTACGCTGGTCCAGCTCTTCCCGCTTTTCGGTAAGCTGGGCTCGGGTCTCCCGATCGTCATGGGTATCAGTTTTACCTTCGTATCAATCTTCTGCTTCATCGGAGCACAGTATGGCTATGGTGCCATTATGGGTGCGGTGCTTGTGGGCGGTCTCGTCGAAGGTGTGCTCGGTCTCTTCGCGAAGTACTGGATCAAAATTATTTCTCCGATCGTCTCGGCGAGTGTCGTTACAGCCATCGGCTTTTCACTGCTTAGTGTAGGTGCAAGCTCGTTCGGCGGCGGTACCGGAAGTGAAAACTTCGGTTCTGTCGAGAACTGGATTCTCGGACTGATTACACTGATCTGCTGCATCCTCTTCCATATTTTTGCAAAATCTTTCTGGAAGCAGCTCTCGGTTCTGTTCGGACTGATCGTCGGCTATATCGTAGCGGTCTGCATGCACATGGTAGATTTTTCCTCACTGGCAGGTACCTCCATCATTGCGATTCCGCAGCTGATGCCGTTCCATATGGAATTCCGTGCAGATGCGATTTTCTCTACGGTACTGATTTTCCTGGTTTCTGCGACAGAGACCATCGGTGATACCTCGGCTCTGGCAGCGTCCGGATTAGGTCGTGATGCGACAGAAAAGGAAACGTCCGGATCCCTCGCCTGCGATGGTTTCATCAGTTCGCTGTCCTCTCTGTTCGGCTGTCTGCCGATCACCTCGTTCAGCCAGAACGTCGGTCTGGTTGCGATGACGAAGGTCGTCAATCGTTTCACCATCGCCACCGGCGCTGTAATCATGATTCTCGCCGGCATCTTCCCGATGTTCGGTGCACTGCTTGCAACCCTTCCGGATGCTGTGCTCGGTGGCTGTACCATCATGATGTTCGGCACCATCGTCGTGAGCGGACTTCAGATGATCAGTAAGTGCGGATTCTCTCAGCGAAATACGGTCATCGCTGCACTGTCCCTCAGCATCGGCCTCGGCTTCACACAGTGCCAGGAACTGTTTGCTATCTTCCCGGACATCATCCAGACTGTATTTGCGCAGAACTGCGTCGCTGTCGTTTTCGTCGTAGCGATTCTGTTAAACCTGATTCTTCCGGAGAATATGGAAGCAGACCAGCCGAAGGAAGCCTGATCATTGACAAGCTAAGATTTATTTATTACGAAAGAAGCGCGGAGGACTGTTCTCCGCGCTTCTTTCGTAGTTACTCGTTTATTCCGATGCCTTAAAATTATATATCGGTTTCATCACTTCGATGATATCAACCGAATCCTTTATGACATCAATGATATCCTTTAAGGATTTATAAGCCATCGGCGCTTCATCCAATGTATCCGGATTTACGGATGTCGTATAAATTCCAGCCATGCTTTCTCTATAATCCTCAATGGACAGACATTTTTTTGCCATGGTGCGGGACATCAGGCGACCGGCGCCATGCGGTGCGGAAAAGTTCCATTCCGGATTACCCTTTCCGACGGCAAGAACACTTCCATCTCGCATGTTGATCGGAATCAGTACGAGCTCTCCTTCATGCGCAGCGATGGAACCCTTTCGAAGAATCATTTCATGTGTATCGATGTAATTATGAATCGTATGAAATGTCTTTCCAGGCTTTATGCCACATCGATCCAGAAGAATTTCCGCCATCCGTTCTCGATTTCGTTTCGCAAATTTCTGACAGATTTCTACATCGTGAAGATAATCTTCGAATGCCGTTCCGCTCAGGTAACAGAGATCCTCTGGAATATCAGGATGATCATACATCTTCTTCGCGTCAAGTGCATCCAGTGACGCCTGGATATCGTGTAAACGGCCCTGCGCTTTTAAACTTTCAATAATTTTTATCCGTTCGACTTCATAGTCAGAAATTCCTTTGTGCTGGTCGATGGCCTTCTCCTGATAAATCTCAGCCACCTGTTTTCCGAGGTTTCTGCTACCGCTGTGAATAATCAGATATTTGGTTCCATCTTCCGAAACATCTATCTCAATAAAATGATTTCCACCTCCGAGAGAACCCAGGCTGTTTTTCAGCCAGTTCAACTTTTTCAGATGATGATAACATCGAAGTTCGGTGAGATCGAAATTTTCCTGTTCTTCCTTCCATACGTTCATTCCGGACGGAATATAATGCGCAGCAGCATCCAGTTTTTCAAAATCGATGTCATTTTTACCGAGATTTACTGTATACATCCCACATCCGATGTCGACTCCGACGACATTCGGTACGGCTTTATCCGTCACGGTCATCGTGGTGCCGATCGTACATCCTTTTCCCGCATGAACATCCGGCATGATTCTGATTTTTGACCCTGTTGTAAATTCATAATCGCACATCCTGCGGATCTGTTCGACCGCCTTCGAGTCAACAATCGAAGCATAACAGATCGCTGTATTTACTTTTCCCTTAATTTCGATCATTTCTGTTCCTTTCACATACTCATGCCAATGCTTCCACCGAAAGATCATCATGGTATGTATATGCTGATAACATCATATCATGAACCATTTGTGTATCTAAAAATTATATTAAACGCTTTGAAATTTCTTAAGATAATGTGGCAAAACTGTAAGCGCACCTTTATTGATATTAGGAAATATATTCTGTAATATGAATTTAGTAAAAGATATATTTTTAATAACCGGATTAATTTAGCAAATGCAGGTTCGATGCGAAGCCGACACACAGCAGGCACACGCTTACTTATGCCGACTGCCTTTGCACCCTATCTATGAAAGGAGAAAATGTTAAGAAACTATAATAATTGGAAAATGTGATAAAATATGTTTAAATATACTCAAAAGAGTAAGTATGAACACATTAAATATCACTAATTACAAACCAAAAGATTTTGCTGAATTGGTAGGCGTGTCTGTTAAGACATTGCAACGCTGGGATAGGGAAGGAACTCTAAAAGCAAATAGAACTCCCACTG
>CAKQWR010000162.1 GCA_934279105.1 uncultured Oribacterium sp. | reverse complement strand
ACATAGGAACATTCTCCGGCGTGTTATCTGCTTTGATTTGGCGACGTTGAATCTTGCCGGAAATTGTAACGACAATACGATTGGATGACTTGGCAGAGGCTTCATATACCAACGTTCATATACCATATACCAGACATAGCTTCCGATATAATCCGCTCATAATATATGGTAGAATCATAGATAGATGTCATAGAAGCAGCGAGAGGAGCATTATGAAACCCGGATTATATGAGCAGATTATAAATAAGCAGATGAACGAGGAGCTTCGGTTGATTCCGGAGGAGTGCAGGCATCAGGAGAAGGTGGATTCGGCGGAAGCATCGCGCGTGCTTGCGACCTATGCGGCAGAGCTTCTAAAGCGAAAGATGGATGCCATTTATGAGTCTGCCGGTGACACCGCGCTCAGTGACCAGATTGCGTATATCAACAAAATCATCGGGTCCATGGAAGTGGAGACAGACGATGCACTTTTGATTGAAAATCCTGGCGAGCAGCTGCTGAATCTTCTGAACACAAAGGATGAACAGCGTCTGCTCGGGAAGAAAGCGAAGGATGCGATGCGACCGGAAACCTCGATGGCATACAGCAGTCTCTTCACAGGTGCAGCCCGCGAACCGCAGATGCTCACGGAACTGAAAAAGGAAATCGTGTCCGCGGATCAGATCGATATGCTGGTTTCCTTTATCAAGTGGAGTGGACTGCGAGAGCTTCTGGAGGAGCTGAAAACCTTTACCAGTCATGGCGGAAAGCTTCGTGTCATCTGTACCTCGTATATGGGTGCGACGGATGTAAAGGCGGTCGAAGAACTGAATAAACTGCCGAATACAGAAATCAAAATTTCCTACGATACGAAGCGGACACGTCTGCATGCAAAATCGTATATTTTCTATCGTGAAACAGGATTTACGACGGCGTACATCGGCTCTTCCAATATGTCGAACGCGGCCCTCACGAGTGGCCTCGAGTGGAACGTGAAGGCGGCCGAAAAGGATATGTCGGATACCATCGAGAAGGTGAAAGCCACCTTCGCAAGCTACTGGAACGACAGTGAATTCGTGCTGTATGACGCGTCACAGAAGGCGCGTCTGATTCAGGCACTCCGCAATGAGAAGTATGTCGGCGAGGGTACGGAGCGGAAGTTCGTGTTTGATATTCGCCCATATTCCTATCAGCAGGAGATTCTCGATAAGCTTGATGTCGAGCGAAAGGTGTTCGGTTACACCCGAAATCTGGTGGTAGCTGCAACCGGCTGTGGTAAAACGGTGATTTCTGCCTTCGACTATGCCCGCTTCTGCAAGGAACATCCGGGACAGCGAAACCGTCTCCTGTTTGTAGCGCATCGTGAGGAAATCCTTGAGCAGAGTGTCGAAACCTTCCGAGGCGTTCTGCATGATCTTAATTTCGGCGATTTGTGGGTAGGAAGCCATAAGCCGGAATCGCTCGAGCATCTGTTTGTATCGATTCAGACACTGAACTCGACGAAATTCTATCAGAATCTGCCGAAGGACTATTATGATTTCATCATCGTGGACGAAGTTCATCATGCAGCAGCTGCCATCTATCAGGAGCCACTGCACACATTCGCTCCCCAGATTCTTCTCGGTCTGACCGCTACCCCGGAGCGAATGGATGGTGAGGATATTCTCCAGTATTTTAATGGTCGTATCGCGGCGGAGATTCGTCTGCCGGAGGCCATCGACAGGAAGCTCCTCTGCCCGTTCCAGTATTTCGGCATCTCCGATACCGTTGATCTGAAGGATGTGCGATGGGTACGCGGTGGTTACGATCGTCATGCACTGAATGAAATTTATTCGCTGAGCGGTGCCGTTGCGGAAAAGCGTGCACAGCATGTGATCGCCAATGTTGAGAAATACACCACCTCCCTCGAGGATATGAAGGCGCTCGGCTTCTGTGTGTCGAAGGAGCACGCGAAGTTTATGGCGGATTTCTTTAATCGACATGAGATTCCGGCACTCGAACTGGATTCAGATTCCAGTAAGGAAGACCGTGCGACAGCGAAGAAGCGGCTCGAAAATGGCGAGCTCAAGGTAATTTTCGTCGTGGACCTGTATAACGAGGGTGTAGATATCACTTCCGTGAATACCGTTTTATTCCTGCGCCCGACAGAATCGCTGACAATTTTTCTTCAGCAGCTCGGACGTGGCCTGCGTCTCGATGAGAGCAAGGACTGTCTTACGGTTCTGGATTTTATCGGACAGGCAAACAAAAAATATAATTACGAAGAGAAATTTGCAGCCTTACTGTCAAATACGAAACACAGCGTAGAGTATGAGTTAAAGAAGGGCTTCGTTTCTGTGCCGAAGGGCTGCTACATTTACCTTGAAAAGAAAGCCAGTGAATATGTGCTTCAGAATATCCGGAGTTCCATCGAAACCCGTAACGGTATCATCACGAAGATTGCTTCCTATGAGGATGACACGGGAAAAGCATTGACCCTCCGTAACTTCCTCGAAAGCTACCGTATGGATCCGCGCGCGATCTATAAAAAGGATAATTTTGCTCGTCTCTGCGTCTATGCCGGCGCAAAGAACGAGTTCGACGAAACGGATGAAAAGGAGATGACGAAAGCACTGTCTCGTCTCGCATCCATCGATTCCAGACGCCTGCTTCAGTTTATCCTTCGGATACTTCCGGAACTTGCGCATATGGATTTCGATGAGCTCAACATGATGGAGAAGCGCATGCTTAAGATGTTCTACGTGACAGTCTGGATGGAGGTGATTGATTTCGCACATCCGGAGACAGCGTACCAGCATCTGCATACGCTTGCGGCGAGTCCGGTGCTTCGTGGCGAGATGCAGGATTTGTTGCAGTATCGCTATGAACACATCGACATCCTCGATAAGGCACTGGACTTCGACTTTGCATGCCCGATCGATCTCCACTGTACGTATTCCAGAGATCAGCTGCTCGTCGCACTTGATTTCATGAAACCGGCGACAGTTCGCGAGGGTGTGAAGTGGCTTCCGGAGAAAAAGCTGGATGTACTTTTCGTGACCCTGAATAAATCTGACAAGGACTATTCACCGACCACGATGTATAAGGATTATTCCATTAATAAAACGCTGTTCCACTGGCAGAGTCAGAGCACGACGAGTGACAGCTCGAAGACCGGACAGCGCTACATCCATCACCGTGCGCAGGGAAGCCGAATTCTCCTCTGCGTCCGCGACGCGAAAAAGGACGCTTGGGGTGGCACCGCCTCCTACAGCGTGCTTGGCTTCGTCGACTATGTACAGCACACCGGCAGTAACCCGATGAACATCACCTGGAAGCTCGCAGACGAAATCCCGGCGAAGTACATCAAAAAGACGAACAAACTGATTGTAAGCTGATTTTTTGAGACGACGTAGCCGGTCGTCTCTTTTTAGTTTTCTTGTTCGCCCCATGAACATTTTTTCTATTCATATTTTCGTCCCGTCCAATGCAAGCAAACTAAAATATCAACGCTTTTCTTCGCTGCGAGTGTGTGATTTGCGCAAAGCAGGAAGATTAAAACAAAAATAGTGTTTTAATTTCGTTACTTGCGTTATAATATGGATAGACCGTAGTAAAGGAAGGTGTTTTTTATGAAACTGTTAAGGGTACGTGCATCAAACTATAAAAACTGCGC
>CAKQWR010000161.1 GCA_934279105.1 uncultured Oribacterium sp. | reverse complement strand
GGAGAACGACCCCCACAGCTTTATCACCATCGTCAACTCCAGCGAGATCATCGGCAAGGGCTTCCGCTCCTTCAACTGAGGATTTTGTATTGACGAACTGCACAAAAAACGATATACTATACTTCGGCGGTGCAGTTGTGCCGCCGGATGCCGGGGTGTTGCGCAGTTGGTAGCGCGCCTGCTTTGGGAGCAGGAGGCCGCGAGTTCGAGTCTCGCCACTCCGATATTGCAAACGCACGTTGATTCGATAAGAATTGGCGTGCGTTTTTGTTTTGTTGTGCAAAATGGCGGCAGGTTTTGAAAAGTGTGCAAAATATGTGCAACCAGAATTGCAGAAAGTGGGTACTTCCTTCTTTTAAAATGCATTTACAAAATCCCCAGATAATTCAAACAAACTGATGTTTTGCACATAATCGAGCCTATGGTATAATAAAGGTGAGCCATTCGACCCCAGATGCCAAACACATCTCGTTGCAATGACTTATTATAAATCCTCTCCGCTCTCTGCATCGTTGTTCATGAGATCGTTTTTATGCCGTATTCAGCAGAAAGTTCTATCCATGAATTCAGAGCATGGAGCCTGATCAAGAGATATCTGCTGGGAAAGGATTTATAATGACTGAAAAAGCCAAGAAAAAAGACGTTGTGGCGTTAGACCACACAATGCCAGAAGCCAATCTGGAGCAAGTTCTAACAAAAGCAGAACGGAGGATGATCCAAAACCGATATATTTCTGACTATGTTGGGGACGCTTATAAGGGCTGGGAGAACGGTCGCGTTGTGTTTGATGCCGGAACGGGCACAGGAAAGACCAGCTTTGTCATCACCCAGCTTTTGCAGTGGGCTTTGGAACGGAGCAAGATAGAGGGGCGGTTAATAAAAATTCTGCTTCTCTGCAATCGTACTTCGCTCAAATCCCAGAGTATTCAAAAGATCATTTCAAGTGGAGTCGGAATCAACCTCGCACAATGCGATAATCTAGATGATATAGATAAAATGGAGCTGAATTGTTCAAACTCCCACTTTATCCGTGTCTGGACCTATCAAAAGATCGAATACTGGCAGCAGCGAAAACCGGAATGGGTTGAGAAGTGGCTGGATTCCTATACCTATATCGTCTGTGATGAGGCACACTACTTCTTCGCAGATGCCGACTTCAATCCCACAACGGAGCTTTCCTTACAGTGCATCGAGCGACTTGTGCCTAAAAAAGTTGTAATCTATATGAGCGCAACTGCAAACCTGCTCTTTGACCGATGGAAAGAGGACGGTTCCCTTCCGCCCGACCGCTACTACTATATTCCCAAAAACTATGACCACATCGCAAAGGTCTACTTCTTCTATCGTGATGCGGAACGGCAGGATATTCTCGATCATCTCCAGCCGGGTGAAAAGGCTGTGGTGTTCGTCACAAAACGAGATACCTTGGTGGAGATGAAAAAGAAGTACGGCGATTCAGCCAGTTACTACTGCTCCAAAAACCACAAAGACGGTCCAATAGACAAACTGGAGGACTGCATCAATCCAGACGGAACACTTCGGAAGCAAATTCTGTTCGCAACCACCGCTCTTTACAACGGTGTCGATATCAAGGACCGTGCCCTAAAGCACCTTATCATTGAGCAGTGGGACCCGCTGGAAGTGATTCAGGAAATTGGTCGAAAACGTCCACTTGATGCAGCCGACACCTGTAAACTGTACCTTCATGGAAAAGGCAAAAAAGAGCTTCTGTCCAGCTTCTTGACGATTAGTGAGAAATGGGAACCGGCCGTCTTTCATGGAGATGGCGGAAAAACATGGGAACACTATTGCTCTCTTTATGACATTGATGACCGCCTTGGCAAAAACTCTGTGGTCAAATTCAGCCACAAAGAACAGGCGTACCACCTCAACAAAATGAAGTGGACACTGTACAACTTTCAGAGAGATGTTCTGTGGTCTATGTACTCCCGCTTGCAAGGATATCAAGAAGTCATGCTTGAATTCATCGATAAGAGCCTATGTCATCGGAGCGAACCGTACATCATGGACGATTTGGCAGCTTATATTGCAGAACACATGGGCCAACCTATGACCAAAAAAGAGATTCGCCAAAATGTTACCATGCGGGCTCAACTGGAAGCAAAACCCGGTCGTGCAAAGTCTGAGGGTGCTACTATGGCTGCTGTTGAAGAAGAGCTTAAAATGCACAACATCCAAATCGTCGAGTATGGTGGACGAAAGCACCAGAAAGGCCAGCACCAATACTATACCTTCGCGGAAATGTAACCGGCAAAATAGTGTGATCCTATTATAGAACAGCACGTAAATCCGCCTGATAGTGATATTTTCGCCCCCAACACAATAACAACGCCCTGCTACTCACATCCGAGCGGCAGGGCTTTTGTGTTAGGCGGGATAGTAAGCCAAGTGCCTGATTAGAGGCTTTTACGAGAGCACTTTTAAAATTTATGCAGGGTTCTCAGCTAAATACTCCCCTATCATCCGTTCCAGCGTCGGGCGGGCGATGTGCAGTGCTTCGGCCAGTTGCCCTTTGTTCAGTTCCCGGCGGGTATAGCGGGCATACAGAGCAGGAAAATTATCGGGCATAGCAACCTTCTTTCTCCCCTTGTACACACCGTTCCGTTTGGCAATGGCGATTCCTTCCCGCTGGCGGTCGAGCAGATTTTGGCGTTCAAATTCGTTGATGGCGGCGATCATCGTCAGCATCAGCTTTCCGGTAGGGGTTCCGGTGTCCAGCTTCTCCTTATTACTGACCAGATGTACGCCCTTTACCTGTAACCGCTCCACGATCTCCAACAGGTCTTTGGTGCTGCGTGCAAGACGGCTGAAGTCGTGGATATAGACCGTATCACCCTCCCGCACATAGTCCAGCATCGCTTGCAGCTGGGGTCTGTCCATGCTCTTGCCGCTGATTTTTTCGGTGAACCACTTTTCGATGCTGTGGACACGGAGCGCTTCGATCTGGCGCGCCTCGTTCTGTTCTTCGGTGCTGACGCGGACATATGCAACCTTCATAATATAACCTCACTGGCTGATATGAAAAATAGGGTCAGAGATGCCAGAAATGATTGAAAACAATGCCAAAACCGACCCTAAATTATAACTTTTTGATGGTTGTTCGGACTGTAAAATAGAGTACACGCTACTTTTTAAGCACGACTGCCCTTGATCAGATAATCCAGCGATACCTGAAAGTAGTCAGCCAGCAGCAGAACCGATTGAATGTCCGGTGTCCTTTTGCCGGTTTCCCATAAGCTGACGGCGCGCCGGGACAGTTTGAGGTCATCCGCCAACCGCTGCTGTGAAATGCCCGCTTGTGTGCGAAGGGTAAAAATTCTATCGTTGATGGTGTCCATGAGGAGCCTCCTGTAATTTTATATATAGCACTACTCTCACTCGTGCCCTCGCTCTCTGTCCTGCTATGATTTAGTCGGCCTTCACGAATAGCTCCATGCAGTCCGCACAGATGACCCGTACTTCCTTGGTGCTCCGAATGATGGTGCCGCACTTGGGGCATACCCACCGCCGGGTGCTGCTCTTTGCCTTGGGAGGTTTCGGGGCTCCGGTCTGGCTGCTGCCGGGTGCCTTGCTGCCTGCTCCGGTGCCTGCCATATCCGACCACGCCAGCCGCTCGCCCATCTGGATATC
>CAKQWR010000160.1 GCA_934279105.1 uncultured Oribacterium sp. | reverse complement strand
CTTCTCGGGAATCTCTTTCAGCAGTTCTACAACATCGTGGATGCGATGATCGTCGGGCGACTGCTCGGTGCGGATGCGCTCGCAGCGGTCGGCTCCAGTTCGAGCGTCCAGTTCCTCGTGCTCGGTTTCTGTATGGGCAGCTGCGCCGGCTTCGGTATTCCGGTATCACAGCGCTTCGGTGCAGAAGATATGCAGGGCCTGCGTCGTTACGTATATCACAGCGTCATCGTGACCAGCGTGATTGCCATCATGCTGACAACATTGACCGCGCTCTTATGTCCATTCATCATGCATATCATGCAGACACCGGCCAATATCTACCAGGACGCTTATCAGTACCTGCTGATTATTTTCCTCGGGATTCCGTTCACCCTGCTGTATAACCTGCTGTCAAGCCTCCTTCGTGCGGTCGGAAACTCGAAGGCACCGTTCATTTTCCTCGCGATTTCGACTTTCCTGAATGTGTTTCTCGATCTTTTCTGCATCGCAGTCCTGCATCTCGGATGCGCCGGCGCAGCACTTGCGACGATCACGGCGCAGGCTCTGAGCGGCATCGCCTGCCTCGTGTATATCATCCGCTACATGTCGGTGCTGCATCCGGAGCGCGCAGACTGTCGCTGGAACGGCACCGTGGCC
The DNA here is from genome assembly GCA_934279105.1 of uncultured Oribacterium sp. GTDB lineage: Bacteria > Bacillota > Clostridia > Lachnospirales > Lachnospiraceae > Oribacterium. The sequence continues at coordinate 3,018 of CAKQWR010000160.1, read as the reverse complement.
CGCAACCTCATCATGATGGGCGTACCGATGGGCCTCCAGTATTCCGTAACCGCCATCGGCTCGATGGTTATGCAATCAGCGAATAATGGCCTCGGTTCCATCTATGTTTCCGCTTTTACCGCCGGCACGAAGGTGAAGCAGCTGATGCTCTGTCCGTTTGATGCTGTGGCCACTGCGATGGCGACCTTCGTCGGCCAGAACATGGGTGCACGGCGTATGGATCGTGTGAAGCAGGGAATACGCGTGACACTCACCGTCGCCATCGGCTACGGCATCGTCGCCGGCATCATCATGAATTTCGGCGGTCACTTCCTCAGCAGTCTTTTCGTCGATTCCTCCAATGTCTCCGTCATCGATGCAGCTGCACGTTATATGGGCGCGCTCGGCGTTCTCTACTGGCTCCTCGCCATCCTCGACGTTACTCGTTATGCGATTCAGAGCCTCGGTTTCAGTGCACTCTCCGTCATCAGCGGTGCACTCGAAATGGTCGCCCGTATCCTCGTCGCAACGATTTTCGTCCCGATTTTCGGCTTCGGCGCCATCTGCTGGACCGACCAGGCCGCCTGGTTCGCCGCCTGTGCCTACCTTATCCCGATGCTCATGCACCTGATTCATAAAGTGGAGCAGGAACAGAAGAAAAACCTCACATAAACATCAACGGAGCTAGTTGGAATACAGATGTACTTGATTTTTCATAAAGTCAGGCGGAAGCAGGAGGAAAACTTTACAACCTTCATACGTCCTGTTTTCGACTTTTTGCAGTATCCTATATAAATATTTTCATTTTTTAAATCGTATATATTTTCGCGATTGCTTTCAGATATTTCCAGCGAGCGAAAATATATACGATTTTTAAATTGGCAAGTTATTATATAAAATTTGTTGAGAACGCATATACGCCTGTAGGCGTACCATATAAAAAGGCTCCTTTTTAAAATTCATATATACGTTTTTCAGGCACTGATTCTCATTTCAGGCAAATGACTATATACATATTGATCTTTTATTAAAAGCTATATAGTTTAAAGCAAAAGTGCTTTTGAAATTTGGCATTTCGATATATAAGAATTTCAAAAGGGAGCGTTTATATATCTGTGGGTGATTTTTTATTTTCAATTACAAGCTTTTAAAAAGCCTCATGCGTGTATAGTTCTGATATTCGAAGATGCCAGAGCACCTACCGCACTATACATTATGTTTAAAAAACGAGCCCCACCGGAAATCGGTGGAGCTCTATGGGGCAAATGCATCGTGGGAGGATGCATCGCTGTCAGATGATATGTTTCGAATCATCGATTTCCTCACGGCTTCGAACAGATTCGAACAGTGCGTTTAGCATGTGGTCCAACACAGCATCCGCATCGCGGTAAGACCGTCACGCTGATGATGGCCTGTAATGTGGTCCAACACATGCATCCGCATCGCGCAGGCTTACTCGAAGTTAATGAAGACTTCTTTCAGAATATAGCTTGCGTCTGCTTCACGGAAAATTTACTCGACGATTGCGCCGGAGTCAGCAGAGTGCACGAGCTTTGCGTATTTCTTCAGGTAACCGGTGAGGTTGCGCTGCTCGCGTACCTTCATGGTCTTCTTACGCTCTTCGAGTTCCTCGTCAGAAACTTCGAGGTTGATGGAGTAGTTCGGGATGTCGATCTTAATCTTATCGCCATCCTTTACGTATGCGATGGTACCGCCGGCCTGGGCCTCCGGAGAAACATGACCGATGGCAGCGCCACGGGATGCGCCGGAGAAACGTCCGTCAGTAATCAGGGAAACCGTAGTATCCAGCTTCATGCCGGCAATGGCAGAGGTCGGTCCAAGCATCTCACGCATACCAGGTCCACCTGCCGGACCCTCATAACGAATGACGACACAGTCTCCCGGCTTGATCTCACCACCATAGATGGCCTTGATGGCATCCTCTTCGGAATCGAAGCAGCGCGCAGTGCACTCATTGACCATCATCTCCGGTGCAACCGCCGAACGCTTTACGATGGAGCCATGTGGTGCCAGATTACCATACAGAACAGCGAGACCGCCTTCCTTGAGGTATGGATTATCAAATGGACGAATCACCTCCGGATTACGATTTACGCTATCCTTTGTTGCCTCACCGATCGTCTCGCCAAGCACGGTCATACAATCTCTGTGAATGAGGCCATGCTCATCAAGCTCATGGATAACCGCATAGATTCCGCCGGCATCCATAAGATCCTGCATGTGGTGATGACCTGCCGGTGCCAGATGACAGAGGTTCGGTGTACGATCAGAGATCTCGTTGATCTTATGAAGATCGAATGGAACGCCTGCCTCATGCGCAACCGCCATAAGATGCAGTGCGGTATTGGTAGAGCAGCCGAGGGCCATATCGGTGGTCAGACAGTTCTCGATGGCATCTGCCGTGATGATGTCACGCGGACGGATGTTCTTCTCAAGCACCTTCATCACCTGCATACCGGCCATCTTCGCAAGACGAATACGCTCAGAATAAACCGCCGGGATGGTACCATTGCCCGGAAGAGCCATACCCAGTACCTCGCAGAGAGAGTTCATGGAATTCGCAGTGAACATACCGGAGCAGGAGCCACAGGTCGGACAGCAGGTATTCTCGATGTCGAGGACACCCTTCTCATCCATGAGACCGGCCTTGAAGGCGCCAACCGCCTCAAACGCGGTATTGAGATCACGCTGGTGAAGTGACAGCATCGGACCGCCGGATACGAACACAGACGGAAGGTTCAGACGGCAGGCTGCGAGAAGCATGCCCGGCACGATCTTGTCGCAGTTTGGGATAAATACGAGGGCGTCGAGGGCATGGCCGCTCGCCATACACTCGATGGTATCCGTGATCAGCTCTCTGGACGACAGGGAGAAATGCATACCATCATGGCCCATCGCGATACCATCACACACCGCAATGGTGTTAAACTCAAGCGGGGTACCGCCGGCCATCAGGATACCATCCTTGACCGCACGGGAAATCTGCTGCAGATGCTCATGTCCCGGAACAACCTCGGT
>CAKQWR010000159.1 GCA_934279105.1 uncultured Oribacterium sp. | reverse complement strand
CATTGTCAATCATGACAAATGAAAGGGATATCGAAAAACAGCATTGCTTTCGGGCAATGCAGAATATCAGTAGCGAATGCATTTGCGAAAAACAGCAATGCAAAATTCCGGCAACGAACGCATCTGCGAATCCCTCGACGTATTTGGGCATAAAAAACTGCGCGAGGACCTGCCCCGCGCAGAACGTACAGTTTAAGCAAGTGCACTCTTAAATGCAGCGAGCTTATCCTGAAGCTTTTCGATGATTGACTTCTGAAGCGCGATGCGCTCTTCCTGGGTAGCGATCGCCGCCTTCAGATCGGTCTTCGCAGCATCTGCATCACAGTCCATGATGTTTTCCTTTGCGGATGCGCGTAATTCCTTAACATCGCCCTTCGAGTCAACCAGCTCGAGGTGCAGTTCCTTGATATCGCTAGAGATCTGTGCGATCAGTTCTTTCAGCTCCTCATCGACGGAAGCATCCTTTCTCACCTCCTTGATTTCGGCGATCAGAGACTTTCTCGTTTCTCTCAGCGTCGACAGTTCTTCGCGATTCGCATCAAATTCAGCGCGATCGGCAGCAAGTTCGTTACGAATCTGCGCACGCTGCTCACGTAACGCTGCCTTTTCCGGATCCTTTTCTGCTGCAAGAGAGCAGAATGGAAGGGCACAACACATACCAATCGTAATTAAACTAAGTTTCATCGTTTTCTTCATCATCATTTCCATCCTTTCTTTTGATTATTTCGGATTTCATCCTGTTTCGGATCTCTGATCCTGTTTACACTATACACCAGCGACCTCAAGCGTTTCGAGAGAAGAACTGTGGCAATGATGTGGCAGAGCTTTATTCGAATCGAGTAATCGTGGTACAATGCATACATCTGACATGCACCGTATGCCGTGATGGAACGGTATGCTCCGATGAAGGAAGAAAGTATATGATGAAGGAAAAAGAAAGAATCTATCTTGCAGATGATGAAAAGAATATCCGGGACCTGATGATGGCGTTCCTTACAGAGGAGGGGTTCGATGTACAGGTCTTTTCGAACGGCGATGATCTGATGAAGGCCTGCGGAGAGCAGATGCCGGATCTCGTCATCCTCGATATCATGATGCCGGGGACGGATGGCTTAAGCACCTGCACGAAATTACGAGCGCAGAATGCAGATCTGCCGATCATCATCGTATCTGCGAAAGATACTGCGTATGATCGCGTGATGGGGCTTACCATGGGAAGCGATGACTATCTCGTAAAACCGTTTCTGCCACTCGAACTGGTGGCACGTATCCGAGCACTGCTTCGGAGGACGAAACGTGTTGAAGAAGAGGCGCAACTTCAGGATGACCTCAGATTCGGAACGCTTCTGCTTTCTCCGGGACGGAGAGAAGCGACCCTCGATGGAACGGTGCTGTCCCTGACGCCGACGGAATTTGATTTCTTGGCGTATATGGTCGAGCATCAGAATCGAGCGGTGAGCCGGGAGGAACTTATAAAGAAGCTCTGGCAATATGAGTGGCAGGCAGATACACGCGTTGCGGATGATCTCGTAAAGCGTCTCCGGCGGAAACTTCGAGAGCATAGGAGTCCGGTTCGAATCGAAACGGTATGGGGATTTGGTTTTCGGCTGGAATTGGAAAAGCAGAGCATGCAGAACGCTGCAATCGAAAACGTGCAGTGTGATTGATAGGTGGAGCATCCTGCGTGGATGCCGGAGAACAGGATATACATATGAAGCAGAAATACAGCATTCTAGTCCATATGATGATTCCGCTGACCTTGATTCTTCTTTTGATTCCGCTGCTTTGCGGGATCAGCTTCTGGCATTTTTCAGAGGAATCTGTACGTTATGCGGCGAACAGTCAACTTGAGAAAATACATGAGCCGATGTGCTCACTGATCGATACATATTTTTCAGATACAGTAAAGGCCATGGGTAAGGAAGCGCGGAAGGAGGAGATTCGTGCATTCATAACGGAGGCGCAGGATCTCATACAGCAGAGTGGCACAGGCGCAGAACTTGTGATTTACAGAGAGAATGGGAAAGCCGTTTATCCGAGAGGTGAGAAGCGCCAGGCACGTATCCAGACGCTGATCGATGGTTTCCAGGAGGAATATAAGAAGCAGGTGGCGCTGGATACGGTCTTCGATGTGCAGGTACATACAGATACGGGCACGTATCTGGTTGACTTTTATAACATACCGGGGAACCTTCCTCAGATCACGTACGTCGCGGTAGGATATGAGTTATCCGGCGTTGCAACCGAGATAAGGTCGATGATGCGCTGGATCATGCTGATCGTCTGTGCCATCATCCCGCTCTGTCTCATCTTCGTTTTTCTGATTGTCCGAGCGATATCTGTGTCACTTCAACAGATGAGTGACTATGCGACGTCCATCGGGCGTGGGGAACGCTCGGAATTACAGTCACCATATGCGATGCGTGAGCTCGAGGTACTCCGCCTCGAAATGAATGGGCTGACGAAGCAGATCAAGCATGCAAACGATATCCAGAAGGACTTTTTGCAGAATGTATCACACGAACTCCGAAATCCGCTGATGTCCATCAGCGGTTACGCGCAGGGTATCGAGCATGGCATTTTTAAGAAGCCGGAGGTAGCGGCTCATACGATTCTGGAGGAGAGCGGGCGGCTCACCGAACTTGTCACCAGCCTGCTGACACTGTCCCGCATCGAGAGTCGGACGGAAGAGCAGAATGCGAAGCTGACAGCGCTTCCGATTGATGAGGTGCTGGAAGACTGTCTCGACCGCGTAAGCGGAGTGGCCCTGGAACGCGGAATTCAGATGGAAGTTTTTCCGTATGATGAAGCGATCGCTGTACTGGGTGATGGAGAGATGATCTGTAAAGTACTTGAGAACTTCCTGACGAATGCACTCCGCTATGCGAAGTCACAGGTGTGTATCCGCGTTTCCATTGACAGCCAGAATACCTTGATTTCCGTGGAGGATGATGGCGAGGGCATCGCCGCGAAGGATCTGCCGCATCTCTTTGAGCGCTGCTATAAAGGAAAGGGCGGAAATTATGGAATCGGACTCGCCATCGCAAGATCCGCGGCAGAAAGCATGCAAGGCACGGTACAGGCCGCAAATCTACCGGAAGGCGGTGCCGTATTTACACTCACACTACGGCGGGCCATATGATGCGAGCGATAGAACAGGAGCTGTCTCACGATGGTGGGGCAGCTTTTTGTATGAGACAGATTGCATTCCGGAGGAATTGATTGTAAAATCAAAATAGATAATATTTTATATATTGATGGCTGATAATGCCAGAAACGGATAATATAATATCCATAAACCGACAAAGACTATACGGCACAGAGTATGAGTTATCTGCTGACTGACAGCGATGATCTACGATCAGGGAGCTTCCTGCATGATTTGAAGGAGGCGTAGAAAGCGAGTGAGGAGCACATGGAACCGTTTGTATGGGAAACAGCCGAAGAGTTGGATCAGAAACTGGCGCAGAGGATACGGAATATCCGGCGCCGTCGTTCTATTTCGCAGGAGAAGCTTGCAGAGATGAGTGGCGTGAGCTATGGCTCCATCAAGAGATTTGAAACGTCCGGTCAGATATCCCTGATTTCGCTCACGAAGATTGCAATCGCACTGGACCTGGCAGACGAGCTCCGAAATCTTTTTACGCAGGCACCGTATAAGGATATTCAGGAGGTCATAAATGAGAGAAGATAATGCGCTGAGGGTGTGCTATGCAAATCGATTCGTCGGGACACTCGCGATGACGGCAGACTATAAGGTGGCCTTTCAATATAGTGATGAATGGCGGGAAAAGAGTACATATGCTCACGGCTGCCGCGCTGCTGGAGCTTGATTTCGAGCAGCCGAGCCTGGATTACCATAGCCTGATGAAGCTTACGAAGATTCTGACCAGAGATCATC
>CAKQWR010000158.1 GCA_934279105.1 uncultured Oribacterium sp. | reverse complement strand
TGAAAGGATAGTACATGAATATAGAAAATACAGATTTGAAAAGCCTGATTGAGAAGGCGCTGGATATGCGGAATTACAGCTATGTCCCATATTCTCATTTCCATGTGGGCGTCGCACTGCTTGCAAAAAACGGAAAGGTATACGGCGGCTGTAACATCGAGAATGCGAGCTATGGTGTCGCAAACTGCGCGGAGCGTACCGCACTGTTTCATGCAGTCAGCGAGGGCGTAAAGGAGTTCGACCGCATCGTCATCACCGGAGGACCGGAAGATGGGGAGCTTCAGTTCTGTGCACCATGTGGTATCTGCCGTCAGGCGCTGCGAGAGTTCTGCGATCCGAAGAGCTTCGAAATCATTCTTGCGAAGTCGACGGAGGAGTACAGAACGTATACACTTGAACAGCTTCTTCCGGAAAGCTTCGGACCTGAAAATCTGATCAATTAAAATATTTGATTAAATATAAAATTTGATCAATAAAAAATCTAATCAATTAAAATTTCAACATAATCGAAAGGAGAATCACTATGTCAACACCTCACAACAAAGCAGCACTTGGCGATATTGCGAAGACCGTTCTAATGCCGGGCGATCCGCTCCGCGCGAAGTTTATCGCTGAAACCTATCTCGAGGATCCGGTTTGCTTCAACACTGTCCGTAACATGCTGGGCTACACAGGAACCTATCACGGCAAGAAAATTTCCGTGATGGGCAGTGGTATGGGCATGCCGTCCATCGGTATTTATTCCTACGAGCTGTTCCATACCTATGATGTCGACAATATCATTCGTATCGGTTCGGCGGGTGCCATCCAGCCGGAGGTGAATCTGAAGGATGTCATCATCGGCATGGGCGCCTGCACGGATTCTGCCTACGGGAAGCAGTTTGAGGTTCCGGGTACCTTCTCCGCCATCGCAGATTACAGACTCCTCAAGAAGGCGGTCGAGGCCGCTGAGAAACTCGGGGTCAATGTTAAGGTCGGCAACATTCTCTCATCCGACATCTTCTACGATGCCCGTCCGGATGTGAACCAGCGCTGGGCACGCATGGGCGTGATGGCAGTTGAGATGGAGGCAGCAGCGCTTTATATGAATGCAGCGTATGCACATAAGCATGCACTCTGCATGTTGACGGTTTCCGATCAGCTGATTCGTGGTGAAGCACTGAGCCCGGATGAGCGTCAGGTCGGTTTCGACCAGATGATGCGCGTGGCACTGGAACTCGCCTGAGTATCGTCAGAATTGTGAAGGAACGATTTCCGGGTGTATACCCGGAAATCGGTTTTTACGCAGAAATCTGTACTGAAGTATCCCTGGTGGGTGGAGCCGACGCAGAGCCGGTCAGCATTGGCCCGGGATCGTTGAGGATAGAAGTATGATCAATTATTCAGAAGATAAGACGATGTATCACATCGGTGTGGCGCCGGGACAGGTCGGAAAGTATGTGATTCTGCCGGGCGATCCGAAGCGCTGTGAGAAAATCGCGAAGTATTTTGATGATCCGGTGTTTGTAGCGGATCATCGTGAGTATGTAACCTACACGGGTACGCTGGACGGCGTGCCGGTCTCCGTGACGTCCACCGGTATCGGTGGTCCGTCCGCATCGATTGCGGTCGAGGAGCTGCATATGTGCGGCGCGGATACGTTTATTCGCGTGGGCACTGCGGGTGGTATGGACCTCGATGTGCAGTCCGGCGATGTCGTGATTGCAAGTGGCGCGGTTCGAATGGAAGGAACGTCGAAGGAATATGCGCCGATCGAGTGGCCGGCGGTATCGGATTTCGAGGTTGAAATGGCGCTGTATCAGGCGGCCGGAAACCTCGGCCTGCGTCATCATGTGGGCGTAGTGGAGTGTAAGGATGCATTCTATGGTCAGCACAAACCGGAGGATCTGCCGGTGAGCTACGAGCTTCTCAACAAGTGGCAGGCGTGGCTGAAACTCGGCTGCAAGGCGTCCGAGATGGAGTCGGCGGCGCTGTTTACGGTCGCGTCCTATCTGCACGTACGCGCCGGCGCGGTGCTCTTCATTATGTCGAATCAGGAGCGCGCGAAGCAGGGCCTCAGCAACGAGATCGAGCATGATACGGATAAGGCCATCCGCACGGCGATCGAGGCCATCCGTATTCTTATTAAGAGAGATCAGCAGAAAGCGTAAGACGAGCGCGACGCGGACATGAAGAGTGAATGTTGATTCCGTCGAATGGATATGCAGGATATCGGATTGCGTAATACGAGCACGACGCGGACATGAAAAACGTATGGCGGTGAGCTTCTGCCGGATGGATACCTGGAAGGATGAACCATAAGATGAAAACAGTGATGATTCCGGCAGCAGGTCCGGAGCGCGATGAATACTATATGAATCTGGCGATTCGGGAAGCCCGGAAGGCGCGGAAGCACGATGATGTACCCATTGGGTGCATCATCGTTTATGATGGGACGAATCCGGCGAGCAAGGCGGATCAGCATGCGGCCTCACTCGGAATCGAGCCGGGGACGATACTGGGACGGGGCTATAATCGCCGAAACAAGGATCGAAATGCATTGATGCACGCGGAGGTCATCGCCATCCGGCAAGCTTGTAAGGCACTCCAGGACTGGCGTGTCGAGGACTGTACGATGTATGTGACCCTCGAGCCGTGTCCGATGTGCGCAGGTGCGATCGTGCAGGCACGTGTGCCGCGTGTCGTAATCGGCTCCATGAATCCGAAGGCAGGCTGCTGCGGCTCCGTGCTTGACATGCTGCATGAGAAGCGCTTCAATCACCGTTGCGAGGTTCGGACGGATGTGCAGAAGGACGCCTGCGCAGCACTGATGAGCGATTTCTTCGCAGCACTGCGGGAACAGAAGCTGAAAAAACCGGAAAACGACGGAGGCAGTGCATGTGTAAGTAATAGGAAATATCTCCGGGGAGAAGATCCCACGTATCCAATGAGATCGTTTGTGTGTAAAAAATAGAATGCAATAGAGGGTAGTAGAGTGGCAGAAGAACAGCAGACCAGCAGACAGGACGAAAGAATAGGTGAGTGTGAGAAGCACGCGCAAGGAGAAAGACCACAGACTTTGTTTTTGGATGAAGGCGTAGACGATGGTGAGAAGCGGGGGCGCTGTATCATCGTGGGCGCCGGCGATTTCTTCGGGATGCCGTTTCAACCAGCGAAAGATGACTACGTAATCGCGGCCGATGCGGGATATGAGAATCTGAAGGCCGTAGGCATCGTCCCAGACCTCGTGGTGGGCGATTTCGACTCGATGGAGGTCGAGGGGGTGAAGGGCATCACCGGACCGGTGAAGGACCTTGATATCTTCGAGGACGCGGAGAAGGCGGAGTATATCCATCATTTGCAGCGCATCGAGCTGGATGGTGTCGAGACGCGAATCATCGATCCAATTAAAAACGACCCGGACATGCTGGCCTGCGTGCGCATCGGAATGGAGCTCGGCTATCGCGCGTTCCATCTCATCGGCGGCACAGGAAAACGCATTGACCATTCAATCGCGAATCTGCAGGTGCTCGGCTTCCTCGCGAAGCAGGGCATGCATGGATATCTCTACGGAGAGCATCAGCTGGTGCGCGCGATTCGGAATGAGCGTGTGTGCTTCCCGAAGGAAATGCAGGGCTACTTTTCGGCGCTCGCGCTGAGCGACGAGTGTCATGGCGTTACCGAGCACGGTTTCAAGTACATCGTGACGGATGTGACACTCAGCAACCTGATGCCGACCGGACTCAGCAACGAATTCGTCGGCACCGACGCGGAGATTTCGGTGACGGATGGAACGTTGCTCCTGATCTATGACTGGAAAAAATGAGGCATTTTAAACCGATACTTGATTGACGTTTTTCACTCTGCTATAATGCCGATAGAAGTAAAGAGCTGGGACGTACGAGGCTGCACATATTGAACCTACAAATACGACCTACGGG
>CAKQWR010000157.1 GCA_934279105.1 uncultured Oribacterium sp. | reverse complement strand
TGCTATAATGCCGATAGAAGTAAAGAGCTGGGACGTACGAGGCTGCACATATTGAACCTACAAATACGACCTACGGGGCTCCAATATCTGGATGCATAATATAACGCCTCCCTTCGGGAAGAGGACTATAGTGGCATACGTGAGGTTTCCCACCTAGCAAAGAGAGCTAGGAGTCAAGCGTGTAGTACGGCGTTCTGGTGTTACTCCGAAAATCATTAGATTTTGACCGACAGGTGATTTCCCTGTCGGTCTTTTTTGTTTTTTCGCATGAAGCACCTTCCTGCTCGTGAATTTTCTGTGAACCCATCGCTTTTATCGGGCCTTTTGTGTATCATAGAATTGTTGTGTTATAGAAACCTTATGTTGATTTAATTTGTTCTTGTACAGGAGTGCAAACCATTGAAGAAAGAAAAGTGGGAACAGCAGATTCGTTGGGGCGTCACCGCCTTTCTGGTAATCGCCGCGAGCGTACTCGTGGTGATGATTATGGTGAATTTCGCGAAAATTCGTGCGTTTGGCGGCACGCTGGTGTCGATTCTATCGCCGATTATCTATGGTGCCGTGATCGCCTATATCACGTCGCCGATTTATAACCGTGTATATCACTGGACGTACGATGCGCTGAAGGGCCGTGACCGGAAGTCCTCGCCGGCAGCTTCGGCATCGACCGCATCCTCGACTTCGGCTGAAACCTCGCCGGCGGAAGCATCCACTGTAGAAGATCACGCCACTGCATCCGCAGCAGGGAATACCACTGCCGCATCCTCGAGCACATCTTCTTCGGCACCACGTATGATTGCGCGCACCGCGGGAACCCTGGTGGCACTTCTGACCGTGCTTGTACTGGCCGTCGGTCTCGTGTCGATGATTATCCCGCAGCTCTATTCATCGATTGCAAATCTGATTGCGACGCTGCCGCAGGATCTGTCGCAGACCTACCGAAACATCATGGCGTATCTTCAGGATTATCCGGAAGTGCGGGATGCGGTTCAGCAGTATTACAATGTTGCCTATAGTTACCTCATGGACTTTCTCCAGGATCATCTGATGCCGAACATGCAGAGCATCGTTGCGTCCCTCGGTATCGGCATCTGGTCGGTGGTCAACTGGTTTAAGAATATCCTGATCGGCCTCATCGTGATGATCTATCTTCTGAATATCAAGGAGTCCATGCTGGGGGCCTCCAGAAGGCTGACCTTCGCCCTGCTTCCGAAGAAGTGGGCAGAGCATGTAGTGGAGGAATTCGCCTATATCAATCAGGTGTTCGGCGGATTCATCGTCGGCAAGATCATTGACTCCCTCATCATCGGCTGGTTGTGCTTCTTCTGCCTCGGCTTTATGAAGATGCCGTATGCGATGCTTGTTTCCGTCATCGTCGGTGTAACGAACGTGATTCCGTTCTTCGGTCCATTCATCGGTGCGATTCCGTCCTTTATACTGATTTTACTGACGAGCCCGATGCAGAGCCTGTACTTCCTGATTTTCATCCTCGTTCTGCAGCAGTTCGACGGCAATATCCTGGGCCCGCGCATCCTCGGCGATTCGACCGGACTCAGTAGCTTCTGGGTACTGTTCTCCATCCTTCTGTTCGGCGGCCTCTTCGGCTTCGTCGGTATGATCGTAGCGGTTCCGCTGTGGGCAGTCATCCTTAATTTCGTGCAGCGCATAAGCGACCATCTGCTTCGAAAAAAAGGTCTCCCGACGGATGCTGCAGACTACGTTTCCGGAAATGAACGGAAACGCTTGAAAGATTAAATTCGGGTGGCTTGTATGGAAGGGCTGCCGGTCCTCAGAACCCACTGGCTTAGCTGGAAAGATTACCATCGAAAATTCCGGGAACCAGACGAAAAACCGTTGGAAAAACCGGTTAACCAGAGTATACTGAAAATGTCTGCGGCGTATCCTCGGTGAACGAAATGGATGTGCCCGCCGGGACGAATAAAAGGACTTGAAACAGTTGAAATCTGGCGGACAGCCAGGCACAGGAGGTTTTTATGGATATTCGTTACAGTGCAAACCAGAGAGATGTAAAGCGTTATACGACCCAGGAGCTTCGCGATGAGTTCCTCATCACCGGTCTCTACAAGCCGGATGAGGTTGTCGCTGTCTACTCCCACGTAGACCGTATGGTCACCTTCGGATGTATGCCGGTACATGAGGTCGTTTCTCTCGATAAGGGCATCGACTGCTGGGCTAATTTCGGCACACACTACATCCTCGAACGTCGTGAGATCGGTATCTTCAACATCGGCGATGGCGCTGGTAAGATCACGGTAGATGGCACCGAGTACAAGCTCGGCTACAAGGACTGCCTGTACATCACGAAGGGGGCGAAGGAAGTTCTCTTCTCCTCAGATGATGCAGAGAAGCCGGCAAAGTTCTACATGGTTTCCGCACCGGCACATGTAAGCTACGAGACGAAGCTCATCACCATGGCAGAGGCAAATCACCGTCCATGTGGTGATCCTGCGCTGGCCAATGCTCGTGTAATCAACCAGTTCATCCACCCGGATGTTCTGAAGACAGCGCAGCTCAGCATGGGTATGACCGAGCTGAAGCCGGGTTCCGTATGGAACACGATGCCGTCGCATACACATGAGCGTCGTATGGAAATCTACACCTACTTCGAGGTACCGGAGGATCAGGTCGTATTCCACATGATGGGTGAGCCGACCGAGACCAGACACCTCGTAATGCATAACTACGATGCGGTTATTTCTCCGTCCTGGTCCATCCACAGCGCAGCCGGAACCCATAACTATACCTTCATCTGGGCGATGGGTGGCGAGAATCAGGAATTCGATGACATGGACACCATCTATACACCGGATCTTCGATGAACAGAAGGCTGACGGAAGGCATGAAACGTCTGAATCGACGCCGAATAAAAAATTGAAATTTCATAAGGTCCGTGGTAGTATTAAGTTCTGTGTGGTCCACGGACCTTTTCGCGTGTGTGCGTATTCGAAAGGATGGCCGCCGCGGATGAATTAATATAGAAAGAACCCGGAGAAGGGTGAGGAGATTTTATGGCAACATTACTTGAAACCTGGAGAACGAAGGCATATGGCGATGGTCTTTCCAAGGCTGAGCAGGAGACACTCTGGCAGGAGTATTTCGCACTGGAGAAGGGCTTCTATGAGGAGGTCCTGAAGGATCCGAGCCATGTATATGAGGGCACGGTAAAGGAGCTCGCTGATCATTTCGGCATCGACGTTTTCCATTTTACAGGTGTGCTTGATGGTATCGATGATTCCTTAAAGGGCTATCATAACCCGATCGACACCATGGATGAGAATACACAGGTGAAGATCGAGATCGATCCGGAGACTCTGTACTACAACATGGTTGAGGCGAAGGCAAGCTGGCTCTATGGCCTTCCAGAGTGGGATGCGATCCTCTCAGAGGAGAAGCGTCACGAGCTCTATCGTAAGCAGAAGGCGTCCAACACGATTCGTCGTGAAGGAAAGAAGATCTACCCGAACGATCTCTGCCCATGCGGATCCGGCAAGAAGTATAAGAAGTGCCACATGCGCATCGATCAGGAGAACGAGCTGAAGGCATTCGCTTCCGCAAACTGATTCCTGCCGGCGCGCCCTCGCGGTTCGCTTCCGGAATGACAGAAATATGCAGTTGGAATGGCGGATCGAATTGGCATTTCAGACACGGCAACATTCGATTGACGCGGAATTTTGATTATGCTAAGATGATTTTCGTGCAGCGATAAGGCTGCAGATTTTATGGAGGTAGACACAATGAAGGGTACAGTAAAGTGGTTCAACAATCAGAAGGGCTACGGCTTCATCTCTGATGAGAATGGCAAGGACGTTTTCGTTCACTACTCAGGACTCGCTGGAGATGGTTTCAAGTCTCTCGATGAGGGCCAGAAGGTAGAGTTCGACGTTCAGGACGGCGCTAAGGGACCTCAGGCAGTCAA
>CAKQWR010000156.1 GCA_934279105.1 uncultured Oribacterium sp. | reverse complement strand
AGGGCGAAGCCGATGACGACTTCCATGATCATGGCGACGAGGTGTGGCCAGATCTGAAGCAGGGACTGCCCGAGGCTCAGGTAGGATGCGATAGCGCCGTTCTGATACTCGACGAGGGACATGATGTCGAGGGAGCGGACGTTCGGATTCATCAGAACAGAGGCGGCTTCACTGAAGAGGTAATACGGCGAGATGCGGTTGATGCCGGTCTGCAGGCGGTACGCGGAGATCACATCCTGCGCGGAAGCGTGCGTGCCGGCGAACATAGCGTTGGCGAGTCCACTTGCAACGAGCGACAGGAACATGGTGAGGAAGAGCCAGAGTGCGATCGACGACAGCGCCGAGGTCGCTGCGTGGCGCGACAGGGTCGAGAAGAGGACGGAAATCGCAAGCCATACAGAGATGTAGACGCCGCTCAGAATCAGGAAAATCACGAGGCGCGTCCACTCTTCTGCGAGCGGTTTCGTGCCGCTCAGGAGAAGTCCGAGTCCGGACAGAACGCCGCCGAGTGAAAAGACCGTCAGAAAAATGACCGTGGCACCGGCCAGGAACTTCGCGTTAATGATGGTATCACGATAAATCGGCTGTGCAGCGAGACGATTCAGCGTGCCCTGCGCCTGCTCGTTGTTGATGGCATCGAAGCCGAGCATGATGCCGAAGATCGGTCCGAGGAAGCCGAGGAAGCTCTGGAAGCTGTAGATCGAGCTGCCGGCGGTCGTAAAGAGTTTCAGGAACTGAAATTCACTGACGGCCTGCCCCTGTGCCTGTGCGTTCAATGCCGCCTGCTTCAGTGATCCGATGGCGCCGTACAGGCTTGCCACCGATACGATCATGAGAAGCGCAAAGAGTGCCCAGAAGCGGCGGCTGCAGAGATGATCTGCAAGCTCCTTCCGATACAGTACAGCCATCCCTCTTCGATTGGTCCGCACGTTTGAAGCGTGACTTTCCGGCGTTTCGCCCGGAAGGAGATCATCCTCCTCCATAAACCAGTCGATGACTTTCTTTACAACATTTCCGGCAGAATTCTTCTTTTCTGCCGGGGCAGCGGCTGCCTTCATCGAAGCGTTGCCGTCCTTGGTTACCACTGCCGAACGGTTCATCGAGAAATCAGCGGTGGCTGTGCCGGAGAAGTTTCTCTCTGATCGATCGCTTTTCTGCCTTGTTTTCTGTGCGATTTGTGCGATTGTCATAATTCTCGTCACCTCCTGCTTTTTCGAAATATTTGCGGTAGATTTCATCGAGGTCACCGCCACGCTCGTGGAGCTCGCTCAGCAGATAGCCGGCTTCGCTCAGTTTTCGGAAGAGTTCGGCACGGATATCACAGCCGGATTCGACGTGGAGAGTTCCATCCTCTTTCACGCCGACGAGACGCACGCCCGCGATCCCACGTACCAGCGCCTTCAGTTCTTCGGTTTCAGAAACCGCTCGGTCTCCCGCTGCTCCGTCATTTCTACCAGCTGTCGCTGTTTCCGTAGTGGAGGCCAATGTCTCTGCCGTGGCATTCATCGCTTCTCGGCCACTGTATTGATCAAGTGACGCAGCGTGATGTCCGGCATCCTGGCCGTTCGCTGTTTTCTCCGCGCGGAAGTCGACCATGAAGAGGCCTTCGTTCTGGAGCTGGCGGCCGAGTTCATCGATGCGGCCACAGGCGATCATCCGACCTTTTACGAAGATGCCGACACGATCGGAGATTTCCTGAATCTGGTAGAGCTCGTGGGAGGAAATCAGAATCGTCCGGCCATCCTTGACGCTCAGCTCACGGATCAGAGCGGTGAGTTCGCGCATACCGGACGGATCGATGCCGAGGGTCGGTTCATCCATGATGATGATTTCCGGGTCCTTCATAAGGACATCCGCGATACCGAGACGCTGTCGCATACCTCTTGAATAGGTGCCGGTCTTGCGGTCTGCGGCATAGGTCATGCCGACACGCTCGAGGAGACCGACGGCCCGTTCTTCCGCTTCTTTTCGTGTAAGGCCGTTCATCATGCCGGAGAAAATCAGGTTGTCACGGCCACTCATATCCGGATAGAACCCGACATTGTCCGGCAGATAACCGACGATTTTCTTCACGGCAAGGGAATCACGTGTGCAGTCGAGGCCACTGATTTCAGCAGATCCGGATGTCGGATCCGTGAGACCGAGCAGCATCAGGGTCGTGGTGGTTTTGCCGGCACCATTCGGGCCCAGCAGACCGAAGACCTCACCCTTATGAATCTCGAGGTTCAGGTGATCGACCGCGGTCACATCACCGTACTGCTTCACCAGCTCATTCGTCCGGATGATGATTTCATGCAGCCCCTCATTCTGCACGGAGCGCCAGCCGGTCGGATCACCGGCTTCCGCAGCGCGATGTGCGTCGCGGACGACTGCATCGGCAGCCGCCAAGGTGGCGTCCGTTTTATTCTGAAGTTCGGTCATGGTCAGTGCCTCCCGTACTTGTGGAATACCTCGCCGAGGCCGCAGATCACGGCCGCGATGATGAGAATACCGACGACGCCCCAGAGGGTCGAGGTCTTGACGGTGACACGGAAGGACTGGTCGAGGGAGGTGTCTTCATTCTGCGCGGTGACGGTCATCGCGTAGTCACCGGACATCGCGTCCTTCGACGGAGTGACGTACATGACGACGTCCTTGGTCTCGCCGGCTGCGAGGGTGTCGATCGTGCTTTCGGAGAATTCAACGGTCCAGCCGGACGGTGCCGTGGTCGTGAGGTTCACGTTGTTGAGGTCAATGTTGCCGCTGTTTGTGATGGTGAGCGGAACCGACTGCTTCTTGTTCACGTTGGCATCGCAGCTGAGCGTGCCATCGGAGGTTGTGACACCGATCTGATAGGTGCCGGTAATCGTGACTTTCAGGGTCTGACTCAGGCTCTGTGCGGAGCTCGTCGCGGTAATCGGGATTTCATAGTCGCCGGCTGCGACCTTGTCCGGTGGCGTCACGGTGACGGTCACCGCCTGGGAACCGTGTGCATCCACGTCCACGCTGGAGGCCGCATTGCTTGCGCCGTTCGGCTTGAAGCTGACCGTCCAGCCGGTCGGTGCATCCGCTGCGAGGCTGTAGGTCTGTGCGCTTGAAGAATTGTTCTGCACGGTGGAGTTGAAGGTAAAGGTCGTGCCGCTCGCACCCTGCTGCTCCGGGTAGGTGGTGGTCAGCTGGTTCGTGCCTGTCGTCTCGTCGGAGACATTGATCGTCAGCTGAAGATCACTGCTGGCCGCCGCGCCGCTCGCTGCATGCAGCAGTACGTTGTAGCTGCCCTTCTGCGCGTTGTCCGGAACCGTAAGCGAGTAGGTAACGAGACCATCGTTCGAGTCGGCATCCGCGCCGGACTTTACGAATACGTTCGAAACTTCCTTGTTGTTGCCCTCGAAGTAGCCCTTCCAGCTGTCATCGAGGCCGGTCGCGCTGAGGCTCGTGTTGAGGCCGGCGCCGGTCTGGTTCGTGAAGTCGAGGCTGAAATTCAGCGTGTCACCCGGCTTCGCCGTGATGCCTGTGTAGTCCGTGGACATCTCGAGTCCGCCTGCGGCCAATGCCGGTGTCGCGAGGCAGGTGGCGCTAAGCAACGTAAAAGCGCCCACGCAAGCAGAAACTGCAAGTGCATGAGCGCCGGAGATATGTTTCGAAGTAGTCATGATGTTTCCCCCAATAAAGATTAGATTTGTTGGAGGATGTTTCCTTCTCCAACTAAAAACATGTTTTAGTCAGAAAATGTGTTCCAATTGTGTGCAAAATAAGTTGATTTTGTGAATTTCGGTGGCGATACCGTACGGGCCCCGGTGGGCAGGCGCAGGAGAACCGCCAAGCGAAGCACAGTACTTCGAGGCCGGTGAAATCTAAGCCAGGAACCCCAAGCGGCACTAGGCCCTCTGCAATCGCTGCGTTTTCCTGATGAAAACGCAGCGTTGACAGAGGGTTCCAAGGAGAGATAACTCCAAGTGCCGCTAAGGGAACCTGGCTTGATTTCACACGGTCTCTCCGTATG
>CAKQWR010000155.1 GCA_934279105.1 uncultured Oribacterium sp. | reverse complement strand
AAGCTTCGGATCCTGCACCTTCATGAACACGACCGAATCGATGGTCATGGTAACATTATCCTTCGTAATCACCGGCTGTGGCGGAAAATCAAGCACCTGCTCCTTCAGGCTCACCTTCTTGATCACGCGCTGAACCACCGGGATCTTAAAATGAAGACCTGCGCCCCAAGTACCACTGTACTGGCCCAGCATCTCGGTTACATACGCATGTCCCTGCGGCACGATGCAGATCATTCGCGCCAGAACAGCAATCACTAAAATCAATAATACAAGTACAACCATATACGCTACGCTCCTTTTTAGCACTACAACTAGTTTCTGACTATTATTATACAGTATTTTTTCTTATAGTCTTTAACAAGTGTTAAAACTTCCATGACGAATCGTTAAATAATTAACCGTTCAGCCAGAGAGCTTCTTCCATCCTTGCAACTGAATGACTGGATTTTTCACCAAGCAGGTGGACTCACGTAAAAGAGTGCCAGCTTGGTATTCTCGTATAATCCTTTCTTTTTCTTCAAATGTGTACTTATGTTTAAAAACAAAATATGCTCCCTTCCAAGCAGAACAAGATTTTTATTATTTCTCTTGTCTACCTAGAAGGGAGCATATCCGTTTCCTTTTATGAAACGTCGTTCCGTTTTAGTGAAACGTCTTCCAGCGTTTAACAGCTTTCCCGGATTTTCAACTCTCCAGGGAAAATCTGCTGAAATTTCGCTGTTTTTTTGTTCGGTCCGGACAACTCAGCGCTCGCCACATCCGCACGGTCTCCGACAGGCCTCTCCATGCCGTTCTTACGTGCCCCGCCGTCCGACGTTTCTGCGTTTCCGTCGCTTACCTTTACCGCAGCATCCTGCCGTTCCGCAGTACTGCTGTCACCAGCGAGCTTCACCTCAACTTCCTTCTCACGCTCTTCGAGGAGCCCGAGGAGGGCATACATCGAGGCTTCCGCCATCTCATTCACCGGCTGCTGCAGGGTCGTGAGGGATGGTGTCAGATAATGTCCGATTTCGAGTCCATCGAAGCCGATGACCGCGACATCCTCCGGTACGCGTATGCCCTGATCGCGAAGCGCCCGAAGACAGCCGATGGCGATAGAGTCCGCGATAGCGAAGATCGCATCGAACTTCGTGCCCGATTGAATCAGCGCCATCGTCCGCTGATATCCATTCTCATAGGTATAGGTCTTCTGAATCGAGATCGGTCGGCAGATGAGTGCCGGGTCCGGCTCGATGCCATGCTTCTTAAGCGAATGCAGGTAGCCCTCGAGACGGAGCATACCGTTACTGATATCGGATTCCGCATCGCTGAGAAGTGCGATGCGCTTCCGTCCCTGCTCGATCAGGTAATCCGTCACCTTTTCAGCCTCCGCCCGGTCATCGATGGCCACATAAGAGTACTCTTCGAACGCCTTCCGGTCCGGAACCGCGACGGAACAGAACACAAATGGAACGGTCAAACGCTTCAGGCGCTCTACCGACTGCACCGGATTTCCACCGAGGAAAATGATGCCGTTCAGGCGCTTTTCTTTCTCGAGCAGTGCCGCAAGCTCCGTCTCATCCTGCTCCTCCTCGACGTGCTCGAGCACCAGGGAGTAATCATGATCCGAGCACTCCTTTTCAAACACCTTGATCATGCTCGTGAAAAATGGGTTCGTGATTCCCTTCACAAGCACTGCGATGTTTCGTGCGTCATTCAGCTTCAGATTACGTGCCGAATTATTCGGCACATAACCATACTGATCGATGATTTCCTGCACCCGACGCTTCGTCTCCGGACTGATGTCATAGTGGTTATTGATCGCCCGCGATACAGTCGATACACTGATGCCCGACAGTTTGGCAATTTCTTTAATTGTCAGTTTCTTCGCCGCCATAGCTTTCTACTTTCTGGTACGCTGACTCTCCTCCGTAAATCGCCGGATCTTCTCCGCGCATTCCTTCGAAAAATCTTTCTCTATAAAACGGAAGGTCCAGTTCTGTCCGAGCGTCGACGGTGTGTTGATGCGTGCTTCTGCCCCGAGCCCGAGGTAATCCTGCATCGGGATGATCGCCGTTTCCGGCTTCGAAGCCAGCGTCATCTCTATCAGCGCATCGGTATAGTCTGACTGAAGGAAGTTCGTCGTCATGCTGCGATCTTCGGCGAGTTCCGCCTCGGAACGTGGACGAACATTCACTTCCTCGCCCTTCCCTTGCTTCCACGCAACATAATATCGAATCGCGAAATCACGGTCAACCGGAGATATTTCACGCACCCACGCAGCCAGTGTCTGGTTGTCGTGTGTACCCGTATAGCAGACAGCATTGGCCGGCCAGGTGCACGGACGATAGTCCCCGCTCTCGCGCGAATCGAAGCCGAACTCCAGCAGCTTCATACCAGGATAGCCTGTGTCCTCGACGAGCTTTCGCACCGAATCGGTCACATATCCCAGATCCTCCGCGATGATTTTCTTCTCACCGAGCGCCGCTTTCAACGTGTCGAACAGTGCGATACCAGGGCCCTTTTCCCAGTGTCCATTCGTCGCATCGCTCGCACCCGCCGGAATCGCATAGTACTCATCGAAGCCACGGAAATGGTCGACCCGCACCACATCGAAGAGGTCGAAGCAGCGACGCATCCGCGCGATCCACCATTGATAGCCCGTCGCCTTATGATAGTCCCAGTCATAGACCGGATTACCCCAGAGCTGACCGGTCGCTGAAAAGCTGTCCGGCGGACAACCCGCAATCTGCTTCGGTTTTCCTTCCGCATCGAGCTGGAACAGCTCCGGATGCTCCGTGAAGTCTACCGAATCGCTCGATACATAGATAGGGATATCGCCGATGATGGCGATTCCCTTTTCGTTTGCATACGTACGCAGACGCTTCCACTGCTTGTCGAACTCATACTGCGTGAAGCGATAGAAATCCTCCGGATAGCCTGTCTTCGCGGCCATGAACTGCGCATAGGCTGGCAGCCAGTGCACCGTGTGCCGGATAAACTGACGATACGTCTCCTTCTCCTGCGCATCGGGCGCAACATTGCCCTCCCCACTTGTATTCAGCTTGAAACGCTCGAACGCCTTCAGCAGCAGAGGAAAACGTCCCAAATAGAGCTTCTCGTAGTCGATCTTCGCATCATCTGCTCCGAAATCCACCGCATCACACTCATCTCTCGTCAGCAGTTCCTCGTCGATCAGGGTCTCCAAGTCGATAAAATACGGATTGCCCGCAAAGGTAGAAAAACTCTGATACGGCGAATCACCATAGCCCGTCGGGCCGATCGGAAGCACCTGCCAGTAGGTCTGCCCGCTCGCCTCGAGGAAATCCACGAAGCTGAACGCCTCCTTTCCGAGTGTTCCGATGCCGTAGGCGCCGGGAAGTGCGAACACCGGCATGAGAATACCGGCTACGCGTTCGCTGATTCGCTCCCTTGCTTCCTTTTCCATATGTTTCCCCTTTTTCTTTCTCGTAATTTAGCCCTTCACTGCACCAGCGACAACACCCTCGATGATGTACTTCTGGCAGCATGCATAGAAGATAATGATCGGAATGATCGACAGTACCAGTACGCCCATCATGGCGCCCATATCGACGGAACCGTAACCACCCTTCAGGTACTGTACCGCGATCGGGATGGTCTTCCACTTCTTGAGGTCAAGGACGAGGGAAGGAAGCAGATAGTCATTCCATACCCACATGGTCTCGAGAATCGCCACGGTGATGCAGGTCGGCTTCATAATCGGCATGACCACATAGAAGAAGGTCTGCAGTGGTGTACATCCATCGATCATCGCTGCCTCCTCGATCGCGAGCGGCAGGGACTTGACGAAGCCCGTAAACATGAAGACTGCAAGTCCGGCACCGAAGCCGAGGTAAATGAATACGAGACCGAGCGGGTTCGACAGCTTCAGCATGTTCGCGATCTTACTGAGCGGGAACATAACCATCTGGAACGGTACGATCATCGAAAAGAGGCAGAGGAAGTACATGCCGGCCGTGAACTTCGTATGCACACGCGTGATGTACCATGCGCACATCGAGGTACA
>CAKQWR010000154.1 GCA_934279105.1 uncultured Oribacterium sp. | reverse complement strand
CTCCAAACGATGGATGATCGTAAGATCATACAGGGGAAAACAGAGATTGAAAAGAAATAGGAGGAAGTAATATGTTACCGTATATAGGCGAGTTTTTAGGCACGATGATGCTGATTATCCTTGGTGATGGTGTTGTAGCAAACGTAACGCTGAACAAGTCCGGTATGAAGGGCGCAGGTTCGGTTCAGATTACCCTGGCATGGGGCCTTGCCGTTCTGGTACCTGCATTTATTTTCGGTGAAGCATCCGGTGCATCCTTTAACCCGGCACTGACCATCGCACTGGCTGTCGAAGGCAGCTTCGCTTGGTCCATGGTTCCTGGTTACATCATCGCACAGCTCGCAGGTGCATTTGTAGGCGCTTGCATCGTTTACTTACTCTTTAAGGCACAGTTCGACGCGACCGACGATCCTGGCGCGAAGCTCGGTGTTTTCAGTACCGGTCCTTCCGTAGATAACAGAGCACTGAACATCCTTTCGGAGGCTGTTGGTACATTCGTTCTCGTATTCGCAATCAAGGGCATCGGCAATGTGACCGGCCTTGCAACTGGTGTTGATAAGTTATTCGTATTCGGAATCATCGTTTCCATCGGTATGTCTCTCGGCGGCCTGACAGGCTATGCAATCAACCCTGCAAGAGACCTCGGACCTCGTATCGCTCACGCTGTTCTTCCAATCAAGGGCAAGGGCGATTCAAACTTCGGATATGGCCTGGTAGTTCCGGTTATCGGACCGATCATCGGTGGTATCGTAGCCGTTTTACTGTACAACGCAATTCCGTGGTAATTTAAAGAATGAAAGATAGTAAAGGCATGAGATGAGAGAGCCTGTCAGGATAATCGCATTATCGGATGCGCTTTCTTGACAGGCTCTTTTTTAAAAAGTACAGAGTCTGTAAAGCAACTGTAAAATTTCGCGCAGTGCCATGTCCCGCGAAAAACCGAGGCGTATACACTATGTAAGCAGAGCTGATACAGCTTATAAAGGAGTGACTGGAATATGTATGATGTAATCATTATCGGAGCAGGTGTCTCCGGCGCAGCAACCGCGAGAGAGCTGTCACGTTATAAAGTAAAAGCGTGTGTAATCGAAAAAGAAGAGGATGTATGCTGTGGTACATCGAAGGCCAACAGTGCGATCGTCCATGCCGGCTATGATGCGGCGACGGGATCCCTGATGGCGAAGCTGAATGTGCGTGGAAACCAGATGATGGAGCAGCTTTCGAAGGATCTGGATTTTCCGTTTGAGAAGAATGGTTCCCTGGTCGTATGTCTTCATGAAGACGATATGCCGAACCTTCAGGCTCTCTATGATCGAGGCGTAGCGAACGGCGTCAAGGATCTTCGTATCCTGAACCGTGAAGAGCTTCGTGAGATGGAGCCGAATATTTCCGACGATGCATACGCAGCACTGTATGCACCAACCGCCGGTATCGTTTGCCCGTTCAATCTGAACATCGCGATGGCAGAGAACGCTTGCGTAAACGGCGTAGAGTTCAAGTTTGATACCGAAGTGACCGGTCTTCGTCAGATCGAGGGTGGCTGGGCGATTGACACCAACCACGGCACCTTCGAGACGAAGTATGTGGTCAATGCTGCCGGCGTTTATGCAGACAAGCTCCACAACATGGTGAGTGAGAAGAAAATCCACATCACCCCGAGACGTGGAGACTACTGCCTCCTCGATAAGACGGCAGGTCATCTCGTCAGCAAGACGATTTTCGCACTTCCTGGTAAGTTTGGTAAGGGTATCCTCGTGGCACCGACCGTGCATGGAAACCTCATCCTCGGTCCGACCGCCATCGACATCGACGATAAGGAAGGCACCAACACCACAAGAGAAGGCCTCGATCAGGTCATCACGAAGTGCGGCATGAATGTCAAGAACATTCCGATGCGCTCGGTAATCACCTCCTTCGCAGGACTTCGTGCACATGAAGATGGCCATGAATTCCTGATCGGAGAGCTCGAGGATGCAAAGGGCTTCATCGACTGTGCAGGTATCGAGTCCCCTGGTTTGACCAGCTCACCGGCCATCGGCGAGATGGTAGCGGAGATCCTGAGAGAGAAGCTGAATCTGGAAAAGAATGAAAACTTTGTTGCCACAAGAAAAGGTGTTCTGCATCCGGATTCACTCTCGAAGGAAGAGCGTATCGAGCTCATTAAGAAGAACCCGACGTACGGCAACATCATCTGCCGCTGTGAGATGATCACCGAGGGAGAGATCCTCGATGCCATCCACAGACCGCTCGGCGCGAAGTCACTCGACGGTGTGAAGCGCAGAACGAGAGCCGGTATGGGACGCTGTCAGGCAGGCTTCTGCTCACCGAGAACGATGGAGATTCTCGCACGTGAGCGCCATGTAAGCATGTTTGAGATCACGAAGTCCGGTGGAGATTCGAAGATCGTCGTAGGAACCAACAAGGATTCGCTATAAGAGGGAGGCAGTACATCATGAGAGCGTATGATATTGTGATTATCGGCGGAGGACCGGCAGGACTGGCTGCTGCGATTTCTGCGAAGAAAAGCGGCGTGGATAGTGTCCTCATCCTCGAGAGAGATAAGGAGCTGGGCGGTATTCTGAACCAGTGTATCCATAACGGTTTCGGACTTCATACCTTTAAGGAGGAGCTGACCGGACCGGAGTACGCAGGTCGTTTCATTGATCAGGCGAGAGAGCTGAATATAGAGTATAAACTGAACACCATGGTTATGGATATCAGCCCGGCGAAGGTAGTCACCGCGATGAACCGGGAAGAGGGTCTCTTCGAGATCCAGGCGAAGGCAGTTGTACTGGCGATGGGATGCCGTGAGCGTTCCAGAGGCGCACTGAATATCCCAGGCTATCGTCCGGCAGGTATTTTCTCTGCAGGTACGGCACAGCGCCTCGTAAACATCGAGGGCTTCATGCCTGGACGAGAGGTGGTCATCCTCGGTTCCGGAGACATTGGCCTCATCATGGCGAGACGTATGACCTTCGAAGGTGCGAAGGTAAAGGTGGTCGCAGAGCTGATGCCGTATTCCGGCGGTCTCAAGCGTAACATCGTGCAGTGTCTCGATGACTATGGTATCCCGCTGAAGCTGAGCCATACTGTCGTGGACATCAAGGGAAAGGAGCGTCTCGAGGGCATCACCCTCGCAGAAGTTGACAGCCACGGCAAGCCGATTCCGGGAACCGAGGAAGAGTACAGCTGTGATACACTGCTTCTTTCCGTCGGCCTGATTCCGGAGAACGAAATTTCCAGAGGTATGGGCGTCGATATGAACCCGGTAACCTCTGGTCCGAAGGTAAATGAGAGCCTGGAGACCAACATCGAAGGTGTATTCGCCTGCGGTAACGTACTGCACGTACATGACCTCGTGGACTACGTTTCCGAGGAAGCGGCGGCGGCTGGTCGCAATGCGGCAGAGTACGTAAAGCAGGGTGAGGCACGTGTGAAGGATGGCCACGAGATTCAGCTGAATCCGATCGAGGGCGTGCGCTATACCGTTCCTGGCACCATCAACGTGGACCGCATGGAGGAGAACCTGACCGTTCGTTTCCGTGTGGGCAATGTCTACAAGAACTGCTATGTCAGCGCTTATTTCGATGACGAGAGAGTGATCCACAAGAAGCGTCCGGTGGTTGCACCGGGTGAGATGGAGGAGATCAAGCTCACGAAGGAACAGCTTGAGAAGTATCCGGATCTCAAGACGATCACGGTGAAGATTGAGGAGGCATGACGATGGAAGAGAGAAAACTGATTTGCATCGGCTGTCCGATGGGATGTCCTCTGACAGTGGAGATCGATGGTAGTGAGGTAGTAAGCGTTACAGGAAACACCTGTAAACGCGGCGAGGTTTATGCACGGAAGGAAGTCACAAATCCGACCAGAATCGTGACCTCGACGGTACGTGTGAAGGGCGGCAGCATCGACATGGTATCGGTGAAGACGAAGGAAGATATTCCGAAGGGAAAAATCTTCGACTGTGTGAAGGCGCTGAAGGGCATCGAGGTACCAGCACCGGTACATATCGGCGATGTGATTCTGGAAAACGTCGCTGATACCGGCGTACCGATCGTCGCGACGAAGAACGTAGAATAAACGAGAGATGCCTTTTCCGGGCAT
>CAKQWR010000153.1 GCA_934279105.1 uncultured Oribacterium sp. | reverse complement strand
ATATAGAACTGGCCATCACGGAATCAGATGTAGGACGGTTACTCTATGCATTTCATGTACCGCAGAAGAGAAGCGTCGGAATTATCCTGCCGCTGTTTTTGTCCGTGCCTTTCGCTCCAGGTAGAGGAAGAATCCAAGGTTCAGAATCACACCGACGAGGGTCGAGGTCGGCGCAGCGAGACCGATTTTTGTGAGGCTGGCTTCTGGCTGTATGCTCATATAATACGACATCGGCAGGCGTATGAGCAAGGTCTGAAAGAGCCCCTGAAACATGACGAACAGGGTTTGACCGCTGCCGTTGAAATAGCCCATCATACTGAATAGAATAGCGGTCAGAAGCGTCTCCGGCGCGAAGCCATGGAGATAGGCGAAAGCATGCGTAATAACGGCCCGGTCTGTCGTAAAGATACCGGAAAGTCGTCCGCCCTGAAACCATACAAGCAGAAACACGATGCAGCCGATGCTGAGGCCGATGCCGATGCCGGTAAACATGGATTTCTTCGCACGTTCGGTCTTTCCCGCACCGATATTCTGTGATACGAAGGAGGACATCGACTGCATAAGAGCACTCGGTACCAGCATCGCGAAGTTAACGAGTTTGCAGGCAACCCCATAGCCGGAGGAGGCTTCGAGTCCGAGACGGTTTACAAAGGCACAGAGCGCGAGGAAGGAAACCTGGGTGAGGCACTCCTGCATCGCGAGCGGCAGACCGATGATCAGAAACTTCCGGCACTCAGGATTGATGCAGAAATCGCGCTTCTGAAGCTTGAATGGAAGCTGCTTCTTCATGAGAATAACGAGAGCACATACGACACTGACGGCCTGCGCGAGGACGGTGGCGATGGCGGCTCCGGTCGCATCAAGGTGAAGACCCGCAACGAAAAGTAGATCGCCGAAGATATTGACGATACAAGCAACCAGAACGAAAAGAAGTGGAGACGTACTGTCGCCGAGGCCGCGGAAAATCGCCGAGAGCAGGTTGTAGGCGACGATAAAAAGGATGCCGCCACCGCAGATACGAACATAGCTTGTGGTGAGGTCGATGGCTTCGGTCGGCGCCTGCATCAGCACGGAAATCGAGCGTGCCCAGCCCACCATCAGGACGAAGAGGGCGATTGACATAAGGCCGAAGACCACGGTAGCACCACCGATGACACGACCGATGCGATGTGCTTTTCCTTCGCCGAGGTGACGCGCAATCAGGACAGTGACGCCCATCGCGAACTGTGTGACGACGAAGGTGACGAGATTTAAAACCTGACTGCCGGTTGAAACTGCAGACAAACCGGTTGTGGAGCCGAAGCGACCGACCACAAGCAAATCGACGGCACCATAGGCCGCCTGTAGTACGAGTGCACCGAGAATCGGCAGCATGAAGGGCACCAGCTTCTGAAGGATACTGCCTTCTGTGAAATCGCTGAGTGTATTTCTGTTTTCGTTTTTAAAATTGCTATTCTGATGGTCTGATATATGTGTGGAACGAGGATTCATTTAAGTTTGTTTTCCTTTCTGGGAAATCATGCTTATCGAAACGTGACTTCTGATTTGCGTTCTTGCTGGGGGAATCACTGTTCGTTCATAATCCGGAACAGCGTTTCCATCGTACGAATCATACATGCGGCGTCTTCGTCGGAAATTTGTTTTTCCATCGCCGGCAGAAGTGCGAGGAAGGTATCCTGGTTGTATTTCTGCGACAGCGTTTTGCCGGCTTCGGTAAGCGAAAGATAGGTCACACGGCCATCCTCCGTAGAGCTTTCCTTACGAAGATAGCCCGCCAGCTCCATTTCCTTCACCGTACGGGTCACGCCCGGGCGCGGAAGCTTTAGTTCATCGCTGATATCCGAAACCTTTACGCGCACCCCGCGAGACTCCAGATTCTGGATCGCATCCATATACTGGATGAATGCCGGCGTCACACCCTTCGGCAGAGCGGGCAACAGATCCCGCGCGCGCTTCGCCAGAAAACACGCATCGATCATTCGTTTGATGAGTTCGATTGTCATATAGACCTCCTGCTATAAATTCTGAGAGTGAAACGTACGAGAATCATGTATCTTCAGTTTACACTCCATAGGTTCAAAAGCTGTTAGAGGAGGATAAGCTGATGCAGAATCTATATACATACGTTCACATGATTGCCTTTGGTAATTACAAATGGTAATTATATGGATTCGCATCGAGATGTCAAGAAAAATAATTGGGCACTTTAAAATCGTTTTTTATTATAGGCGCAATCTATAATCGATTCGAAATATCCGGTATTAGGCATGACAGAACGCAGGTGTTATGATGATTGCATCACGTAAGAAAAGGTTACCCGAAAGGAGACGATAGTATGGCAGAGTATAAGCTTTGGAATGCATTAAAGGAAGCGAAGAACTATAGGTGGGTGGAGCTTTCCCACTCTTTAAATAACGAGAGTCCATACTGGTCGGGCATTCCGGAAGGCTCGGTCGAACTGGGCACGACGGTGTGGGACTGGGGCACGCCGGAGCTGGAGTGCCTGATTCAGACCTTTAAATTTCCAGGTCAGTTCGGCACACACATCGATTTCCCAGGGCATTTCGTGCAGGGTCGGGCGCTGTCCGAGCAATACGACGTACATGATCTGATTTTCCCACTGGTGATCATCGACATTTCCGAGCAGGCGAAGCAGAACCCGCGGTATACCGTGACGGTCGACGACATTCGCGCATATGAGGCGCAGTATGGTGAAATTCCGGAGGGTGCGCTGGTAGCGCTTCGCAGCGACTGGTACAAGAAGTGGCCGGATATCGACGCGCTGTCCGGCATTGACGCCGACGGCCATGAGAATGCACCGGGCTGGTCGCTCGAAGCACTCAAGTATATCTATGAGGTCTGCCATGCCGCCGCCAATGGCCACGAGACCCTCGACACGGATTCGTCCGCGGTCGCTGAGGCAGAGGGTGATCTCGCCTGCGAGCGCTATGTCCTCGACCAGGGCAAGCTCCAGGTGGAGGTCCTCGCAAACCTCGATCAGGTACAGCCTGCCGGTGCCGTCGTCCTCGTTTCCTACGCGCGCATCGAAGGCGCCACAGGCCTCCCGGCACGCGTCTGGGCCATCACAGAGTGAAGCGCATAGCACCAGATGCCTAAAATCCTGAACTTCTTTCAGGCCAATGCCTCCATCGGGCACCGCCCGTAAATATTTGGAGCCAGGAAACGGGAAGGAGATTTCAGAGGAGAATGCTCAAGGGAAATCGTTAAAGTGAATGTCTGATCATCCATTAAACAGGTTTAACCAAATACTTTCCGTATATTTCATGCTTTAAATACAGGCTACAAAACGGGAGTGCATCGCTGTGATGCACTCCCGTTTTAGGGTGTTTTGGGTCTTCGTAAGCGTCTATCTTAAGAATTTCATTTCGCAGGTTCAGTCTCATAATCGCATCCCGTCACGTCAGCGCTTCGCCCTGAATCTTTCGCATGATGCGTCGGAAGAGGAGTACAGACAGAACGGCAGCGATGGTCTCGGTAATCCAGAAGGCCTGCCATACACCGACGGCACCGATGGCCTGACTTAGGAAATAGGCAAGCGGCAGGAGAACCACGATGTAGCGTACGAGGGAAATCACGAGGGATTCTGCGCCCTTGCCGAGGCCCTCGAGGACGCCGGAGATGGTTACAGAGACGCCGGACAGGACGAAGCCGCGGCAGATGATGAGAAGCGCCTCACGTCCAAGCTGGATGGTGTCCGCACTTGACGCGAAAATGCCGATGAGCTGATTTGGCAGCAGGATGCAGATCAGTGTACCGATGAGCATGACACCACTTACCATCGCAAGGCCGGTACGGAAAATCGCTTTCAGCCGTTTAAATTCACCGGCACCGTAGTTGTAGCTGCAGATCGGACGCATGCCCTGCACGATGCCGTTCGCGGTAAGATAAATAAAGGTCTGAAGCTTATAATATGCTCCGAGAACAAGTACATACGACGCAGAGTAGACCGCGAGGATGCCGTTTAACACCGTAATCATCAGAGAGGAGAGTGCCATATTGAGCGCTGCCGGGATGCCAATGCTGTAAACCTTCACTAAAGTGCTGACTGTTTTCGACATATGCCGCGGAGCGATACGTACCGGGATATTGGCGAGATCGCGATAATAGATCACGAGGTAAATGATGAGTGACACAACCTGCCCGATAC
>CAKQWR010000152.1 GCA_934279105.1 uncultured Oribacterium sp. | reverse complement strand
TGGCTATAACTCTGAAATCTTATCACTAAACACTTTTTTATTCAAGAAAGCTTTTGATTGTTAACATTTAATTCATAAATCGGTCATGTTTCGTGAACCGGATTTTTATTTTACATCTTTATTACACTGTAGAAATTTCTTCTACATATGGTATAATATAGGTATCCTGAATGACATTCATTCGGAAATCTTTTTAAGGGAGCGTGATTCTATGAAGTTTAACATCACAGGAAGAAATGTTACTGTATCTGAGGGCATGAAGGACCAGATCGATCGTAAGCTGGGCAAGTTATCCAAGTTCTTCAAGGAAGACACCCCATGTAATGTCACTCTCTCCACTGAGAAAAACAAGTATAAGGTTGAGGTTACGATTCCGGTAAAGGATGGCATCATCCGTGCAGAGGAGATTACACCGGATAAGTTCCAGTCACTCGACATCGTCGTGGATGTGATCGAGCGCCAGATTCGTAAGTATCGTACGAAGCTGATGAACCGTCAGCAGGCCGGTGATTTCTCCGCTGCGTTTGCAGAGGAGCTGGATGATGAGGCGGAGGAAGATGAGATCCTTATCGAGCGTACGAAGCACTTCAATCTGAAGCCGATGACACCGGAAGAGGCATGTCTCCAGATGGAGCTGGTCGGCCACACGTTCTTCGTATTCCAGAACGGTGATACCGGAAATGTCGCTGTCGTATATAAGAGAAAGGGCGGAACGTACGGCCTGATCGAACCGGAGTATTGATAAGCAGGGAGGGCTTCGGACCTCCAACATACAGATAGCGTGAAGGCGCTATATACACATGATCCATTTGTTATCTTGATTCTATAAAGAAGAACCCCTTAAGCTGTTTCGCTTAAGGGGTTCTTCTATTCTTTCTCTATATTTCGTCGATGAGAAAAATCAGTTCTGAATAAATCTTCCATAGCCGACCGGTTCACGATAATTATAGCGTCCGGTGCAGATACCGGTACGTTCGTTCGCGGCATGGATGATGACACCATCACCGGCATAGATGGCCACGTGGTTCACGTAATCACCGGAGGCGTAAAATACCAGATCGCCCGGCTGGAGCTGGTCGAAACGGATCGACTGTGCATTCGCATACTGATCACGGGAGCTGCGTCCGGTCGTAATGCCGAAATGCTTGAAGATCTGCTGCACGAAGCCTGAACAGTCCGCGCCCTCGGTCAGCGAAGTGCCACCATAGACATATGGATTTCCGAGGAACTGCTTTGCATACTGAATCAGTGCCTGTCGGGAAGCCGTCGTCGCAATCACCGGAATCGTGCTGCTGTTGATTTTCGAAGTTACCGCTTCGATGACATTGGAACGGGTAAAGACCGTAGAATTCGTCGTGCTTCCGTTTGTCTGCATCACGGAAGTTGTCGTACCTGTACTCGTCAGTGCACTGTTTACGGCATCGCCTGCAGCCTTGATGATATTGCCGGCGGTTGTGCTCGATATGCCTGTATTTGCGATGATGGTCGTCGCTGTATTGACCGCATTTTTCTGTGTCGGAGAAGCAGTTTCCAGAATACTCTGGCCCTTCTGCTTGAAGACGGCGAAATCATCTACACTGTCGACGATTTCCAGAAGTGTTTCCTTTCCTTCACCTGATGCGGCAGATTCCTTTACGGTTTCCGTCGCACCGGAATCCTGTGCCACAGTGTACTGTTCACTGACGACATTCGCACTGGTTTCTGCGACATCCGAAATCTTGTACTCCGGAATCATAGAACCATCGGTGGCGGCAGCCAGGTCCTGATCTGTGATGCCCAGTTCTTCATCGGATACCGGTCCATCGCCGATACCGATCAGTACTTCATCCGCATATGCGGTCGTCGTTACCGTCAGGCTGAACATCAGAAGAAGCGCGAGCTTCCATGCAAGCTTTCGCGCTCTGCGTTTCGATGCGCAACGTAACACGGCGTGCTCACACGCGCCGCTCTCGTGGCTTATATTCTTCTCGAACTGGTTAAAACAGGGTCTACTCACAGTGTCTCCAATACTTGATTATATGATGCACATAGATGCGGATGGCATCATGCGGAATGAACGTTATGATCGTTAAGAAAGCGCAAAAAAAGCGGCGCTGCAAAGTTCGTTTCGATACCTTCGAATACGATAACTTTAGCATAAATGCCGCTCTGTTTCCTTATCGATTATATTACGAATTACTTACAACTGAGAAGATGATATGTTCATTCATCGTTATATGGAAGTTTCGGATACACGATATAAAGTTGCATCCTATGGAATGCATTGCTATTTGAATGGCGTTGCATGAAAATCCATCAGATCCATCCGCCGTCGAAACGGAGAATCTGTCCGGTCAGGTATTTCGGGGCTATGGACAGAAGTCGTACGAACTCGGCAACTTCTTCCGGCGTACACATACGGCCGTATGGTATTTCATCTTCGACTTGCGCACGATCCTCTGCGCTCATCCAGCCGTTCATATCGGTGTCGACACAACCGATGGCGATGGCATTGACCGGGATATGATTTGGTGCGAGTTCCTTCCCCAGCGCCTCGGTGAAGGCATTGACCGCGCCCTTCGTCAGGCTGTACACCGATTCCATGGAGGCACCCACGACACCCCAGACGGAGGACATGTTGAGGATGCGTCCTTCGGAGGCACGCAGCAAATACGGAATGACGGACTGCGTCAGGTGGAACATATCCTTTACGTTCGCATCCAGCATTTCCGACAGCTCCTCTTCGGAAACGTCCTGTGCGAGATTGAAGGTGGAGATACCGGCGTTGTTGACGAGAAGAATCACGTCGTCCGGTGCACCGAGCTGCGTGGCGAGAATTTCGTCCGTGATCGGTCCATGAACGGTATGCACTACGGTCATAGCGCGAAGCTTTTCAGCTTCCTGCTCCAGCAGATCGAAGCGGGAACGGCAGTTGATGATCAGGCGCCAGCCATCGTGGGCCAATGTCTCTGCCACTGCTCTTCCCACGCCGCGGGAGGCACCTGTAATAATTGCTGTTTTCATGGCTTTCCTTTCTAAATCGGCAGTGGATATATCGCATGCATCATACGGAACAGCTGCGGTGAGGGATGAAATATCCATGTCTCTGCAATCCATGGAAGCGAGGCGGCAGGCATACGCGTGCGCATCTCCTTCGCTCACTTAAATGATGGAAGGTTCCAGTGAAAATAAATTGCAAGGAAACGAATCATCACCGTGATGATCATGCTGGTGATGGCCGCAATCATCGGGCTTCCGAAGGAACCGGCCGGCTTCGCGATGACTGACATCACACAGTATACGATGGCACCGATGATCGCTGCGATGCCATAAACGCGCTTCCGCATGATGAGCGGCATCTGTCCGGCGAACATATCACGGAGGATACCACCACCGATGCCGGTGAGGACGCCGACGAAGCAGACGAGAAACATATTTGCACCGTAGCCTGCATTGACCGCTGTACGGCAGCCGACGATGACAAATGCAGCGAGTCCGACAGAGTCGGCGACGTTCAGGATAAAGTTCGAGCGGATACGGTTCCGGTCGATTTTATCCATATAGTTTTCGGTCGTCTGACTTCGCTCGATGATGAAATCGATGACACAGGTGATGAAAGCCACGGTGACATAGACCGGCTTCGTGAACATCGCCGGTGGAATCTCTCCGAGGATGAGGTCACGAATCATACCGCCGCCGACCGCCGTCGCACAGCCGAGCACGATGGCGCCGAAGATATCCATCTTCCGTTCCTTCGCTACCATGACACCAGAAATCGCAAATGCAACGGTACCGATCATTTCGAGAATAAAAATCACATCATCAAAGCTCATAACGTACTCCGCAGCGTTCATATATTACTGCTTTTTTACGGCGGAGCGTGTTCATGATGCGAACAGCGTCCATCCTGGGGCAGTGAACTGTAAGCTTTTTCTGCATGAAGAATGCAGCACCTCCAAAAGAGATGCTGCATCATGCGTATTCTGTATTCTATTTTAATAGAAATAAAACGTAAATCAACCGAAACTTAGTCGATCTCGTTCGGAAGCTCGAGGGTGTGCTCTCTGTTCAGCTTCTGGCAGAAGGCAACGAACTTATCAAGCGGAACATTCTGAATCTGCTTGTTGGAACCACGTACGTTGATGGATACCGTGTTCTCCTCTGCCTCATGGTCACCGAGTACGAGGATAT
>CAKQWR010000151.1 GCA_934279105.1 uncultured Oribacterium sp. | reverse complement strand
ATCAGCCCAGGAAGAAGATGCAGAGGATACCGAGAACGAAACCGTAGATCGCGGTTGCCTCGGCGAGGGCACAACCAAGAAGCAGGATTCTCATGATCTTGCCGTCTGCCTCCGGCTGTCTTGCGATGGCCTCTGCGGCCTTACCGGTTGCGATACCGATGGAAAGACCTGCACCGATGCAGGCGAATGCTGCTAAACCGACACCAATTGCTGTTACGCTCATAATTTTTCTCCTTTAATCATCTTTCATACATCAGCGGTCCTCTTACTCCTGATCGCTGTGTTTCTGCCGGCCTTCATCTCGACGTGAAGGCTTCGTTTCATGTCTGCTTCGTGACGATCTCCCGGTCGACGGCATTGGTCGAAGCATGGGAGACGGTCCGTGGATGGATGCGGTTTACTCCACCGCGTCCTGGATGTAAAGCGATGTCAGGAATACGAAAACGTACGCCTGAATCAGTCCGTCGAATATATCAAAATAGAGACTGAAGATGGCCGGGACACCGACCGGAACTACCATCTTGATCAGCTCCATGATGATAAATGCACCGAGGACATTACCGAAGAGTCGCATACACAGGGACAGCGGCCGAATCACGATCTCGAGGATATTGATCGGTGTAACGATGGCGACCGGCTGTGCAAAGCTCTTCAGCCAGCCTTTCGCTC
Source organism: uncultured Oribacterium sp. (assembly GCA_934279105.1). Lineage (GTDB taxonomy): Bacteria > Bacillota > Clostridia > Lachnospirales > Lachnospiraceae > Oribacterium. Next base: position 3,513 of record CAKQWR010000151.1, on the reverse strand, counting down.
CCTTCGCACGGATGCCCGCAATCTCGATCAGCACGATACTGATGAGTGAAAGTGCGATGGTGACATTCAGATCCTTGGTCGGTGGCTTCAGGCCGAACAGGCCGATCACATTGGACACTCCGATGTAGATGAGGATCACGGAAATCAGTGTTCCATACTGCTTTCCCTTTTCTCCCAGCATCCCGTTGATGAAGTTGTCCAGGAAGGTCACGATCATTTCTGCGATCTGCTGCCGCTTACCAGGGTTATGCACCTTCAGGTTCGAGCCCAGGTAAATGGATACCGCAGCCAGCACAGCCATGATCACCCAGGTGATGACGGTCGATTCGGCAACTTGAATCTCTCCGAACACCGGAATCGTAAATGCAGTGGCAACCTGCAGCTGTTCCTGGAGTTCCGAAGTAAATTGCTCCATTCTACTACCTCCATTTTCTTTTGCTTCCGTTCTCAGTTATGTTCCCTGCTCCGGGCAAACCATGAAATAAAAAAATTCCGGACCGAAACCGGACAACGGAATTCATGTATGCACGGTCACCCCTCTTCCGGGCAGACAAAGCATCACTGATTACTTCGGATGCTATTATATTCCGAAGAAAAACATATTCAAGCCGTATTTTTTATATATTTAACATGTCATTTTGACTTAGATTGTTCATTTTGATATATTCATAACAGGTAGTCTGTTTTTTTTTAGAACTATTCTCCATTGATGTCCGAGAAGAAGCCATCATGCCGATTTTCCATATGAAACCGTTATATTTTCAGTATTTTGGTGAAATCACGCGGCCTCTTCTGACTGGATACGCTATGCGCTTTTTCAGACAATATCGGCTTTTACAAACACAGCGAATGCAGAAGGAGTCCTATGGTTTCGTATGATTATTATCGTATCTTTTATTATGTCGGCACCTACCGCAGCTTCACGCAGGCAGCGCGCATGCTCGGCTCGAATCAGCCGAACGTAAGCCGCGCCATGAACAGCCTCGAAGCAGAACTCGGGTGCAAGCTGATGCACCGTGGCAAGCGCGGCATTACCCTGACACAGGTCGGGCAGAAGCTCTACGAGCATGTGTCGATTGCGTATGAGCAGCTGAGCTTCGGGGAGCGAGAGCTCCGGAAGGATGTCAATATGGAAAGTGGCCACGTTACCATCGCAGCCTCTGAGAACGCCCTCCGCCTCGTACTGCTGCCGGTGCTACGGGACTTTAAAAAGAACTTCCCGGAAATCAGCATCAGCATCTCGAATCACTCGACGCCACGCGCACTGAAGGCACTGCGGAACGGCCTCGCCGATATCGCGCTCGTGACCACACCGCTGGCAGTTCATGGCACGCTCTCGATGGAGCCGCTCTTTACCTTTAAGGAAATCCCCCTCGTCGGCCCCGGGCTCCGGCACCTTGCGGAGCGGCCAATGTCTCTGCGTGAGCTCGATACCTATCCGCTCATCAGTGTCGGCCGTGACACCGGTACGCGCGAGCTCTACGTACAGTACTTCCTGAATCATCAGCTGCCGTTCGATCCCGAGCTGGAAGCCTCTTCCACAGATCAGATTCTTCCGATGGTCGCATATGATCTCGGAATCGGTTTTTATCCGGAGGCGCTCGCACGGGATGCACTGGCACGTGGAGAAGTCTATCGGATTCAGCTCACCGATCCACTGCCGGACCGGACCTTCTGCGCTATCGTCGATCAGTCGCGACAGCTGTCGACCGCGGCGGAGACACTGCTGCATGAGTTCATCAAAATCAAGCACTAAAAACACGAAACCCTCTGCAGTCACTGCGTTTTCCTGATGAAAACACAGTGACTGCAGAGGGTTTTTCATATCAGCTGAAGATTCTCCAGCCGGCGATGAAGTGGCTGGACCACCATGAACCGAGCGATCTGTGCACGACACGTCCGTTCGAGGAGGATGCATCGATGACGGTGCCACCGCCCGCTACGATACCGACGTGGCCGGATACGACGATGATATCGCCGGCCTGCAGCTCGTTGTAAGATACGCGGCGGAATCGTCCCGGATTTCTCCATCCGGCAGAGGTCATGTAGGACACACCAACACCTGCCTGGTTGAGACACCAGTATACGAAGCCGGAGCAGTCGAAGCTATTCGGTCCCTTGGAGCCCCATACATATGGACAACCGATCTTCGACGATGCGATGGAGATCAGCGCCGATGCGGATCCAGAAACCGTTGCTCCGCCGCCGGCATTGCTGCTCACTGCACTGCTACTGTTATTCTTGTTATTATTCTTGTTACCAGACGATGTGCTGTTGTTTCGGTTACCACCTGTGCTGCTCGAACTGTTCTTCGGCTTCGACTTCGCCTTGCCGCTGTAGAACACGTTCATCGTCTTTGCACCGGCTGCACCATCCTGGGCAAGTCCGTTCACCTTCTGGAAGCTTGCGACGGCGTTCTTCGTAACTTCGCCATAGTATCCAGTGACATTACTCTTATCGAGGTAACCGTACTTTGCAAGGTACTCCTGCAGATTCTTCACCGAGTCGGACTGCTCACCGAGACGCATCGCGAACGGCATCGCATTCGGATTCTCGAGGGCTGCTCTGGTATCCGGACCGAGGTAACCATCGACGATCTGGTCATTTCGTGCCTGGAAGGCCTTGATGGCCGCCTGCGTTCCCTGTCCGAAATTACCATCCGCCTCACCACTGAGGTAACCAAGATTGATGAGGTACTGCTGGTACTTCTTTACGAGGTCGGACTGCTCGCCGAGGGCGACGATGTTTGCCTTTACCTCATCTGAATAAAGAAGATTATAGGTTGCGGTTCCGTATATACCATCCGGATTCAGTCCGTTCTGTGTCTGGAGCTTTTTCATCGCCTCCACGGTCGTCTCGTCATAGGTACCATTAACATCCGATGCGTGGTAGAGATAACCAAGGTTATACAGACGATACTGCGCATTCGTAACATCCGCACCCTGGAATCCAGGCTTCAGCGCATAGTGCGGTGCCGTATCACTCATGATAGCATCCCAGGTCTGCACACCGCAGATACCATCCTGTGCCATACCAGCCTGACGCTGGAAATACTTGACTGCCTGTGAAGTAGCTTCTCCATAGTAGGTCGTCGGTTCATCGGGATCCATAAAGCCGAGATCCATCAAGCGTTGCTGCAGCTCTGCGACGACAGAATTGATAACACCGACCGTCAGATTGACCGGCGCAAGATCCTCGGCCGCACCATCGACTGTGACACCTGCGATGGACGGGAGAACGTTCGAATTAATACCGAGTGCCGCAACAGCATCTACCGTCCCCGGCTCCGGTGCCGTCGTAACGACGATTTCAGATTCCGTCTCCGTCGCCATCCGGCTGGTACCAATCTGTTGCTGGCATCCTGTCAGCACCAGCATACTTCCCACCAGCATCAGCGCCGTAAGACGGGTGAAGTTTCGATTGAACATATATAAAGCATCCTCTCTGTATCGTGTATTGAGTGTGCATATTTCATTGCACACCTATCCATTTTATACTTTCATCTTTATAAAA
>CAKQWR010000150.1 GCA_934279105.1 uncultured Oribacterium sp. | reverse complement strand
CCGATCTTTTTCCTGACCGGTATCCAGTGGGGCACCTTCACCGGTGCCGAGGGCTTCAACAGCGCGACGATCTTCTGTTCGAACAATTCGAAGCAGGCGCTCTTCGGCTGGATCGACTATGTCCTCACCGGAAAGCACGAAAGCTTCAAGCAGGGCCTTTTCTACACCGCGACCCTCATCTGCTTCTATACCGCCGTCGTCATCTCTGTCTTCATGAGTGACCGCTTCGGTGCACACGCTATCCTCTTCGAGTTGCTGCCACTCTCGCTGGTTACCGGCGTCTGGCTCATCAACGACCGCGCTGCCGCGAAGGACGTGGCGCTCGCCGCATAAGTCCGGGCCGGATGAACACGCTACAACTTGATATAGACGCTATATGGCTGCCGTACCGCTGGTGCGACAGCCATTTTGATTTGTAACAGTTCGGGTAGTGGGCCCGGAGGGGCGGCAACGAAGGCACAGTACTCCGTTGCCGCCCCTCCGGGTCCCCATAGCTGAACTGTTACTTTGATTTCGCAGGACTTCATGCCTGCAGGCGGGTTGCTTCCCAGTAGGCGCCCATCGACTGGCCCGGCTGCTCCGTGACGTCATCCGTGAGATAGTCCCCGAGGCCGACCGTCACCGGGTCGAAGCCCCGCGCCTCGTCCTCGCTTCCGAACTCGACTTCCGCATACCAGAATTCGGTCGGCGCGCCCTCATCCACATGATTCACCTCAAGCTGATGGCCGTCCGGCAGCTGATACGTCCGCCGAAGCTTCGGGATCAGCGGCAGGCCGATGAGATCCTCGAGCTCGCGGAAGCGCGCCTCCTCAATCGGAAACTCGATTTCCTTCCGGCTAAGTCGCCCCTTCGACTTGAAGCAGAGGATGAACTCGTCCTTCAGCGGCGCGCCATCACTCGACATCCGCAACTTCTCTTCGCGGATCCGCACGGTCGGTCGCACCGAAATATAGCCCTGTCGCATTTCTTCTTCCTTTCGCAGCGCATAGCCCTCCGGCCAGCCCTGTACCATCCATTTACGCTCGATTTCCATTCCCATATCTCTACCTCAAATTTTTATTCTAGTTCAATGCTTCCGACCTCTACTTCATCACGAAGCGCGTAATACCATCCCCATCCAAGCTCTCGGCGCGCGCCACGGCCTGCCGACGAAGCTCTCGTAAAGTCCGGCCATCGACGCCGCGGACGACGGCATTGGCCGAAAATGCACATGCAGTAACTTTCTCGAAGCTCAGCGCCATCTACGTAACAAGTTGCGGTATGACCGACCGCCTCAGGCGAGGAACTGGAAGCCCATCACGACAGCCCCAAGAACCACCAGGATGACACCGGTCGCCTGATTCAGGGTCTTCGCGGATGCCCGATTTGCGAAGACCGCGGCGACACGCGCCCAGAGGAAGGTGAATACGATGCACAGCACCCAGACGGTCACATCCGGCATGCCGCCGATGGCGAAGTGTGAACCCGCACCGGTCAGCGCCGTGAAGGTCATGATAAATACGCTGGTGCCCACGGCGGTCTTCAGCTCATACCCGAGGACGGAGGTGAGGATCAGCAGCATCATCATACCACCACCGGCACCGATGAAGCCACAGATAAATCCGATCAGAACACCGCAGATGATGGACTGGATGGCGCGTTTCTGCGCGGAGACGCCCTGCATGGCTTCCTTCGTCGTCATAACCGGCTTCACGATAAACTTGATGCCGAGCAGGAAGGTCATGAAGACAGAGAAACTGCCCATGGTGGCGGACGGCACGAGAGACGAAATGTAGCTGCCGACGACGGTGAAAAGCAGCACGCTGATCATCATGATGATACCGTTTTTGATGTCCAGATTTTTATTCTTTCCGTAGGTGTAGGCCGATACCGCGCTCGCCAGCACATCCGAGGAGAGCGCGATACCGACAGCCATATATGGATCCATACCGAGGAAGGTGACAAGCATCGGTGTAATCACGGCGGCCGCACTCATCCCTGCAAAGCCCGTGCCGAGGCCGGCACCCATGCCGGCAAAAAAAGTAACGATGATTGTAAAAAGAAGTGACATACATTAAGCCTCCATATTTCTGATATTCTCTTCCATCTGCGCCAACGCTGCACGGAAACCCGCAAGTGTCGACGCATCGATGCCCTGCAGCATCGTCTCGATGAACTCCTTTTGCACCGCGCGGCCCTTCTCGACGATCGGTACCGCCTTTTCCGTGAGTTTGAGCTCTACCTTCCGGCGATCATGGGCGACCTCGTGTCGCACGAGGAGTCCCTCCTGAACCAGACGATCGACATTGATCGACACCAGGTTCGCCTTGATGCGTCGCACCTCTACCACATCCCGCGCGCTCTTGTACTCCGGATGATTCGCGAGAAACATCAGAATATCAAACGCCGTCTGCGGAATATCGAGCTCATGACAGAGCGCCTTACAGCTTCGCGTATACGCCCGGCTGATCTTATCTGCAAAAGAAATATCGAACATAATTCCTCCATTTTTGATTAGTTCATTTTTGAACAAAATGCAGTATAGAACGATTTGAAAGAAATGTAAAGCACTTCATCCTATTTCGACCAGACTCTGTGCCCGGAAGGCGCGGACACGCCGTTACCGCTCCGGGCACTGTTTTGTTACAGAAAATAAAGCGTACACAAATATCCGCCAATTTCACTAAAAATCCGCAGATTTATTTGTGCTTCAGCACAATGAAAGCCATCCTCGAAAGTGCGATAATAGAGCTATCAGAACAGATCGTGAATTGACAACTGAAAATGGAGGTGTGGATGTGAAGCTGACCGCAATCATGGATAACCACCGAAGCGAGCAGAAGGCGCTGACAGCCGAGCATGGGCTGTCGTTTCTGCTGGACACCGGGACGACGAAGATTCTCTTCGATTTCGGCGCCGGTCGGGCTGCGTATGACAATGCCGTAAAGCTGAACGTAAATCTCAAATCGATCGACTACGCCGTCGGAAGCCATGGGCACTATGATCATGGCGATGGATATCCGTACTTTTTTGCTGGTGGTCTAAACTGCCCGTTGATTACGGGGAACGGTTATTTCGAGGAGAAGTATGCATTTGATGGGATGAAGGCGACGTACCTCGGCTGCAACTTCGATGAGTGCTGGATGGAGGAACGTCGGATCGACCATCGTATCTGTCGTGAGATGATGAAGCTGGAGGACGACTGCTATGTCGTCGGTGGCTTCCAGCGGACGCATGATTTCGAGACGATTCCGAAGCGTTTCGTACTCCGGGATCAGGAGGGATGGAAGCAGGATGATTTCTCGGACGAAATCTGTCTGGTGCTGACACGTCCGGAGGGGCTCGTCGTCATCGTGGGTTGCAGTCATCCTGGAATACTGAATATTCTGAAGTCCGTACAGGCGCGCTTTCATCGACCGGTGTATGCGGTCTTCGGCGGTACGCACCTCGTAGAGGCAGACCAGACGCGTATCGAAAAAACGTTGGATGAGATGAAAACCATGGGGGTTCGACTGATTGGCTTCAATCACTGTTCCGGTGAACTGCTCCAGGAGATGCTGGATGCACGCCCGGACATCCGGCACTGCTACCTCGGCGCAGGCGACTGTATGTTCCTGTAGATTTCGGAGAGTGAAATGAAAGAAATAGCAACGATGGCCCAGGATTTCGTGGAAGCGACGTCGGCGCTGGTGGGGCATCGCACGATCAATATTATGGATACAGATGCAATCATCGTTGCATCGACCGAGAAGTCGCGCATCGGTACCTTTCACCAGGGTGCGGCAGAGGTGCTGGCGACGGGAAAGCCGGTGCTGGTTCGGAAAAAAAATCTGGCAGATTATCCGGGAGCTCGTGAGGGCTACAATATGCCGATTTATCTCGATGATGAAATGATCGGCGTTGTAGGAATGTTCGGTGATGAAGCGGAGGTTCGTGATACGGCGAATCTTCTCTGTGTTTATGTGTCGCAGCAGTTTGCACAGTACCAGATGGTGCAGAAGCAGAAAATGGAGTCGGAGATCGGCACGCAGCTGCTTCGCTCGCTCTTATTCGGTGATGAGACACAACGTGAAAAGGTACAGCAGCTCTGCGATTTTCTGGATGTGCATCTCGTATTTCCGTATCGGGTCATCCTGATTTATCCGGAGACTGCGGAAAGCACGGATGAATATGTGGAGTCACTGTCCCGTGCAGTTCAGTCGCTGGTATGGAAGGGGATTCTGGACCGACAGCGCGATGTATTTGGCTTTTATAAGCAGAGCTATG
>CAKQWR010000149.1 GCA_934279105.1 uncultured Oribacterium sp. | reverse complement strand
ACGGCTCCGGTAAGTCGAACATCTCAGACGCGGTTCGCTGGGTTCTCGGTGAACAGAAGGTGAAGCAGCTGCGTGGCAGTTCCATGCAGGATGTCATCTTCGCCGGCACACAGCTTCGTCGCCCGCAGAGCTCGGCGTTCGTAGCGATTACGCTTGATAATTCCGACCGTGTCCTGAACATCGATTACGACGAGGTGACGGTATCCCGTCGTCTCTACCGTTCGGGTGAATCCGAGTATATGCTGAACGGCACAGAGTGTCGTCTGAAGGATATCAACGAGCTGTTCTATGATACCGGTATCGGAAAAGATGGTTACTCCATCATCGGTCAGGGTCAGGTCGATAAAATTCTCTCCGGTAAGCCGGAGGAGCGTCGAGATCTTTTCGACGAAGCGGTCGGCATCGTAAAATTCAAGCGTCGCAAGGCACTCGCCGAGAAGAAGCTCGGTGATGAGGAAGCGAACCTCACGCGTGTGACGGATATCCTGACCGAGCTTGAGCGTCAGGTCGGTCCACTGAAGAAGCAATCGGAGCAGGCACGTGAATATCTCACGATTCGTGATCAGCTCGTCAATGCGGATGCAAATCTTTTCATCCGTGACATGGAGGACACGTTGAAGGGCCTCGATTCAGTGAATGCCAACGCAGACACCGTCGAACAGGACCTCGCCGCAATCAAGCAGGAGTCCAATCAGCTGAATGAGAAGTATAACGAGCTCGAAGAAAAGATTCATGCACTCGATGAAAAGCTTCAGCAGGCGAAAGACACGATCAGTCAGTCGGATGTTCTCAAGTCAAATCTTCAGGGCCAGATCGGTGTCCTGAACGAGCAGATCAACACAGAGAAGAATAATGCACTCCATTATACGCAGCGTATCAATGCCCTCGGAAAGGATGTGTTTGACCGCATCGCACAGATCGAGGATAACCGAAGTCTGCTTCGCTGGATTCGTGAACAGATCACCTTCATCCGGGATAACAAAGCTGCAAGTGATGAAATGATGGAGAACATCGATCTCGACCTCGAGATGATTGGTTCCACCCTGGATGAAACCGACCTTACCGTTGCCTCCTGTATGGGCGCAGATTTCACACTGGAGGATCGTCCTGTAAAGGAAGCGGAAACGGCATCCACGCAGAAGAACGATCGTTTCCTCACAAATATCGAGGATCAGCGCAAGGAACTCGAAGCACTCAATCATCGACTCGAGGAAGTTCAGTCCATCATCGCGTCTGACACCGCACTCGTCGATCGTCTCGCTATCGAAAATCAGCGCATGCGGGAAGCCATCGTCGATAAGAACCGCGAACTCGACCGTCTCAAGAACCGTCTGGAGACACTTCGAAATCTGGCAGAGCGCTACGAAGGATATGGCAATGCTGTCAAGATGGTTATGGACCAGAAAGAGCGAAGACGCGGCATTCTCGGCGTTGTCGCCGACCTCATCGAGGTACCGGCAAAGTACGAAACTGCAATCGAAACCGCACTGGGCGGTGCCATTCAGAACGTAGTGACGGAGGATGAGACGACCGCGAAGGACATGGTGCAGTTCCTAAAGCAGCATCGCTATGGACGTGCCACCTTCCTGCCACTCAGCAACATCCGCGGTCACAGAGACAATAACTGTGAGCAGGCGGCGCATGAGCGTGGTGCCATCGGACTCGCGTGTGACCTCATCGAACTTGATAAAAAGTATATCCGTCTTGCAGAGTTTCTGCTCGGCCGTGTACTTGTGGTTGACAACATCGACAACGCACTCGCGATACAGCGGAAGTACCGTCAGAGTCTCCGCATCGTAACGCTCGAGGGCGAGCAGCTGAATCCGGGTGGTTCGATCTCTGGCGGTGCTTTCCGCAACAGCTCGAACCTGATGGGAAGAAAGCGTGAGCTTGATGAGATCGAGGCGCAGATGCTGGAGACGGAGAAGCAGGCTTCGGATCTACGTGCGAAGCTCAGCGAAGCCGAGAATCGTCGCGCACTTGCGAAGGCAGCCGTCGATGCCCATCACGAAGAAATCGAGCAGCTGAAGCTCGACCAGAATACGAAGACGATGGCGATCGCTTCGCAGATCAATGTCGAGTACTCGTCCCTCTCAACGCGTACCGATTTCGTTACGGAAAACCTACATCGCCTGAATTCCGAACTGGAAACCATCACGACTGAGAAGGGCGAGATGGAAGATGCGCAGCAGAATTCCGACCAGGTACTCGAGGAGAAGGCAGCGAAGATCGCTGAGCTCGAGGATCTGATCGTCCATGCAGACGAGGTCGCAGCAGATGCCCAGACGCAGACCGTGCAGGCCACGGAAGAGAAGGAAACGCTCGTCGAAGAACGTAAGTCCTTCTTCGGCCGTAAGGATGAAATTTCGCAGCGACTGCTCGATATGGAGAAGGAGTCGATGCGTGTTCAGAATAAGAAGGAAAAGCTCGACGACAAGATCGATAAGCTCACAAGCTACATGTTTGATGAGTATGGACTCACCTTCGAGGAAGCGAAGAAACGCTATTCTGAGGAGTATAAGAACACCTCGGAAGTGCGGTCACTCGTGTCGAAGCTCAAGAATCAGCTGAAGGCACTCGGACCGGTAAACCTCGATGCCATCGAACAGTATAAGGAGGTCAGTGAGCGTTACGAGTTCCTGAATACGCAGTACCTCGACCTCACTGAATCCGCGAAGTCACTCGGTAAAATCATCGATGAACTCGATCAGGGCATGCGTAAGCAGTTCAATGAAAACTTCCAGCGTATCCAGGTAGAGTTTGATAAAACCTTTAAGATACTGTTTGGTGGTGGTCAGGGACGACTCGAACTCGATACCACGGATCCGGATGTTCTTACGACATCCATTTCCATCATCGCAGAGCCGCCTGGAAAGAAACTGCAGAACATGATGCAGCTCTCCGGTGGCGAGAAGGCGCTGACGGCCATCGCACTTCTATTTGCAATTCAGTGTCTGAAACCGTCTCCGTTCTGTCTTCTCGACGAAATCGAGGCGGCACTTGATGACTCGAACGTTTCGCGTTTCGCAGAGTACCTGCATAATCTGAATCAGACGCAGTTCATCGTGATCACGCACCGTCGTGGAACGATGGAAAACGCAGACCGCCTCTTCGGTATCACCATGCAGGAGAAGGGCGTGTCGACACTCGTATCGGTAGATCTGGTCGCAGATCAGCTGGACGCATAGTGTTTTAACCGGACAGATTCCGGACTACCTCCAGAATCCTGTTGCATGGTAGAATAAACATAAACGAACGAAATAGATTTAAAAAGGAGAGCTATGGCGAATTTCTTTTCAAGACTGATCAATAACATCTTCCAGTCAAATGAGGTTGCGGATGACGCATTTTATGAGGATCTGGAAGATGCGATGATTATGTCGGATGTGGGGGTAACGACCACGCTGAAGATCATCGATGCGGTAAAATCGGAGGCGAAGCGTCAGGGGGTGAATACGACGCGTGAGGTGAAGAAGATTCTTCGGGATTATCTTTATGAGCTGATGCGTGTGGATGAGTCCTACTATGATTTCGAACGACAGAAGAGTATTATTTCGGTCATCGGTGTCAATGGCGTAGGGAAGACGACCTCCATCGGTAAGATGGCGAATTTCTTCCAGCGTCAGGGAAAGAAAGTCATTCTTGCAGCAGCCGATACCTTCCGTGCAGGTGCGATCGAGCAGCTGAAGGAGTGGGGAAAGCGAATCAATGCAGATGTCATCGCGCAGAAGGAAGGATCTGACCCGGCCGCTGTCGTGTTCGATGCCCTTCAGTCATTTAAGTCAAAAAATGCAGATCTTCTCATCATCGATACAGCGGGACGTCTTCATAATAAGAAAAATCTGATGCAGGAGCTCGGAAAGATCAATCGCATCATCGACAAGGAGTTCGCGGAGGGCTTCCGTGAGACACTTGTCGTACTGGATGCGACGACCGGTCAAAATGCGATGTCACAGGCAGAGATTTTCAAGGATGCATGCCAGGTAACCGGCATCATCCTTACGAAGATGGATGGTACCGCAAAGGGCGGCATCGCCCTCGCCATTCAGTCAGAGCTCGGTATCCCGGTAAAGTACATCGGCACCGGTGAAAAGGCCACCGACCTGAAGCGTTTTGACGCAAAGGAGTACGTTGACTCGATTTTCACTGATTAACAGATTCAGAAACGGGCTCCAGGGTAGCCACGGAAAGCACAGTACTGCGAGCTCGGAAGAATCTAAAATTGTCCCCCTAAGAACCAGTAGGCTCTCTGCAAACGACTGAGTT
>CAKQWR010000148.1 GCA_934279105.1 uncultured Oribacterium sp. | reverse complement strand
GCTTTCATCGGCTTCGGTAATAAAACCGTCGTTCTGATCGCGCCGATTCTCGCACTGTCTTCTGTACTGACAAAAACCGCACTGGTCGATAAAATTTCCAGCACGCTGAACATGGTACAGGGGAAGAGCGGTATGATGCTGATCATCGCATTTTATGCGGTTGCTGCCATCTTCTCACAGTTCGTTCCGTCTACTGCAGCTCTTGCAATTCTCGTTGTTTTCCTGACCACCCTGAACAAGACCGGTGATATCACTGCAAACCGCATGATTCTTCCGCTCCTCGGTGTCATGGTTGCCTGGAAGTTCCGTCTTCCGATCGGCCTCGGTGCTACCACCTTCGCAACACTGAACGGTTTCTATGAGGGTATCATCGGTGAAGGCAATGCCCAGTATATGCTCACACTCCTGGATCCGCTGAAGTTCGCCATCATCCCGATCATCGTACTGACCGCATACTGCATCTTCGGCTGGAAGCTGATGCCGAAGACAGAAGATGTCGATACCTCGAAGCTGAAGAAGAGCGCGGTCGTTGAAAAACTCCCGCAGGCTAAGCAGATGATCGTATACATCGTATTTGCAATCGTTATGCTCTGTCTCATCTTTAACCAGATTACGAAGAACTGGATGTACCTTGCACCGGCAGCTGGTGTCATCATCTTGATTTTTACCGGCTGTATCGATGCGAAGGATGCGTCGAAGGATATGACCCAGGACATGATCTGGATGCTCGCCGGTGTACTCATCGTCGCAGACGCGATCGGATCTTCCGGTGCCGGTGAAGTCATCGGACAGTTCATCCTGAACATCATCGGCCAGAATCCAAGCCAGTTTAAGGTTATGCTGATCTTCTCTGCTGCAACGGTTATCATGACCACCTTCATCTCCAACATGGGTACGCAGTCTGTACTGATTCCGATCGCCGCTTCGGTCGCACTGGCCGCCGGCTGGGATCCGAGAGGTCTCGTTCTCATCATCGGTACCGCAAACTACTTCGCGGTCGGCTTCCCATCCGGATCCGGTGAGTGTGCCGTTGCGTTCGCTGCCGGTGAGTATAATCCGGCGAAGGTTCTGAAGTTCACACTTCCGTATATGATTCTGGCGATTCTGTCCTGCGCCGTATCCGCTACGCTCTTCTACCCGCTCGGATAAAATCCTGATTCCGACTACTCTATTTCCATAATGCCCCCGATAAAGAACGGCTGTCGCTTGAGCGGTAGCCGTTCTTATGTTCTGTTTTCTTTCACATACGCATCTTCGATTTCCGAAACGTTTTTCTCCTTTCAAAATGCTTCTTGCATAATTAATAGGTAGAATCATCATTTTACGCATGATTCCGTCTGCGATATAATGAGGAACGTCATGATTCTTACGTGAAATTTTAAGCTTAGGAGATAACACGATGAACACACTCATTTCCGCAGATAACACCTGGGTGCTGATGAGCATCATGGTACTGGTGGTTGCATTTTCCATCTGGATGGAGCAGACCTACGCATGGGCCAGTAAGATCAGCGGCGCCATCATTGCCCTGATCTGTGCGCTCCTGCTCACGAACCTGAAGATCATCCCGGCGAGCGCGCCGATTTTCGATGATGTGGTCTGGGGCTTTGCGGTGCCGATGGCGATTCCGCTTCTGCTGCTGCAGGTAAACCTCTCGAAGATCTGGAAGGAGACAGGCCGAATGCTCGGCATCTTTCTGATCGGTGCCCTCGGCACGGTGACCGGCGCAGTACTCGGCGTGCTCATCCTCGGAAAGTTTATCCCGAATCTTGCCTATGTAGCCGCGATGATGACCGGTTCCTATATCGGTGGCGGTGTGAACTTCACGGCCCTCGCGGATGCCTTCCATGTGGATCAGACCCTGATTTCTGCGGCGACGGTGGCCGATAATCTCAACATGGCAATCTACTTCATGATCCTCATCGCGTTTGCGGGCAATGCATGGCTCCGGAAGCACTATCCGCATCCGCACATCGACCATGTCCTCGCGAATGGTACAGATGCCGAGGAGGGCAAGACCCTCGCGGCGAAGTACTGGGGCCGGAAGGAGATTTCTCTTCGCGACATCGCGATCGACTTCGCGTTCTCCATCATCGTCGTGACGATCTCGAAGGCCATCGCCGGCGTGCTCTCTACAGCGATTCCGACCGGCAACTGGTTCCTCAACATGCTGAACACCTTCTTCGGCAGCCAGTATGTATGGATCACGACCGTCGCGATGCTGTTCGCCACGATTCTTCCTGAAAAGGCCGAGGCCATGCATGGCGCACAGGAGCTGGGCACCTACCTCATCTACCTCTTCTTCTTCGTCATCGGTGTACCGGCGTCGATCCCGCTCATCATCCAGCAGGCACCACTGCTCCTCGTCTTCTGCCTCCTGATGGTGATCGTCAACATGCTCTTCTGCTTTATCGGCGGGAAGCTCATCGGCGGCTCCCTGGAGGAGATCATCCTCGCGTCCAATGCCAACATCGGTGGCCCGACCACCGCAGCCGGCATGGCGATCGCCCAGGGCTGGAATAAGCTCGTCGGCCCGTGCATGCTCGTCGGCACCTTCGGCTACGTCGTCGGTACCTACCTCGGCATCGTCGTCGGATCGCTGCTGATCGGATAAATGTAATCGTATAGTAAAAAAGACTGTCGCAGCTGCGGCAGTCTTTTTTATATCATGGAGAGTACAGGACTCGAACCTGCGACCCCTTGCGTGTGATGCAAATGCTCTACCAGCTGAGCTAACCCTCCGAACAAACATGATTTTAGCACGCTGATATCAAAAAACAAGCAGTTGCAGGGCGATAGCTGGCTATTTGTTTATTATATCGCTATTTCGAATTTGCGCATCACTCAGCCGTCGGACAAGCTCAATAAAATCTCTTGCATAAACGGGAAGGTAGCTTCCTTTTCGGTAAGCTGCAACAAAATTGGAGGTAATACAAGGCTCACCAAAGCTATAACAATCGATTGGGTGATTGCTAAGCCGATGGCGCAGATGTGGCTCAAACATAAATGAGACGCCGTAACCGACAGACACGAGTTCGATGATTGCCGGAATGCTGCTGGTGTACATAACATTTTTGAATTCAATGTCATTTTTCTTAAGGTAGTCGTCCATTATTTGCCGGGTACGCTGTCCGGAACGCATCATCAGGATACGCTCATTTTTCAGCACAGAAAGATTCAGCTTCGGATATTTACTTGCCGGATTTGGTATGGCGAACCTTCCGATGGGGTGATCTTTACAGGTGCAGATGAGGAGCTCTTCTTTTTCCAGCGTGTCATATTCGATAACGTCCGACACTTTAGGTGGTTGAGAATAAAATGCGACATCCACTTCACCACTGAGTATTTTCTGGTCAAGCTGGTCTGAATGTGCTTCGATGATTTCCACCTTTACGTTTGGATAAAGCTTTTGAAAATCGGGCAGTGTCGCTGGCAGCATATAAGTACAGCGCATCGTGGGAAAGGCCACGCGCAAAACACCTACATCTCGCTTCATGATGTCTGCCAATTCCAAATCAAGCTCGTTTTTCAGCTGTAATATCTGTTCTGCTTTTTGCAGATAACATTCTCCTGCGTGGGTCAACACATACCGATTGCCCAATCGCCGAAACAGCTTCAATCCAATATCTTCTTCCAGTGCTTTCAAAAATTTACTCAGGGTCGGCTGACTGATATAGAGCGACTCTGCGGCTTTCGTAATATTCTGATATTTTGCAATAGCTGTAATATAACTCAACTCCCGGAAATCCATCCATACCACCGCCTTTCTTAATCCTATTATAATAGAGATTCCTCGAAAATCAAATAAACTATGCATTCGGGCCATACTTTAATAAAAGAAAAAGAATTGTTTGTTTTATCTTAAACCCAACAAAAAATACGTTAATTTGAGCGGGTTTTCATGATAAATTATACCTATTGCACAAAAAAACGTTTCCATTTTGGAAAGCTCGAACAATCATCATGGTTAAAAACCATAGTTTTTATTTTGACCATGAATTTTTCTTTTCGACTCGTTCATATTACAATGGAACCAACAGAAGCGGATATCCGAAAACAGAGCGAGTGGTTCTGCGCAGGCCATCGCAAACAGGATAAAAGGAGTAACACGCATGGTTAAGTTGTATGATTCCGGTGTCTACCTGCTGAATGGCAAGACTCTGGTACAGGAAAAGGACGCAGAACCTGCTCTCAATAAGGAAGAAGCCAAAAAAGGAACGATTGCTTATGGCATTTTGCAAACGCACAATACCAGCGGCGACCCGAAAAATCTGAAAATCAAATTTGATGCCATCACAAGCCACGACCTGACCTATGTTGGCATCATCCAGACTGCACGGGCTTCTGGTCTGGACAAATTTCCGCT
>CAKQWR010000147.1 GCA_934279105.1 uncultured Oribacterium sp. | reverse complement strand
TCGATGCCGAGCTTCTGGTACTCTGCGAGACCTCTGTCTACGAGCTCCTGATTGATATCATTGAAAACGACCTTCTTAGCACCAGCCTCAGCAAATGCCTTCGCATATGCAAGACCCAGTCCATAAGATGCACCGGTTACCCATGCAACCTTGCCATCAAGTCTGAACTTATCAAGAATTCCAGCCATAACAAATCTCCTTTTTCTACTTTTCTCATTTCTTCTATGATATCCGGATCCACTCCGGAAACATCCGATACCGGTATCATCATAATTGATTTACCCCTGTGGTTCAAGGTTAATCAGGCACTCTCCGGAAAGTTTGTGAATGTTGCGGTAAACCGGTTCACTTTTGTTGGCAAAATTAGCCAAGATGCAGATCGCTCCACATCCTGGCTATGATGATTCACTGTATTCTTACCGCGACTGCTTTACGCAATTTCCATGCTTACGCCTTCGCTGCATCCTCTCTCTTCTTGAGAACCGGAAGGATGATACCGAGTGCTGTCAGTACGCACGGTGTGATGATGTTGAGACACATGGTGAACAGGTCTTCATCATAAACACCGAGTAAGCAGCTCGCTGCTGTCACGAAGAAGCACCAGCAGCCGAAGAACATAGCGACGTTATGATTCTTCACAAAACGATACTCCGGCTTAAACTTATCTTCTGCCTTACGAAGTGCGATGTACGCTGCAAATACCCAGAGATAACGCATCGGCATACACACAGAGTTCAGCTTGGTCAGCTGCTTCAGAACGGCTGCTGCACCAGGAACGAAGGACTGTACGAGGATGATAGCACCGGAAAGAACAGCAACCATCTTGATACCGTTCACATATGCGCCCTTGTCATTCTGTCTGAGGAGCTTGGAAGGGATAAATTTACGCGCATCCTCGTTATCGAACAGCATACGAAGCGGTGCATCGATACTAATAACAAGTGTAGAAAGCTGACCTACTGCATTGCAGAGTGCATAGATGATCATCAGGGTATCACCCATGTGATAATATTCACCTAGTCTCTGGAATGCCCAGTAGGAACCGTTCGAGTTATAGGAGTTGAAGCTCTCCTTGGACTCGTTGATGATGGCCGGATCGAACATCATCCCCATCGCGATGGTACCGAGGATCGCACAGACCACAACCATGATAGCAAGGGTGATCATCGCACGCGGGAAGCCCTTACTTGGGTTCTCAACCTTATTTACGTACGGAGAGATCTTCTCACATCCACCAACAGCGAATACGAGGATGGAAAGAGAAGTGAAGTACTTCCAGTCAAAGGTCGGAATCAGGTTCTTCGCACTGAAATCCAGTGTCACGAAGGAAGAAGCCGGATTGATGGCACGTGCACCAAACATCATGATGATGTAGAGGATGGACATAACGAACATGCTGGTACCAGCAAGTGTAGCCATCTTCTTCAGTGGGTTCAGACCACGGCTTGCGATGTAGCAGAACAGAATAAGGATACAGAACGTAATCAGCTGTACTGCCAGTGTCGGGAACGTGTCATACGCTTCTGCGTTGCGGAATACCGCCCAGCTCAGTGCCTTCAGACCACCGGAAGACTTACTTGCGATGTAGGTGATATGGCATGCCCAGTAGGTCCATCCTGCATAGTACGCAAGCTTCGGACCGGTCGTCTTCAGAATCCAGGAGCTCACGCCTCCACCAGACTCCTTAAATGCGGAACCCAGCTCACCAACCATCAGTGCATATGGTACGAAGTAGAGCGCAAACATCAGGATCCAGCTGAAAATAACCTGGATACCATTGAAGTAGATGAAGCCGTTCAGTACGTTTCCGAAGCCCCAAACCGTTGAAAACGCCATGAACGCCAGCGTCGTCCATTTAATGTGTTTTGAATCCATATTTATACTCCTTTTTGTTTTGCGAAACGAATTCTGATTTCGCTTTATTTTGAGAGCTCGAAAGAAAACATCCGCTTTTTCCGGAGCTCATCAAGACATATGTGTGATCAGAAGATCAGTTTATAATTTCCATCTCCGGTTCCGGAAAAACTGGAGCTGAACAGCACGCGTGCTGCTTCAACAAGGTATGCCGTATCTCTCGCACCGGCCGTCTCAAACGGAGAGTGCATCGCCAGCTGCGGAAGTCCGATATCGACGGTGTTCAGCGCTACCTGCCCCTGTGAAATGTTGCCAAGTGTTGAGCCGCCCAGCATATCGGAACGGTTTGTAAAGGTCTGCCATGGTACACCTGCCTTCTTGCAGATGGCACGCATCACTGCACCGGAAACGCCATCCGTCGTATACTTCTGGTTCGCACTGTACTTGATGACGATACCCTTATTCATATACGGACGATTGGTCGGATCTGCCTTCTCGCTGTGGTTCGGATGCACGGCATGTGCATTGTCCGCAGATACCATGAAACTCGACGCGAGGCTCATAAGGTACTGCTCCTCGGTACGTCCCATCGCACGGTTGATACGCTGAAGTGTATCCTTCAGGAAGGTGCTGGCTGCGCCCTGCTTGGTACCGGAGCCGACCTCCTCGTTATCATATACGCAGTGTACTGCGATGGACTGCTTCAGCTCTGCTGCAAGGAAGCCCTTCAGCGATGCAAATGCACACTGGAGGTCATCCAGACGACCACTCGCGATGAACTCGCCGTTCAGACCGAGCATCGTACCCTTCATACGGTCATACAGGAAAAGATCGGTATCAAGGATATCCTCGACCTCAACACCTGCCTCGGATGCAATCAGCTTCATAAACTGATTTTTCTCCTCACCCTGCTCGCAGAAAAGCGGAAGCATATCGACCTGTGCATTGAAGGCATATCCATCATTCACCTGACGGTTCATATGGATTGCCACATTCGGAATGATCAGAAGATCACGATCAACATTTACAAGCTTCGTCGCGATTCCTTCCTCCGTCTGCACGATAACACGACCCGCCACGGAAAGTGGACGATCCAGCCACGGCGCACAGAGCATACCACCGTACTTCTCAACATTCAGCTTTACATAGCTGTTGTCAACGACGATCTCTGCGTTTGTCTTAATCTTAAATACCGGAGAATCACAGTGGCTCGCCATAATCTGGAAGCCCTGATACTCACCTTCCGGAATACGGAAAGCGATAATCGCGGAGTCATTACGTGTTACATAGTAGCCATGGCCTGCAGACAGGGTCCATGCACAGCCCTCATAGAGACGTGCGAAGCCGGCATCCTCGAGTTCCTTCTGCATATTTGCTACGGCATAAAAAGCATTCGGACTATGGTCCAGAAAACCAAGCAGTTTCTGATTCACTTCCTGAGCATTCATTTCTATATCCTCACAATCCTTATAAAACCTTATAATTATTCATATTAGCTATATTAATCATTCAGTGAAATTATATTATAGCTTCGTTAATTCTGCAACAAATTTATTAAAAATGTATAAACTAGGACAAAAAAAGACCGTGCCATTACGTTTTTTTGGCGTAATCGCACGGTTTTTCGTCTATTGATCGTTTTGTATTCTCTGCATAATTTCTCGGCAGATTATGTCGATATCCTTCCCATCCGTCGTGATTCGGATATCGGCTGCCGCCTCATATGCCGGTCGTCGCTTCTCCTGAAGTGCACGGATATAGTCGACATCCATATGCCCATTCAGAATCGGGCGGTCCGTGGAATCCTTCACACGAAGAAGGGTCGTTTCCGGCGTCGCCGTCAGAAAAACGATAGTGCTTGATATCCGCAGATTTTCCACATTCTCCGGATTCATCACCAGTCCGCCACCGCAGGAAATAACCGCACCGCGTACGTCCCGAAGCCGGAGCACTTCGTCATACTCCATCTGCCGGAAGGCCAGCTCTCCATCCGTTGCAAAAATCTCCGTAATCGACCGTCCTTCACGTTTTACGATTTCCTGATCCGTATCGATTTCCATAAACCCATACTGTTCCTTCAAGCCGTGGGAAACCGTCGTTTTTCCCGCGCCCATAAAACCGATCAGCGCAATGTTTTTCATTCCTTCTGCAGCCATGATTTCCCCCCTTATATAAGCAAGTGTTCCTATTGTAGCAGAAGAATCCCTTTTTTCACACAAAAACACCGGAGAATGTCGAAGACATTCCCCGGTGTCATCCATTACTTATTTAATCCACGATCCTGTGAAATTACTTTCTTGGATTGTTGATCTCAGCCTGTGCTGCTGCAAGTCTTGCTACCGGTACACGGAACGGTGAGCAGGATACATAATCGAGGCCGATGTTGTGGCAGAACTCTACAGAAGAAGGATCGCCGCCGTGCTCGCCGCAGATACCGCAGTGGAGGTTCGGGTTCACCGGCTTACCAAGCTTCAGTGACATATCCATGAGCTTACCAACACCCTTCTGATCGAGCTTTGCGAACGGATCCTGCTCGTAGATCTTGGTGTCATAGTAGCTGTTCAG
>CAKQWR010000146.1 GCA_934279105.1 uncultured Oribacterium sp. | reverse complement strand
AAGAATGCTTGTTCTTTTTCTGCACATGGCATGCGCTTCGTTATATGGTTTCCCTGTAGCTGTGGTGCCCGGAGGGGGCGGTGCCGGAAGCCACACGAAAGAAAAAGGGAGATGCATGTCAGCATCTCCCTCCGTAATATTCAGTTGATCAAGCATTCGCACCACTGAGGTAGTCAGCCATAGACTTCAGAGCTGCATCCTCATCTGCGCCATCTGCTGTAATCACCAGTTCCTGACCGTTGTTAAGTCCGAGTGCCATCATGCCCATGATGGACTTCGCATTGACCTTACGTGGGCCATCGGCCATATAAATGCGTGATTCAAAACGGCTAGCAATTTGAACAAGCATAGCAATGGGATGCTCGTCCGGTTTCTTCGGTAACTGAACTACTACATTTGTATCCTTCATTATTATCCTTCCTCGAAGATAGGCCTCGCGTCAAACGTCCCTCCCTGGGATGCATGCATCCGTTTTCACTCTGAACGCTCTTCACTATCTTTACACTATAGACCAGCGGTTTTTCCCCTGATCTCCGCAGCCATACGCGACAGCTTGCGAAGACGATGATTGGCACCGCTCTTACCAATCGGTTCCGTGAGACGTTCTGCAAGCTCAGTGAGCGATGCATTCGGATCCTCCAGTCGTTTCTCCGCAATCTCGCGAAGCCCCGGTTCCAGATTCTGTAACCCGATCTCACGGTCAATCAGCTGAATATCCTCTACCTGGCGAATGCCCGCGGACACGGTCCGCTGCAGATTCGCTGTTTCACAGTTCACCTGCCGGTTGATCTTCTCGCTGACTTCCTTGAGTATTCTGACATTTTCGAGTTCCATGAGGCCATCCACTGCCCCCATCAACTTCAGTACATCAGAAATCTGTGCAGCATCCTTTAAATACACAACCAGATGCCCGCCTCGCTCCATGATACGCGGTTCGAGACCGAAGCTTCGAAACACATCGGTAATCTGATCTGCCTCTTCTGCTCCGCTACAGACAAGCTCAAGGTGATAATCTTTCGTCGGATCCGTGATCGAGCCCGCATTCAGAAAACGTTCCCGAATGTATGATCGCATCACGAAATCTTTCGAGTCATTGTTAATCATATTAATGTCTTTTTCATACGCTGTAAAGTCTTTTTTGCGAAGCTCCTGCTTCACCCTGGCTGAAAAAGAAATTCTCGTCTTTGGTTCTGCACTCATCTCAGCCTCCATCCATATATTTCGTGTTTTCTTTACAGTTGAGTTACCATATCTATATGTTATAGTGAACTTCCGTTATCGTTCGATATCCCGATGATCGATGCGAAGACCATAATCCGCCTCCGTTTTCAGTCGGTCATACAGACGTTCGGCGATGGTTACCGACCGGTGATGCCCGCCCGTACATCCGATGCCGATCACCAGCTGATTCTTTCCCTCTTCTATGTAGTGTGGAATCAGGAACGAAATCATGTCATACAATTTGCGAAGGAACTCCTCTGCAGTGCCATCCTGGCATACATAATTCTGTACGCTCTCTTCCAATCCGGTGTGGCTGCGAAGCTCCGGATCATAGAAGGGATTCGGCAGGAAACGAACGTCAAACAGGAGATCCGCATCCTCCGGGATGCCATATTTGAAACCGAAGCTGAGAATCGTCACCTGCAGATTCTCATACGCTTTCCGTCCTTCGAATATATCCGCGAGCTGGCTGCGAAGCTCCTTCGTAAGAAGATGCGAGGTATCGATGATATAGTCCGCCTTTTCCTTCAGCCACTCCATCTCCTTCCGCTCTGCCTCGATGCCGGTCTCGACCCGACCATCCTTACTGAGCGGATGTGCTCTTCTCGTCTCTTTGAAGCGCTTGATCAGTGCCTCATCCGATGCATCCAGAAATACAATTTCATAATCGATGCGTCCTTTGATATCCCAGGTATCGAGCACTTCCTTGAGAAGCGGCAGATCACTACCGGAGCGCACATCGATGCCGAGCGCCGCCTTCGTAATCTGTTCATGCCCATCCACGATGAGCTCTGCAAATTTATCAATCAGCGGAATCGGCAGATTATCGACGCAATAATAGCCCATATCTTCCAGGGATTTCAGTGCAATCGTCTTTCCGGCGCCACTCATTCCAGTCACAATCAAAAGTTTTCCCATGGCATCACCTCCGCTGTCTACGCAACACTTATGTATACATGTATCGATCCTGCGTTCGCAGTTTTTCTCAGGAAACTGCAAACACAGCGATCGAATCTCCGCTTATCTTCTCAACATTTCTCCGCATTTCGGTATCCCGACGTTTCGTACCCTGATCAGAACTCACCCCAGAGTTTCACTTCCGGTGTCAATTCGACGTGCTGTTCCATCAGAACACGCTTTCGAACCTCTCCGATCAGCCAGTAGATATCTGCCGCACGTGCGGTTCCATCATTGATTATAAAACCACAATGTTTTTCACTCACCTGTGCGCCACCATGTCGGAAGCCACGAAGTCCGGTATCTTCGATCAGCTTCCCTGCGAAATAGCCCTCCGGCCGCTTGAACGTCGAACCTGCAGAGGCCTTGTCCAGCGGCTGTTTTTCCTTTCGTCGGTTCTGGAAATCGGCCATCCGGGCCTGAATCTCCACCGGATCACCTTTTTTCAGGGCCAATGTTGCCGCTACGACGATATACCCTCTCTCCGGAATCACACTATGCCGATAGCTGAGCTCGAGCTCCTCCGGCGTCAGTGTCCGAAGCTCACCCTCACGGGTAAGAATCTCCACTGAAAGCAGTACATCCTTCATCTCTGTGCCATAAGCACCTGCATTCATCGTAACCGCACCACCGACCGTACCCGGAATACCACGGAGTGCTTCCATGCCCTCCAGTTCCTGCGCTGCTGCAAACTGTGCCGCCTTACTGAGAAGTGTTCCTGCCAGCACGCGAAGTGACGTTGGCGCGTCGGAAGCATTGGCGGCCGGCAAAAGCTCGATGCCCTCCAGTGCACGACCGATTTCGACAACTACATGATCGACGCCAGCATCACTCACCAGCAGATTCGTCCCGTTTCCGATGATGTCATATGGGAGCTTTTCTTCATATAAAAACTGAATCAGCTGCCGCAGCTCATCGATGTCCTCCGGAACCACATAAACCTTCGCCGGACCACCGACCCGGAAGCTCGTATGCTGCTTCAGAGGCTCATTTTTTAAAATCTTCATATATCAATTTCCATTCTTCATGTTTGCAGTCACACGCTCGTAAAGCACCTGTGCTGCGTTGTAGCCCATCTTCTTCGCACGGTTGTTGACCGCCGCACACTCAACGATGATGGCCACGTTACGACCCGGGCGAACCGGAATATCATAACAGATTACACGATTTCCGAGGAACTCGGTGTAGTTATCCTTAAGGCCGAGGCGATCGTAGTCCTTGTCCTTCGACCAGTCCGCAAGCTTGATGACCATGTTGATGCTCTGGGTATCCTTGACACACTCTACACCGAACATCTGCTTCACATCAATGATACCGATACCGCGAAGCTCGATGAAGTGGCGTGTGATATCCGGCGCACTGCCGACCAGTGTATCATCAGAAACCTTCCGCAGCTCGACGACGTCATCCGCAACGAGACGATGTCCACGCTTGATCAGCTCGAGTGCCGCTTCCGACTTACCGATACCGGAATCGCCCATGATCAGCACACCCTCGCCGTAAACATCGACGAGCACACCATGCACAGAAATCATCGGTGCCATACGTACCTTCAACCAGCTGATGATCGTCGCCTCGAGCTCTGTCGTCATTCGAGTCGACTGTAAAAGAGGGATGCCCGCATTGCGGCACGCATCGATCATGCAGCTATCCGGCTCGATGCCACGCGCGTAGATAATCACCGGAATCGGATACTTCGACAGCGCTGCATACTTCGCACGACGCTGTGGTGCATCGAAGGTCATCAGATACGCCGTCTCTACATTACCGATGATCTGTACACGTTCAGAATCAAACTGGTCGAAAAATCCTGCCAGCTGAAGCGCCGGACGGTTTACATCCGGAATCGTAATAAACTTCTGATCGGTGTCAATATCCGGTGTCAGATTCTTGAGCCCTTCCTTTTCGATCAGCTCTGTAACACTCACCTTATCTACTGTCTGCATGTTCGTCTCTCCTTTATGTCTGCTCTTTCGGCCCACACTCGAGTCCTGTCTATAGACATACTAAAGTTAAGTATATTTTGTTTAAGGGCAAAAATCAACTGGCCGAGTGGTTCCCACGCAAGTCCATGCAGTCCTCTGGAACACGTCTGTTACTGTTCACTCGCGGCTCGGCGGACAGCAGCCGGAAGCACAGTACTACGAGACCGGTAAAATCTAAGCCAGGAACCCTAAGCGGCACTAGGCCCTCTGCAATCACTGAGTTTTCTTGATGAAAACTCAGCGTTGCAGAGGGTGCTAAGGA
>CAKQWR010000145.1 GCA_934279105.1 uncultured Oribacterium sp. | reverse complement strand
TCGATCAGCTGTTTCCGAGCAACTACGATACCTCGAATCCGGAAACAGAAACACCGGCGACGACGTATCTGAAGTCACTCTCTGAGACGAGTAATGTCAGCGTCATCATCATTGACACGCAGACGGATCGCGTATTCTCGACCTTCGGCGATTTGAATCGTCAGTCCCAGAAGCTGAATCGGTATATTTTCGGAAACCGTTTCGGTGAGAAAGGAAAGATTCTTGCGAGCTTTGATAATTATATCATCGAGCGGAACCGCGACCAGAGCAGTGGAAACCTCTACATAGAGAGCTGGGGATATTTTTCGGATAATACGACGACCTTTATTATGTCGATGCCGATTTCCAGCTTGCGCGAATCGGTATCCTTCTTTAATCGTTTCCTCCTGATCATCGGCATCTGTGCGATGGTGATCGGCTCCATCATCGTTTACTTTATGAGTCGTGAAATCTCAAAGCCGATCAACGAGATTGCCAGCCTGAGTGAGAAGATGTCGAGACTGGATTTCACAACACGTTATACCGGCTGCCGCTGTGATGAAATCGGTGTACTCGGTAATTCGATGAATGTGATGTCTGATAAACTGGAGAGTGCCATCGCCGAGCTCAAAACTGCAAATAACGAACTACAGTCGGATGTTCAGAACAAAACGAAGATTGCGGCGCGACAGCAGGAATTCATCGCCAATGTTTCCCACGAACTGAAGACGCCGATCGCACTGATTCAGGGCTATGCCGAAGGACTCAATGAGGGCCTCGCCGATGATCCGGAAACCCGTGAATACTACTGTGGCGTCATCGTGGATGAAGCGAAGCGTATGAATGTCATGGTGCATGAGCTTATGAACCTGAGTTCCATCGAACAGGGAAAAGACCTGCCGGATTTTGCACTCTTCGATATTTCGAAAGTCGTCCATGGTGTCGTGACGAAATCGGAGATTCTGATTCGTCAGAAAAATGCACATGTTGAAATCGATATTCCGGAAGGTACGATGGTATGGGCAGATGAATTTAAAATCGAGGAGGTCATCACAAACTACCTCAACAATGCGCTCAATCATCTGCAGGAACCGAACAATATCAGCTTGTTTTCAGAAAAGGCACTGAATGGCACCGTTTCCATCCATGTGTCAAACACCGGCAAGCCGATTCCGGAGGAGGATCTTCAGCAGATCTGGGAGAAGTTTTTCAAAGTGGACAAGGCACATACCCGTTCCTATGGCGGAAGTGGCCTCGGCCTCAGTATCGTAAAGGCCATCATGGATGCCCACCACCAGAAGTGCGGAGTCAAGAATACACGAACCGGAGTGGATTTCTGGTTCACCCTTGATTCCGAGAAGAAGCGCTACAACTGATCCATCGTCCGTTCAGCAGGTTACCTGAACGTTTCGTCAGAAAAACATCGTATCGCTGACGTCCATGCGGTTTCGCAGCTTCTATCAGCGATACATCTATAGACATACGATTAAATACAATTAGAAAACGGAGGATAACATATGATTCATCCAGGAGAAATGATGAAGGCCGCCGGCCTCTTTAAGAAGTTCCAGGCAGACCACCCGAAGGTGGTATCTTATTTCCAGCATTTCGTCACGACCGGTATTCCGGAAGGTTCGGTCATCGAAATCACCATCACGAAGCCGGGCGAGCATCCGGTGACGACGAATTTCCGCGTACTGCAGGATGACGTCGAGATGGTAGAAGCACTGAAAAACATGCAGAAATAAGATAATTTCCAGCGGCCGGAGAGATGTTCATCCGTGGACAGGCGTGTCCATGCAGGAACATTTTCCCCGGCCGTACGACAGCCCTTTCGGGCACTCCAAACGAAAGATCTGAACTATGAAAATAGCCTACATGCTACGGGATCCGCTGGATCTCGCTCTTTTATTTATTTACGTCATCGGCGTACTGGTGCTGATCTTTGCAGCGATGCAGTTCCTGCATGCCGTCCTCTATAAGGATACGAAGGCCCGCCGCGATGGCGTGCGGGCGCTCCTCCTCGGGGTCGTCTTGCTCGCACCGCGCATCGTCTATCATCAGTTCCGTCTCGATGCTGCAGACTATACGAAGTCTGTGACCGCCGCCTATCAGAACTACCTCGATACTGCACTGGAGGAGAATGATGGTTATACACTCCTCGCGATACAGCAATCGAATACGGATCCGGATGATGCCGACATTCTGATTATATCCACACCGCGCTATACAGCCGATGGCGAGCGAAATGCCGCCGGACTCGCGGTACTGAAGGCGGTTTCTGAGAAGACGCTGAAAAAGAAGAGTGCAGTCGAGCTTCGCTATATTGCATTCGCCGGAGAAGAGCATGCGCTTGAAGGTGCGAGAAGCTACATCAGCCGTCTCTCGGACGACGAAAAAGCACGAGTGGTAGGCAACCTTCAGCTCGGAAGCATGGATACAGCTGCACTCGGTGATTATCAAATCGGAGTGAGCAACGGACGTGAGAATGCATTGACCAGCCGCCTTGTAAAATCTGTAAAGCGAATGAGTGGGCAGAAAGCGACCATGCACGAAGAGAAATCATCGGATCATACGGCGTTCAGTATGGAGGGAATCGTATCCGCCCAGCTGCAGCAGGGCAGGGCAGAGCCTGCCACGGATATAGATATGGATGAGCTGGCGAAGGCAGCGGCCATCGTGGGCGATACCGTTCAGACCATCATGCGCGAAAAGGATCACAGCTTCCGTACAGAAGTAGAACAGACATCGATAAACATCCGCGCAGCAGGTGCATTCCAGCCGTATGTGGATCGTTTTTCGTTTGATGAAGGAATCCCGGCGATGGAACAGAAGCTCGGAACGAAGCTGTATGATACCGGAACAAGCGATACGGATGGATGCAAAATCTATACAGTAGCACTTTACGTCCTGCAGCAGGATACGCCTGTGACCGTCGAAGTACATGTCATGGACGACGGCGCCGGAGCATTGCACGAGCTATCGATCGATTCCGCAGCACTCGGTGTCGATGAAGCTGTCCTACGACAGATGCTGACGAATTTCTTCGGTGAAGAAACAGAAAACACCTCTACAGATGGAAACACAGAACATATATACCTTGATTCGCAGGCAAACGCGATGTATGATGTAAGCACTGTCATGCCGCAGAAAGCCACTGCGAAGACCGAACCTGATGACTATGTTCTTACGATAAAATCAGCATAGTCGATAATATAGTAAAATAACGACGATGGGTGGCACAGACGAATTTATTCGATCCGGCTTCATGAAGCCTGGCATCGATGAATTCGTAACTCGACCACCTTTTCGTATATAATGAATCGAGAGGAAATCGAAATGGAACTCGCACTTATTGCTGCTCAGCAGGTCAGTATTTTTTTTGTACTCATGCTCGTGGGCTATCTCTCCATCAAATGGCATCTTTTAAAATCAGAAGCACGACAGCACTTGTCAAATCTGCTGGTTTCGATCATCTCGCCATGCATGCTCCTGAATTCCTATATGTCCGAATTTGACGCGCAGATTTTTCACGGTATCGTCCTCTCATTCCTACATGGATTTATTCTGATTTTGATTGGTCTCGTCATCGCGCTGCTGGCAGGACGATTTTTCGCTGCAGACAACCGCGCGATTTTCGAATTTGCGTTGATTTTTTCCAATGCAGGCTTCATGGGTTTCCCACTGATTCAGGCCATTTTCGGAATCGAAGGTGTCATGTACGCAAGTGGCTATCTCACAGCGTATAATATCCTTCTCTGGAGCTTCGGTACGTCTCATGTCTCCGGACAGCTGGATCCAAAACAGGTTATAAAATCCATTTTCTTATCACCATCGATTATGGCGATCATCATCGGACTTTTTATTTACCTCCTGCATATACCGGTACCGATGATGATCCATAAGCCGATCTCGATGATCGGTGATATGAACACTCCGGTCAGCATGATGATTACCGGTATCATCCTCGCCGATGCAAATCTCGGACGCATCATCCGAGATAAGACCATCGCAGCAGTCATTGCCCTCCGCCTGCTCCTGATTCCGGGCATATGCCTCCTGATTTATGGTATCCTCCATATTCAGTTCGGCATGGCTTCCGATGTCGTTCTGCTGCTGGAAGCCTGTCCATGTGCATCGATCAGTTCGGTTTTCGCTGTGCAGTACCATTATAACGAAGAGCGAGTCGCCGGTGCCGTCATCCTGTCAACGATACTCAGTATTCTGACTCTGCCGGTTGCCGCATATATCATTACAAGCTTTTTATGATTGTAAGCGGGCAGGCCTATCCATGGTACCAGAAAACAGCTCAAAAAATAATTTAAAAACCGGTTGACAAGCAGGTACGAATTGAGTATAGTATACAAGTCGCTTGAAGAAAGCGCTTCGGGGTGTGGCTCAGTTTGGCTAGAGCACCTGGTTTGGGACCAGGGGGTCGCAAGTTCGAATCTTGTCACCCCGA
>CAKQWR010000144.1 GCA_934279105.1 uncultured Oribacterium sp. | reverse complement strand
TCACGTACCTGAAGGATCTCGTACATGAACTCGACCCGAACGCCTTCGTGATCCTTTCGGATGTCCGCGAGGTCATGGGAGAGGGCTTCTCCCGCGAGAAGCCGATTCCGAAATCAGGCAGTGATGTCAGCTGAAGCTCATAGCGCTGAAATGCGGATTTGCTGAAACTGGAGCCGGGTGGAAGTTAGTTTGACAAGTCACACAGTGGCTGGCGTTTGTGGACTGTGAGAATTCTGCTTTACATTTGGTGGGCGACGTGCTATATTGTAATGGCGTTTTGAGACGCATGCTACTGTAGCACAGTCGGTAGTGCATCTGATTCGTAATCAGAAGGTCACCGGTTCGAGTCCGGTCAGTAGCTTGATATTCTCTTGTGACAGCAGTGTCAATCTGAAATAGAGAGACTACCGTTTAAACGTAAAGCGAATATTACCGAAGACAGAGTCCTGGTTTCAGATGCGAGAAACCAGGACTTTTTGTGTTTTTTCGAAGAAACATGATGGGGCAAACGGAAAAAAGGAGATCTAGTGTGAAAAAATTTCTAACCGTAGCCATGATGGCGGTGGCATTTACCCTTACTGCAGCGATGAACGCATGGGCCGGAAGCTGGGAGCAAAAGAGTGGTTCCTGGTTCTACCGGAACGATGCCGGACAGTTTCAGACGGGATGGGCATGGATCGATGGTAATCAGGATGGGATTGCAGAGTCCTATTATTTCGATCAGACCGGCCGCATGATTGTGGATACGATAACACCGGATGGGTATAGGGTGAATTCGGATGGTGCCTGGGTGCAGGACGGAACGGTACAGAAAAAGGTTATCCCGCTGTCGAACCCGAATGCACTTGGCCGTCTTGGTACCATTGCGGGCAGCTCGGAAGTTTCTACTGGAAATTTTCTGGTGGCGGGCAGCGCCTATGAGAATGGGCTGAACTATATGAATACGGAGGAGAGCCTGCAACAGATTACCGGACGTAAGGATATCGTGAACTTCGCACGACAGTATGTCGGTGCCGGCAAACTTCGTTATGGTGCCGGTACGAATCTGAACGGTGGTCCGGTGGATTGTTCTGGCTTTGTGCTTGCCGTGTTCCGTGAGTTTGGTATTTCTCTTCCGCGTACATCTGCCGAACAGTGTGCAGCGGCACCGAAGTATGTTTCGGAGGCAGAGATGCTTCCGGGTGACCTCATTTTCTATGGAAATGGTGGTCGTGTAAACCACGTTGCGATTTATACCGGAGAAAATTCTATCGTTCATGCGACGAACAGCTCCCGTGGCTGGGTTTTCGAGGATCGTGGTTCTTCTGCGATGCACTACACGACGATCGTTGCCATCGGCAGATACTGGTAAACGAAACGTGTAGAACGGTCGGGAATGTATGAATGGGAATCTCGATGTGTCTGGTTCCGAATGTGGACGCATAGAGAAACGGTAGATATCGACGACATTGACAGAAGCATATGGAGGTGCGCATGTTTTTCTTCTTCGGAATCATGAATGATCAGAAGAATCTTAATTATCATCAGCCGATGAGTTGTGATGTGTGTGGTCGCATGGGCCAGTATCAGGTATTTGTGACGTACATGGTGCTGTCGATTTTCTTTATTCCGGTTTTTAAATGGGGACGGACCTATTATGTGCGTACGAATTGCTGTGGTTCGCTGTATCAGCTTCGTCCGGAGGTGGGGCGTGCAATCGAGCATGGCGAGAGTGTCACGATTCAGCAGACAGACCTCTACCTCGAGCGACGAGGACAGACAGGTGCGCAGAATCATGCAACGGATAGTTCGTATCATCAGGCTGGTGCGGCGTATGGCCGGAATATGTCAGGCACATCGGCCGCAGATACGACGCAGCAGCGCCTCCTCGAACAGCAGGGCAAGTGGACGAAGGTCTGTTACAATTGCGGGTATACCACCACAGAAGACTTCGAGTATTGTCCGAAGTGCGGGAAAAAGTTTGAGTATAGAGAACAGGAGTGAGCAGCGTGAGTAAAGTATTCCTTGCAATTGTTTTTATCGTTGTCTGTCTGAGTGTCATGATCGGCATTCCGATTTATCTGTACATGAAATATAAGAAATTACATAAAAAGAAGTGAATATAAAGAAGAGGAGAAAAGCAGCCATATAGGCTGCTTTTTCTGCGGAAATAATATCCTCCGGTTATATCACTGCAGTTCGCGTGTTATACTACAGTATGTCGAATAATGTGTGGTTAGCCGTGGATAATTGGTGAATATTACCTTAAATTCAGTAAATAATATGTAAAGATTGTGTATAGACCATATAAAATCCCTGTTTTTAATCGTGAAATCATGCTGTATAATGAAACAAACTGGGCTTTTGACAGGAGCGTATTTTTGCGCCGATGCCGTTAAAATAATAACGATACCGACGCAGGGAATGTCCTCCGAGCACACACCGACAGAGCATCAGCGAATCGCGCGATTACATAGCGCAGAAAGCGGTCCAGTATCACATAAAGCAAAAATAAAACCGAACATCCTGTGGCGATGTAGCCACGAATATTAAGGGAGAAAACATGCTGACAATACTAGTGAGTCTTTTGGGAGGCCTCGGCCTGTTCATTGCGGGTATGTACATGATGAGCCATGGTATCGAGAAGGTCGCCGGCGCGAAGCTGCGTAGTATCCTCGAAACCTTCACACGTAATCGCTTAACCGGTCTTCTGGTCGGACTGTTCTTCACCGCTGTGATTCAGTCTTCCAGTACCGCGACGGTTATGGCCGTCACTTTTGTGAACTCTGGCCTTATGGCGCTGAACAATGCCTGTGGCATCATCCTCGGCGCCAACATCGGTACAACGGTGACTGCCCTCCTCGTTGCGTTCCGCCTTTCTGCGATTGCACCGATTTTTGTGTTTGCAGGTGCGGTGATGATGAACTTCATCCCGAACCAGGTGGTAAAAAAATCCGGCGAGGTCGTGATGGGCTTCGGACTTCTGTTCGTCGGTATCTCTACGATGTCTGCCGCAATGGGCACACTTCGTGATATTCCGGCGGTCATCCAGTTCCTATCCTCGTTTACAAATCCGATACTCGGTGTGCTGATGGGCTTCGTGATTACTTCCATCGTACAGTCTTCCTCCGTGACGGTTTCGATTCTCGTCGTCATGGGTGCGCAGGGACTCGTGGATCTTCGAATCTGCATGTTTATCATCCTGGGCTGCAACATCGGTGCATGCTCCAGCGCGATTCTCACCGCCATCCCATGTAAGAAGGATGCGAAGCGGGCAGCCCTCATTCATCTTTTGTTCAATGTTTTCGGTACCGTGCTGATGTTTATCCTCCTGCTTTTCTTCGCTCCACAGATTGAGAGGATCATTCGTATGATTTCCGGTACAGGCGAGGACGCAGGCTCTCTCGGCAGAAACATTGCCTTTGCGCACTTTATCTTCAAGGTGTTCCAGGTAGTTGTATTCTATCCGTTCATGGATCAGATTATCAAGCTGACCTACGTGCTCGTGAAGGGTGAGGACGAAGTACAGAAGGATGGTGCGTACGAGCTGCAGTACATTAACCTCAGTAAGCTCCCGAATCCGGCGGTCGCAATCTATATGGCGCAGCAGGAGATGGAGCGCATGGCCCGCATGGCATTTCAGAACCTGAACGATGCGGTGCAGTGTCTCCTGCACGATGATGCAGATGGCCTCGCGAAAATCTACGAAAACGAGCATTATATCGACTGGCTCTCCGAGCAGATCAATACGTATCTGACCCGTATCAACCAGAATGCGATTCCGCTCCGCGATGCGGACCTCATCTCCGGATATTTCCATGTGAACTCCGATATCGAGCGTATCGGCGATCACGCAGAGGATATCGCAGATATCCTGAAGGATTTCAAGATGAAGAACGTGCAGCTGAGTGCGGAAGGAAAGCAGGATATCAAGGGCATGCTCGATATCGTAAACAAGCTTATGAGGGATTCCCTTGACATCTTCGCTACCGGTGATATGACCCATCTTGAAGAGGTACGTGCTCTTGAGGATAAGACGGATGAACTCGAAATCAGCCTTCAGGATCGTCACATTCAGCGTCTCACCGAAGGCAAGTGCTCCGGGGAGGCCAGCGTTTCTTTCTCGGATCTCGTATCCGGCCTCGAGCGTGTCGGCGATCACGCAATCAATATCGCATTCTCACTCTACGAAGCAAAATCACATACACAGCCGGGCACCGCGAAAATCGCGAAGCCATAAAGGACAGAAGAGCAGAGCCTGCTCATAAGAAAAATGAACGGACGGCTGCATATCCTGATGATACTCAGGATATGCAACCGTCCGTTGTTTTATTCACGCTTCTATTCACGCATTAACGATGGGGGCTTATACAAAAGAGCTGCCACACCATTTGATATGCTCCCTTCTAGGTAGACAAGAGAAATAATAAAAATCTTGTCCTGCTTGGAAGGGAGCATATTTTGTCTTT
>CAKQWR010000143.1 GCA_934279105.1 uncultured Oribacterium sp. | reverse complement strand
GATCAGGGTACCGGTAAGGAGCAGCATATCACCATCACCTCCGGATCGAATATGAGCCAGGATGATATCGATAAGGCTGTAAAGGAAGCCGCTCAGTATGAGGCTGCAGATAAGGAGAAGAAGGAAGCCATCGAGACCAGAAATGGTGCCGATTCCATCGTATTCCAGACCAAGAAGGCACTGGAAGAGGTAGGTGACAAGGTTTCTGCTTCTGATAAGTCTCAGGTAGAGGCAGATCTGAAGGCACTCGAGGATGTCCTCGCAGCAAATCCTCTGGAGTCCATCACGAAGGATGGCGCAGAGAAAATCAAGGCTGCACAGGAGACCCTGATGAAGTCTTCACAGTCTCTGTTCTCAAAGGTTTATGAGCAGGCCCAGGCAGCGGGTGCAGCTGGTCAGGCTGGTCCTCAGGCTGGTCCTCAGGGTGCAGCAAACAGCAACCCAGATGACAACGTAGTGGATGGCGATTTCAAGGAAGTATAATTCCTGAGAGACATACATGAAGCCTCCGGCGCATGCGCCGGAGGCATCCGTTCGTCTTATGAACAGATTTTGAATCAGCAGTAGGAGATAGAAACACATGGCAGAAAAGCGTGATTATTATGAAGTCCTCGGCGTGGATAAAAACGCTGATGACGCAACTATAAAGAAGGCGTTCCGTAAGCTTGCCAAGAAATACCATCCGGATGCAAATCCTGGCGATAAGGAGGCCGAGGCCAGATTCAAGGAGTGTAATGAGGCCTATGCGGTTCTTTCTGACCCGGAGAAGAGAAAGGCCTATGATACCTATGGTCATGCAGCCTTCGATCCGAATTCCGCAGCCGGTCAGAGTACGGGATACGGTGGCTTCGATTTCGGCGGTATGGATTTCTCGGATATCTTCGGAGATCTGTTCGGCTTCGGTGGCCGTGGAGGCTTCTCCTCCTATGGCGGTGCCAGCCGTGGAAATCAGCCGACCCGTGGGCAGTCGATTCGTACGAGCGTACGTGTCAGCTTCGATGAGGCCATCAAGGGCTGCAAGAAGACCATCAAGATCCGGTATAAGGATACCTGCCCGAAGTGTAATGGTACGGGCGCAAAGCCGGGCACACAGCCGGAGACCTGTTCGAAGTGTGGCGGCCGTGGTCAGGTTGTGATGACGCAGCAGAGTATGTTCGGTACGGTACAGCAGGTCGTGACCTGTCCGGACTGTCATGGTTCTGGTAAGATCATCAAGGAGAAGTGTCCGGACTGCCGCGGTGAAGGTTACATCGCGACGGAGAAGAACATCGAGCTGACGATTCCGGCAGGTATCGATGATGGACAGACACTTCGTCGTTCCGGCGGTGGCGATCCGGGAACCAATGGTGGCCCGAGAGGTGATCTTCTCGTCGACGTTGCGGTTTCACAGCATCCGTTCTTTAAGCGTCAGGGCACGAATATCTATTCTACCGAGGAAATCAGCTTTGCAACGGCAGCACTCGGCGGGACCAAGGTGATCAAGACGGTGGATGGACCGGTGGAGCTGAAGATCAAGCCGGGTACCCAGTCCGATACGAAGACCAGACTGCGTGGTAAGGGTGTACCGAGCCTCAGCAACCCGAATCTTCGTGGCGACCAGTACGTAACGATCGTGGTCAACATTCCGACGACACTGAACAAGAAGCAGCGCGAAGCGCTGAAGGCATACGCGGAAGCCTGTGGTGAGACCGTAGAGGCATAATTATATCAGAGTCCCCGGAGGATGGTCGCCAACCGTACAGTACTCCGAGGCTGGAAAAATCTAAAATCGACCTCTAAGAACCAGTAGGCCCTCCGCAAACGACGGAGTTTCCTTTATGGAAACTCCGTGTTGCGGAGAGGGCTAAGGAATATTACTCCAACTGGTTCTAAGGGGTCGATTTTGATTTATTCACAGCCTCTCCGTGTGACGGCTGGTGACCATTCTCCGGGGGACATCGTGAAGTTTCTTCCACTTTTCGGTATCCTCTGTTATAATAGCGGCGGTTTGACATCAAATTTCATTTGATGAGATACACGAGTACGCATGTGAGGAAGAGATGCATCATTTTTTTGTGGATAAAACAAGCATTGACAGTGAAAACCGCGAGGTGCGCCTTTCGGGAGATAATTATAAGCATCTGGTGCAGGTGCTTCGGACGAAGCCGGGGGAGAAGATTCTGATTTCCGATGGCGAGGGTACGGATTATGAGTGCACGGTCCGGGAAATCCATGATGATACGTGGATGCAGGCGGCCCCGATCGGCGAGCGTGAGATCTGTGTAGAGGAGGAAGTGCTTCTGCATATTGATTTCGTTGAAGAGATGCATGAGCTTCCGGCGGACATCTATCTTTTTCAGGGACTTCCGAAGCAGGATAAGATGGAGCTGATCGTTCAGAAGGCGGTCGAGTTGGGGGCCCATGCGGTGGTTCCGCTTGATACGAAGAATACCGTCGTGAAGCTGGATGAGAAGCGCGCAGCGAAGAAGGTCGAGCGCTGGCAGGCCATCGCGGAGGCAGCGGCGAAGCAGTCGAAGCGCTCCATCATTCCGGAAGTGATGCCGGTGATGAAGTGGAAGGATGCGATGAAGTTTGTGGAAAACTTCGATCTTCGGCTGATCCCGTATGAAAATGCGAAGGATATCCGTCATACCATGGAGGCACTTCGAGCGCTTCCGAAGCACGGAAAAATCGCGGTTTTCATCGGTCCGGAGGGCGGATTCGCGGATGTGGAAATCGAAGATGCGATGGCACATGGTATCGAACCGATCACCCTCGGAAAGCGGATTTTACGTACAGAAACAGCAGCCATCACGAGCATGAGCATCCTGATGCTGACCCTGGAATCGATAGAGGAGTGAAAATGAGAGAGATTTATTTTGATAATTCGGCGACGACGAAACCATATCCGGAAGTGGTAGAACTGATGATGAAGACCTTGACCGAGGACTACGGAAATCCGTCTTCGAAGCATACGAAGGGATTTGAAGCGGAGAAGTATTTCCGTCATGCGAGAGAGCAGGTGGCGGCGACGCTGAAGGTAAAGCCGAAGGAGATTATCTTCACGTCCGGTGGAACGGAGTCGAACAACACCGTTATTTTCGGTACGGCGATGGCGAAGCGCAAGCAGGGAAAGCATATCATCTCCTCTGCTTTCGAGCATGCCGCAATCTACCGTCCGCTGGATGTGCTTGTTGAGCTCGGCTACGAAGTAACCTATCTTCCGGTGGATGAGAAGGGACACATCTCCCTCGATGATCTCCGTGCCGCCATTCGTCCGGATACGATTCTCGTGACGATCATGACAGTGAACAACGAAATGGGTGCGATCGAGCCGATCGAGGAGATCGGACGCATCGTGAAGGAGTGTAATCCGAATACGTGGTTCCACACCGACGCGATTCAGGCGTACGGAAAGCTCCCGCTTCGTCCGAAGATGCAGCATGTTGATATGCTGTCAGTGTCTGGGCATAAGCTCCATGGACCGAAGGGCATCGGCTTTCTGTACAAGGATGAAAAGGTACGCCTTCGCCCGTTGATCTATGGTGGTGGACAGCAGGAGGATATGCGTTCCGGTACCCATGATGTACCGGGAATCGCAGGCCTCGGGCTCGCAGCCGAAATGGCCTGTGCACATCTCGAAGAGAAGAAGGCAGC
The DNA here is from genome assembly GCA_934279105.1 of uncultured Oribacterium sp. Taxonomy (GTDB): domain Bacteria; phylum Bacillota; class Clostridia; order Lachnospirales; family Lachnospiraceae; genus Oribacterium. Next base: position 902 of record CAKQWR010000143.1, on the reverse strand, counting down.
CCTCGAGGAGCTGAAGGATTATTTTATCGACGCACTGGAGAAGCTGGATGGCGTTACCATCAACTCGGAGCGTGGCGCACTGTCTGCACCGAACATTCTCTCCGTTTCCTTCGAAAAGGTACGTGCAGAGGTATTGCTTCATGCGCTCGAAGAAAAGGGAATTTATGTCAGCTCCGGCAGCGCCTGCTCGAGCAATCATCCGGGTATTTCCGGTGCGCTGAAGGCCATCGGTGTGAAGCCGGAACTTCTTGATTCGACGATCCGTTTCTCCTTCTGTGAAGAGAACACGAAGGAAGAGGTTGACATCTGCATCGACGCACTGAAGGAGCTTCTTCCGGTGTTGCGTCGTTTTACACGATTCTGACCTGAAAATCAAAGTGCCCTTTATAACACGAAATCCATATTTACAGAAAGAGAGCAGAAAATGATCTGGAGAAAATTTACGATACATACGACGACCGAGGCGGAAGATATTCTCAGTGCAAACCTGGCGGAGCTCGGCATTGACGGCGTACAGATCGAGGATCGCATCCCGCTGTCCGAAGAGGACACGAAGGGCATGTTCATCGATATCCTGCCGGAGATCGGACCGGATGATGGAACCGCAGAAGTAAGCTTCTATGTAGAAGTTCTCGATCCGGAACAGAAGCAGGACCGCCTGACGAAGGTGCAGAAAATGATGGAGGATCCGTCCGTCGATGCCAGCTACATGCCGAACACCTCAAATGTCTACACCCCGCAGGAGTTGAAGAAGCTGCTCGCCGAGGTACAGGAAACACTCGACGAGATGAAGCAGTATGTCGACATCGGCCTTGGTACGATTGATACCTCTGATACCGAGGATAAGGACTGGATCAATAACTGGAAAACCTTTTTCCATCCCTTCACCGTCGGTGATCTTC
>CAKQWR010000142.1 GCA_934279105.1 uncultured Oribacterium sp. | reverse complement strand
TCGATTTTCTTTCCCAGGGCATCCGGCGTGATAAGTACCACGAGGATCATACCCCAGACCATCGGCATGATGATCAGATTTCCCGGGCCGATCGGAACCTTCAGTGTTCCGATCATTTCTCCGATCACACTGAAAATCGCCAGAACGACGAAGAGCTTGATGTATACCGGCCAGCGGCCACCCTTCGTACTCAGAACTTCATCTGGTGTTAATTTTCTGCCTTCCATACTAAACCTCCTAAATAGATGTTTTATTTCTTCGCACAGCTGTCATCTCAGCTGCGAAAGTTCATAGATATCGAGCCGACGCTGCTTGAGAAGCGGCAGCTGTTCTCGTACCTGATCGATGCGATCGAGGTCGAGCTCGACGAGGGCCATACCCTCCTTCTCATCCATCATGTGAATGACATCGCTCCATGGAGAGGTCACGATTGAGTGACCATAAGAGGAATAGCCACTGTCCTGTCTCGCCTGTGAGCATCCAACCATGAATACCTGATTATCAAGTGCACGCATTCGGAAGGACATCTCCCAGTGTGCCGGACCGGTCGTCATGTTGAACGCTGCCGGAACGAAAATGATGCGTGCGCCGGCTTCCTCGGTGAGTCGTGCGAGCTCTGGGAAGCGGATATCATAGCAGATCTCGAGGCCACAGCGACCGAACTCAGTGTCGAAGGTTGTGACCTGATTGCCGGCGGTCAGCGTATCGGACTCACGGAAGGTCTGTCCGCCCTTTACGGCGATGTCGAAAAGATGCATCTTACGATGCTTTCCGATCTGCTTACCCTCGCGGTCAAATGCATAGGCAGTGTTATATACATGTCCTGCCTCGTCCTTCTCCGGCATGGAGCCGGCAACGAGGTAGATGTGGTTTTCTCTTGCGGCTTCGGACATCTCCTGCCAGCACATTCCACCTTCCGGTTCTGCATAAATCGGAAAGTTTGAAGTCTCATACGGACAGTTAAACATCTCCGGGAGAACTGCGAAATCAGCGCCGCTCTGTGCGGCTTCTGTGATATATTTCTTCGCCAGTGCCAGGCTATCCTTCTTTTCAGCACGGGCACCGATCTGGATCAATGCGATCTTCATGGGCTCTTCTCTCCTATCGTTCGTTACAGAAGCTTGCCTCTGCATGCAATCTCATACTCGCCGACGACCTCATCACCACTGGTGAGGTATGCCTTGTCGTACAGATTTACTGCCGGGCAGATATGTACCGGGATGATACGTACCTTATCGCCGATCTTTACAGCATCATGAAATGCGCGATCATAGATGATGGCATGTTCATCATAAACATCGAAAATATGTGTCTCCGGATATTCCAGGATGGTTCCGTGACCTTCACACTTCGTGATACCTACCGTACGTGTCTGTGCCGTGATACCCTTCGCACCGACATCGAGGATGACACGCTCATCGGTCGGCTTACTCATAACGGTTGCCAGCACGGTCGCTGCGCAGTCACCTAAATCACCAAGTACGTTTGCCATGGAAGCATCCATCAGCGGATAGGTACCCGGACGGAACTCTGTGATGCCCGGAAGCAGGTCGAAGTGATACAGAAGGCTCGGTGTGCTTCCGATGCTGACTCTCTCACATGGAAGTCCGTTCTCCTTTGCAAGCTCTGCATAGTGGAGCGTGCGCTTCTGGCTGACGATGAACTTTTCGTGACAGTCGTCGATGTTGTCTGCATTATAGCAGTGGCCTTCGTGGGAGAAGATACCGAGGAAATCTACGTTCTTTGCGTTTTTTAAAGCCTCCAGTACCGCCATGAACTGATCATCGGTGATGATACCGGAACGATTCTCACCGACCTCGATCTCCACGACAACCTGTGCGTGCTTGGCTGCACCTTCGAATGCCTGATCGGCAGCTTCGATATGTTCAGGGCAGTCCACGCCGAAGGAAATGTTTACGATTTCAGAGAGATTGCGGATTCTCTGAAGCTTGATCTCACCGACCGGTTCATTTGCGATGAAGATATCATCGAGACCGTGTGCTGCCATGACCTCCGCTTCACCGACTTTTGCTACGGTGATACCCTTCGCGCCAAGTTCTCTTTGGAACTTGGCAAGATACGGTGCCTTATGGGTCTTCGTGTGTGGACGAAGTGCAACATGCTGCTCATCAGCATAGTCCTGCATACGCTTACAGTTTGCGTGCAGAATATCACGGTCGATCAGCATCACAGGTGTATCAAGTTCAGTAAATTTCATGGTTTATTCTCCTCCCTGAAATTGAAATCAATATTCACTATGTCTATTTTACGGTGAAATCATCCATAGAAACACTGTGCATATTTCATACTTATACATAGCTAAAAGATATATAAAAGACAAATAAAAAACTGTCACAGAGGCATCAACGTAAATCTAGGGGGAACCAAATTTAAACGCTCATCTACCAACTGCGGCAGTCATTTATTTATGAGTATAGAATACGCCAGTGGGCGAACTTTAACACTACCCTTTTGCTATGGTCTATCATAGCTGAAGGCTATATAGGTTGCCCCACATGCATCAGGTATAAGTGCATGGTGGAGTCAGCGTATTACTTCAATTATAGAAAGAAGAGGGTGCGATATCTGTGTGCTTAGTGATCGGAAACAGTGTTCTCTTTCTGTACACGCTGATAAACCAGTCGCTCTGTACCATCGAAGATCTTTGTCTTTCCGCAGTACACAAATCCGTTCTTCAGGAAGATGTGCTGCATGATCATATTCTGCTCATGGGTATCTGCACGGAGATCCACTGCCCGCTCCGCGCACCAGGCGATGCACTGCTCAGCCATGCCACGCTGGGTACCATAGCTTGCAAGACGGTGAATCGTCATATAGTCCGGCTCATCATTTACCCAGGCGCCTTCGGTGAGGGCATCATAACCGACGGTCTTCTCCCTCGTCAGTGTGAAAACGGCCTGAATCTTTTTATCGACGACGATGACGTGACTTTCACCGTTTAGAATATCCTGGATGATATCATCCTGTGCCGGATAGAGATCACTCCACTGATCCGGGTTTCCGGTCTCCACCATGAATTTCTTCGCATGGATATAGATATCCATCATATAAGGAAGATCCTGCATCGTGGCGTTGCGGATGTAGCTGCCACCGGCCTCGATGTTTGTTTCGAGATTGAGACCTGCCCGTTTCATTTCTTCGATGAACAGGCTCTCCATACTGGAAATATAGGTATTCTGATAGCGAATCATACCGACGGTTACGATTTCTTCCCGATCAAGCTTTTTTGCCACGATGCCCGCCTCGCGCAGCAGACAGTTCTTTCCACCGAGGTAGACCGCCGGAACGTTTTTCAGAATCTCCGGAATCTCACTGTTGCTGCCGACACGGATGTTCTTACGGAAGCTGAGATCGAAGTTAATGTCTTCACTCACGACCGAGCTGTGGATACTAGCCTCCTCCGCATAACGGATGATCGGCCAGTCCGGAAGCATGGACGTTTTTATGGTCTTATGCTGTGCCAGCGGATGGTTCGCGGACATCCACGCCACGATCGGCACCTCATAGACGGGTGTAAACATGAGGCCATTTTCACGAAGAATACGCATCATGATGCGTCGGTTTTCCTTTCGAACGGCGATGACGCCGACCTCACTTCTTCTGGATTCCACCTCCTGGATCACTTCCATCGGAGAACACTGGTGGAGTGAAAACGAGTACTCATCACCACCGAATTCACTGATGATCGAAGCGAACGCCACTTGGGTGCTATGCACATGCGATGAACTGATGGAGATGATTTTTCGGCGCTTCTGTTCCTTGCCATAGCGCTCCTCGAGAAGGTCGCTCTGCTCGAGCACGCGACGTGCATAGCTGATAAATTCCGCTCCATCCTCACTGATGCGGATGCCCTTACGGCTTCGTACGAAGATGGAGAATCCAAGCTCCTCTTCCAGGAGACGAAGTGCCTTCGATAAGCTCGGCTGCGCGATGTACAGTTTCTCTGCGCCGGCCGTGATGGAGCCGGTATCCGCGACGGTGACCGCGTATTTCAGTTGCAAAAGAGTCATAATTTACCTCTATTTAAAAAAACTCCACCGGTGATGCCAGATTGCGGAGCATCGCGACGACACTCCAGGCGGTGACGATGCTGGATTTCGGGTTTACCGGATCCGGCTTTGAGGTGATGGTGATCTCTGCCTTTACACTGTCGTTCTGGCAGGTGATGGCGTGAATGTTATCCTCGAGTCCCGGGATGCTGCGGATTTTTACACACATGTTTTCGACACCGACACTGGCGAGGCCGCTGGATACAGCGACATTTACATTCTTCGGGAAGCCGGCGATGGCTTCGAGCGCATTGCCTTCAAATACATTTTCCTCCTGCTCTTCGGAAAGCTCACGACCGTCTAAATATGGAGCGCCGTTTAAGCTGCGCGGTGCCTTCAGATTCAGGATTTCTGCTTGGGCTCCCCCCATCTCGTGAATCGTACGGAGAATGTCGAAGCCGCCGACAGCGCCGGATGGCAGGTAGACCTTCGTATGATGCTCCTTCGCAGCGCACTGAATCTCCTCCCACAGTGTGGCATCGGCGAGTGCACCGATGGACACGATAACGAG
>CAKQWR010000141.1 GCA_934279105.1 uncultured Oribacterium sp. | reverse complement strand
AGTCCGGAGATGTGGGAGCAGATTTGCGACACGAACAGTAAGCCACTCGTCGAGCTCCTCGACCGTTACATCGCAGAACTTCAGGATATCTCGACCTCTCTCAAGAAGGAGGAGTCCGACCAGAAGATTCTCCACATGTTCGAGTCCTCCCGCGAATACCGGAACTCAATCAGCGCGAAGAATAAGGGTGTCCTCAGCGCTGATTACAGCTTTTCCGTCGACATCGAAGATGAAGTCGGTGCGATCTCTACGATCTCCGTCATCCTCGCATCGAAGGGTGTCTCCATCAAGAACATGGGCATCAACAACAGTCGTGACCACGGCGAAGGTGCTCTCCGCATCTCCTTCTACGACGAAGAATCTGAAGAGAAGGCCCGCAAGGTCCTCGAGCGCTACCGCTATGATATTCGTGCGTAAATAGAAAAGAAAAAAGATACAGCATAGGGCTTCGGCTCTATGCTGTATCTTTTTTTAATTTGACGCCTGCGCGATTTCATGCCAATGTTGGCATCCTTCAGGAACATTTTCTCTCAAAATATGTACAAAACCTTCGGATTGACCAGTTTATAAAATCGGCTTCTTCTGTTAAAATAAAGTATAGTATTCCTATCTCAATAGTATATTTTGTTTTTACAGGAGGTACATGCCTTTGCACAGTATCAAGTTCCTCAACGAAAAGCTTCGAGAAGCGCTGGTTGCTGTGATGCCGATTGTCGGCATCGTCCTTTTCTTGTGCTTCACGATCGCGCCGGTGTCCTCGAGCATTCTTCTTTGCTTTATCATGGGTGCGACACTCATCATTATCGGTATGATGTTTTTTACCTTAGGGGCCGAGATGGCGATGACGCCGATGGGCGAGCGTCTCGGTGCAGCGCTTAAAAAAAGCAGGCATATTTCGATCATCATTCTCATCACATTTTTCCTGGGCTTTATCATCACCATATCCGAACCCGATCTCCAGGTGCTGGCCGCACAGGTCCCGGCGGTGCCGAACAGGACGATTATTCTGTCGGTAGCCTGCGGTGTCGGAGCGTTTCTGGTTGTGGCACTGCTTCGTATGCTGTTTTCCATCGCGCTTCCGCCGATTCTCGTAAGCTGCTACATCCTGATTTTCATCCTTGCACGCTTCGTGCCGAACAGCTTCTGGGGTGTGGCCTTCGATTCCGGCGGTGTGACGACCGGTCCGATGACGGTTCCGTTTATCATGGCACTCGGTGTCGGTATCGCTTCCATCCGTAGCGACCGCCATGCCGCCTCGGACAGCTTCGGTCTGGTCGCACTCTGTTCCATCGGACCGATTCTGGCAGTGCTGATCCTCGGTATGTTGTTTCATCCGGATGAATCCGCGTATATGCCGCCAGCGATACCGGATATCACGACCTCGACGGAGCTTTTCCATCTATTTGCAGAGGAACTTCCTCTCTATATGAAGGAGATAGCGGTTTCGCTTCTTCCGATTGTGTTGTTCTTTTTCGTTTTCCAGCTGCTCGTGCTGAAGCTCTCGCTGCGAACACTTCTGAAAATTATGGTCGGACTTCTCTATACCTATATCGGGCTGGTACTGTTCCTTACCGGTGCCAATGTCGGCTTTATGCCCGCAGGTAATTATCTCGGTAGAGAGCTGGCGACCGGTTCTACCTCCTGGCTGCTGATCCCGGTGGCGATGATCATCGGATATTTCATCGTCAAGGCAGAACCTGCCGTCTATGTTCTGAATAAGCAGGTCGAGGAGCTGACCGACGGCGCCATCTCCGCGAAAGCGATGGGACTCGCCTTATCGATCGGTGTGGCCTGTTCCTTAGGACTCGCGATGCTGCGCGTGCTGACCGGTATCTCCATCATGTGGCTGCTGATCCCTGGGTATGGCATCGCCCTCGGCATCTCCTTCTTCGTACCGAAGCTGTATACCGCGATCGCCTTCGACTCCGGCGGCGTCGCTTCGGGTCCGATGACGGCGGCCTTTCTGCTGCCACTGGCCCAGGGGGCCTGCATCGCCGTAGGTGGTGATATCGTGGCAGATGCCTTCGGTGTCGTGGCCATGGTCGCGATGACACCACTCATCACGATTCAGATTATGGGACTCGTATCACAGATTCGGGCACGACAGGGCATCTCCGATGCGACGGCTGCATTTGCCGGCTATTCTGCTGCATTTGATGCGCTTCCTGAGGATGCCATCATCGAACTCTGAGGCTTCGAGCGGATGTATGCGACATAAACATCGGCCCGTTCGAGCGGATGTATGCGGCTTAAACATTGGCCTGATGAACTGCAGGATGCTCGGATCATGACGCGGACGCCATGATTCATCACCTGGATAGCGATGAAAGAGAAAAAATATGAATGATCTTTACTGGATGATAACGATCGTAGACCGGAACAGCACCGACCGCTTTACGGATTTTTATGAGAAATACGGTGCATCTGTGAGCTTCGTCTCGGTCGGGCGTGGAACGGCCGCCAGCGAGGTACTGGACTTCCTCGGTCTCGATATAAGCGAAAAGTCGGTGATTTTTTCCGCGGTCACCTATCAGATTTGGAAAGCGATCCGCTATGGGTTGCAGAACCGCATGCGCATCGATGTGCCCGGCACCGGCATCGCCTTCATCGTGCCGTTTTCCAGCATCGGCGGTAAAAAAGCGCTGGCAGCACTGACCTGTGGGCAGGAATTTATAAAAGGGGAGGAATCCGTTTTGAAGGATACGAAATATGAGCTTCTGGTAACGATTACAAATCAGGGATACACCGATCTCGTGATGGACGCCGCACGTTCCAGCGGTGCCGGCGGCGGCACGATCATCCACGCGAAGGGCACCGGCGTGAAAGAAGCGTCGCATTTCATGGGCGTTTCGCTGGCCTCCGAAAAGGAACTCGTGCTGATCGTTGCGAAATCCGCGGAAAAGAATACCATCATGAAGGCAATCATAGAGGAAGCCGGCCCGGATTCGAAGGCAAAAGCCATCGTGTTCTCACTCCCTGTCACGGAAACCGCCGGCATGCGACTGCTGGAAGCGGAGGATACTAAAGCTCCGGAAGATCACGTCGATTAAACGCATTACGTTCGCGGCTTCTACGCACACCATTTACTCCGAAACGCCTCCAGCAATATCAGATATGCCGGACGCTGACGGCTCCATACATCCGCTATTTAGAAAACCTGTGCAACTGCATCTGATGTCGGAATAAAGTTTATGGGGCAGTCCTCAGTTGGTTTGCCCGGGCGTTTCGCACCTGTGCGACTCAAAAATCATATAAAGACCATGACACAGCATAGGGCTTCGGCTCTATGCTGTATTTTTTCTGCGCTGTTCGGAGATAAATCTGAACTTGTGCAGGTTTCAGTTCTATGCTGTATCTTTTTCTGCCTTTTTCAGTTGATGACTGGGTGATTTCAGGCCAATGTTGGCATCATTCAGGCATATTTCCTCTCTGATGCCAACATCGCCCTGCAGATAACGCTGACTTTTGTTGGCATCAGCTAGAGATTTCGTTTGATTGATACAGCATAAAGGCGTCAAAACCAGCATCTGACGTTAGCATCAGTTCAAGTTTGGGCTTATTTAATACATCATAGAAGCGAAATATCCAGCCGTATCTATAAAAAACAGCAATTTTTATCATCCAAAACCATAAAACAATAATTATTATCATTTCTATTGACCTTGAAAGAGAGATATAGTATAACATTATTAGGAATCATTCCTAATACCACAAAAATACATTGCATAGTTAAAGTTTATATAGTCCTGTTGGGCGAATACTTAAATGGAGGTAACGCATATGTCTGCAATCAATATCAATAAAGCTCAGTTTGACCAGTTCATGCATGAAGAGAAGCCGGTTTTAGTCGACTACTGGGCACCGTGGTGTGTTTACTGCCGTAGAATTGCACCGGCCTATGAGAAAATCGCAGAAGAGTACAGTGATCAGCTTGTCATCGGAAAAGTGAATATCGATGAAGAGCCGCAGCTCGCAGAAGCAGAGAAGATCGAGGTGATTCCGACGCTGGTTCTTTATCGCGGCGGAAAGGCGGTCGATTCGATCGTGGCACCGGATTCGAAGGCCGCGATCGAGCGCTTCATCCAGGACTCTATGGAAAGAGCGTGATCACGTCGGTGATGTCGCCGCAGGTGGCCGTTTCATAGAAGCCGCCACGAAAAGACAGAGGCGCAGGTAACGTGAGCGAAAGTGAGCAGGAGGGAAGTTCTATGAATCAGAATCATGTATACGATATGATCATCGTGGGTGGCGGTCCGGGTGGCTATACAGCCGCACTTTATGCCGCCAGAGCCGGTCTCGACACGGTGGTTCTGGAGAAACTGTCCGCCGGCGGGCAGATGGCACTATCCCAGCAGATCGATAATTATCCTGGCTTCGAGGATGGCATCAACGGCTTCACGCTGGGTGAGAAAATGCAGCAGCAGGCGGAGAAATTCGGTGCCGTCACGGAGTACGCGGAAGTCTCGAAGCTGGAGTTGAGCGAAACACCGAAGCGAGTCGAAACCAGCTCCGGCACCTATCTCGGAAAGACGGTCGTGATCGCGACCGGTGCGACACCCCGGGTGCTCGGAATCCCCGAAGAGCAGGCCCTCGTCGGCCGTGGTGTCGCTTACTGTGCGGCCTGTGACGGGATGTTCTACCGAGGAAAAACCGTGGTCGTCGTAGG
>CAKQWR010000140.1 GCA_934279105.1 uncultured Oribacterium sp. | reverse complement strand
ACACGGGCATCATCCTCACCGAATGCAGGGGCGATGTGTACGATTCCGGTACCATCGTCTGCCGTTACGTAGCCGTCTGCGATCACATAGTGTGCGCGCTTATGCTGCTTCTCTGCCGCCTCGGCTGCACATGCGTACAGTGGCTCATAGTCAATGCCGACAAGATCGGTACCCTTATAGGTCTCGAGGATCTCGTATGCTGCCTCGCCATCCTTTGCGAGCGGGCCGAGCACCTTATCCAGCAGTGTGCAGGCCATCACATAGGTGTAGCCATCGGCTGCCTTTACCTTCGCATAATCCAGATCCGGGTTTACGCAGAGACCGGTGTTCGATGGAAGTGTCCACGGTGTGGTCGTCCATGCGAGGAAGTAGAAATCCTGATTCTTCGCCTTGAAACGAACGATCGCAGAACGCTCGGTCAGCTCCTTATAACCCTGTGCTACCTCGTGGCTGGACAGCGGTGTTCCGCAGCGAGGGCAGTACGGAACGACCTTGAAGCCCTCATACAGAAGCTTCTTCTTAAAGATCTCCTTCAGTGCCCACCACTCGGACTCGATATAATCATCATGATATGTAACGTATGGATGCTCCATATCTGCCCAGAAGCCGACCTTGTAAGAGAAATCCTCCCACATGCCCTTATACTTCCAGACATTCTCCTTACAGTGATCGATAAAAGGCGCAATACCATAATTCTCAATCTGATCCTTGCCGTTAATGCCGATCTGCTTCTCTACCTCGAGCTCAACCGGAAGACCGTGGGTATCCCAGCCGGCCTTACGAGGTACCATCGCACCCTTCATCGCATGGAATCTCGGAATCATGTCCTTAAATGCACGAGTCTCGACATGGCCGATATGCGGCTTACCGTTTGCCGTAGGAGGACCATCATAGAACACATAAGAAGGATCACCCTCATGCTCCTTGATGGAGTCCTCGAAGATATGGTTCTGTCTCCAGAACTCCTCTACTTCACCCTCGCGCTCTACAAAGTTCATGTTTGTATCAACTTTTCTAAACATAAGCGCCTTTTCTCCTTAATCTATAGTTATCTAACATTTATCACACCGGAAATTTACCAGCGGCTGACCTGAATGCCTAAAAATAGGCAGATTCCGGCCTTTATAGCCTTCTCATTATAAAGTAGGGGGCAGATAAAATCAAGATGATTAGGCTCGGAAGCACGCGGATTCGCGGCGGGGTTTGATCCACTATGCCGACTTCTTTCTTTCCACAAATCCCGCGCTCATCGCTCGCTCTTTCTATGAATCCGCCCTCGATTCTCAATTCTTTTTCATACAAAAAAGCTGTGCCTTTCGACACAGCTTCTTTACGTCTTGATTTTATTTCAGATTTTCGAAATTACCAGTCCTGCGCGTTTCCGTCGGATACCTTTCCGTCCGGGCCAGGTACGTTGATCATGGTCGGATCAAGGGTTGGTGCAACCTGTGCAGCATACGCACCCTGTGGTACAGATGGTCCGAAGGTTGCGCCTACGGTCAGGTCCATGTTTGGATCACCCGCATCCGCAACATTTGCAAACGCTGCGTTTGCTGCTGCAGCTGCTGCCTTTGACTTCGCAAGCTTATCGTTTGCGCTGGTAGAAGCGGCAGAACCTGCGCCCTTTACCTTCAGTACGTTGGTTACGATCTGGTTCGCAGCGAGAGAAGCGGTACTGCCAGCCTTCTTCGTACCCTTTGCTGCGTTACGTGCGACTGCCTTTGCGTTGAACGCATTACGCGTCTGCTTTACAGATGTTACCGTATTTACCATTGCCTGGTAAGCATTGCCAGCTGTGGTTGTATTTGCAGCAAGTGCTGTGGTTGAGAGTACAGAAGCACTCATAAGGACTGCAGTTGCGGTAGCTACGAATCTCTTTGTGAAGTTTCTCATAATCATTCTCCATTTTCCCTGCTTGTTTCGCAGATTATTTTCAGGTGCCTGACACCTTACAATCAGTGTTTTTCGAAAGACTTCTATCTTTTCCACAGCCCATGCAGCTGCTTCCTCAAACGTCTTCCTCCTCAGCTCCTGGTTTGTTAACCGATTTAGCTGATAGTCATACTATACCACAGTACGGCCATAAGAGTAGGGCCTAAATTATGAGGATTTGATTAAGATTTAACACTTTTCCACAAAAATGACCTTCATTTCTAACAGATTTCTAAACTTCTGTCAAAATCCGTAAGCGAATCGCAATCATATCCCGCGGATTTCGCAACCGCACACGTGCTATAGTGTAACTATGCATTTATTATAGAAAACACGATGTAACGTACATCGTCACTTCAACAGAGGGGAACGCTATGTATCATCTTTATAAGAAACTTCTCACCGGCGGCGCAGCGGCACTTCTCGGTGCAGCGCTCGTGGCTACACCGGTACTCGCCGGCGAATGGCGCGCGAATTCCACCGGTTTCTGGTATGTCAATGATGACGGAACCTATCCTGTTTTTTCCTGGCAGTGGATCGACGGCGACAACGATGGCGTTTATCAGTGCTTCGCCTTCGACGAAAACGGCTACCTCATACTGAACTGCACGACGCCGGATGGCTATCTCGTCGGTGCAAGTGGTGCCTGGTTTGATGGTGTCAATGCTGTGACCCGCGTTTATCCGGTCGGCACCTATGTCGAACCGACCCCCATCGAAGGCCTCCAGAAGTATGGTTATGCATCGGATGGCACACGCCTCGTCACAAATCGAACGGGCTCGAAGACCAGCAACAAAACAAGCACGACTTCGAAAAACAACGCTTCCAACAAGACGACGAGCAAGAACAACGCTTCGGTCATCTCGCAGAAGAACAACACAAACGTCGGCAACAGTGCGACCGTTTCGAAGAAGGATCTCGTCTCAAACAAAATTACCGTCGGTAAGACAGATGCGAACGGCTCCTCCACATCCGGTGCCAATGCTTCTACCACGACTGAAAAGACCGACCCAAGCACAACGGCTCCATCCACCAACGGTTTCGGCCCATCCGTACCGACGAAAAACAACAGCTCCTCGAGCTCCAGCGGCCCGCACAGCGTCATCACGAACAGCGACGGCCCGAAGCGCAGCGGCAGCGTCGAAATCGATGATCGCTAGGATTAATACACAGACGGTCCCGCGATGCCAGCCCGCATCATTCCGCTGAGACCGACAGCTGATCCCGCGACGCCTACTCGCGACCAGCCATCCCATAGGATCAAGCACATTCTGCAGCTGCCCGTCTGAAATGCACTCCAGACGGGCAAATCAGTAAGCGCTTTACTCCATATATAAATGGCAGAGGGAACTCCCTCTGCCATTCTTTCTATCCACATAATCCAAAGATTCTTCTACATCTGCCTATACATGTCTTCTTGCGTCGAGTTCTCCGGCGATGGATGCCTGGATCTCGTCGATCTCCCGCAGCTCTTCTGCGGAGAAGCTGGTGTTCTCGATGGCACCGAGGTTCTCGAGGATCTGCTGCGGCTTCGATGCGCCGATCAGCACCGAGGTGATCTCCGGATCGCGGAGGTCCCAGGCGAGTGCCATCTGCGGGAGCGTCTGGCCACGGCGCTTCGCGATTTCATCGAGGCGGCGAATACCTTCCATCTTCTCCGGCGTAATGTCATCTGCATGGAGGAAGCGACCGTCCTTCGCGATACGAGAGTCAGACGGTATTCCCTTCAGGTACTTCTCGGACAGCATGCCCTGTGCGAGCGGTGAGAAGCAGATCACGCCCATGCTCTCCTCGCGGGCAAAGTCCTTGAGTCCGTTCTTCTCGATGGTGCGGTCGAGAATCGAGTAGCGGTTCTGGTTGATGATGAGCGGCAGGTGAATCTCACGTGCGAGCTTCAACGCCTCTGCTGCGTGTGGTCCATCATAATTTGAAATACCGACATACAGCGCCTTCCCGGAGCGTACGATCTGATCGAGTGCCATGATGGTCTCCTCGATCGGTGTCTCCGGATCCATGCGATGATGATAGAAGATATCCACATAATCGAGCTGCATGCGCTTCAGCGACTGATCGAGCGATGCCATCAGATACTTGCGGGAGCCCCAGTCACCGTAAGGACCGTCCCACATGGTGAAGCCCGCCTTCGAGGAGATGATCATCTCATCGCGGTACGGACGAAGATCCGAGCTCAGGATCTTTCCGAAATTTTCCTCTGCCGCGCCCGGCTCCGGACCGTAGTTGTTCGCCAGATCGAAGTGGGTGATGCCGTGATCAAATGCTGTAAAGAGCATCGACTTCATCACATCCATATCGGCATCCGTACCGAAGTTGTGCCAGAGGCCCAGGGACACCTTCGGAAGCTTCAGTCCCGACTTTCCACAGCGTCGGTAGAGCTTCTTCTCGTCGCTGTAACGATCTGTTGCTGCCACATATTTCTCGCTCATAATTCCTCCTTGCACATCTCAAGTGCCGATGCAATCACCTTATCCATGTCATAATACTTGTACTCGCCGAGGCGCCCACCGAAGATCACGCGCGTCTCACTGTCTGCCAGCTTCTTATATGCCTGATAGAGCGCGCCGTTTTTCTCATCATTGACCGGATAGTACGGCTCGTCGCCCGGCTTCCACTCGCTCGAGAACTCGCGGGAGATCACGGTCTTCGGAAGGTCCCGGCCCTCCGCGTCCTTGCCGAACTCGAACCACTTATGCTCGATGATACGGGTCCATGGCGTCTCGCGATCGGTGTAGTTCACGGCAGCAT
>CAKQWR010000139.1 GCA_934279105.1 uncultured Oribacterium sp. | reverse complement strand
CTCAAGGTAAGAGTACGTCTCATCAACAAGGACAAGGATGAGATCAATGAACACGAGATTTTCATGGGCGATCTGCCACTGATGACAGATACCGGCTCATTTGTAATTAACGGTGCTGAGCGTGTTATCGTATCACAGCTCGTTCGTTCTCCTGGCATTTATTATGGTGAGGATCATGATAAGGTTGGTAAGGAGCTTTTCAGCTGTACCGTGATTCCGAACCGTGGTGCATGGATCGAGTATGAGACCGATTCCAATGACATTTACTGGGTACGTGTGGATAGAACCCGTAAGGTTCCGGTAACTGCATTTATCAGAGCGATGGGCGTAAGCTCAAATGAAGAGATCCTCGAGCTTTTCGGTGATGAGCCGAAGCTTCTTGCATCCTTTGAGAAGGAGCAGCCGGAGGCACAGAACTATGAGGGTGGTCTTCTCGAGCTCTATCGTAAGATCAGACCGGGCGAGCCACTGTCCGTAGATTCTGCAAGTTCTCTTCTGAACGGCATGTTCTTCGATCCGCGTCGTTATGACCTTGCGAAGGTTGGTCGTTATAAGTTTAATAAGAAGCTTCACTTTAAGAATAGAATCAAGGGCAAGACGCTTGCAGAAGATGTCATGGATATGACAACCGGCGAGCTGCTTGCGCAGGCTGGTGATCAGATCAGCTACGCAAAGGCTGTTGAGATTCAGAACGCAGCGGTTCCGTTCGTTATGATCGAGGGCCAGACACGTACGGAGAAGGTGCTTTCTTCTATGGAAGTTGACCTTTCGAAGTATGTTACCTTCGATGCACAGGAGATCGATTATGAGGAGGCACGTGAGTATGATCACGTGCGTGAGTACTTCCAGCGCCAGGCAGACCGTACCAACGGTATCATGGGTCAGGAGAAGCAGAAGGAACTCTGGAATTCTCTTTCTGTTGAGGAAAAGCAGGCCATCATCGATAAGGACGTACCGAAAGAGCTCGTATACTATCCGGAGCTTGAGCGCCTGATGCAGGAAAATGCAGATGATCAGCGTACACTTCGTATCGCGATCATCAAGGATATGCATGAGCTCGTTCCGAAGCACATCACCAAGGAAGATATCTTTGCTTCCATCAACTACTGCATGCACCTCGAGGAGGAAATCGGTACCAAGGATGATATCGATCACCTCGGCAATCGTCGTATCCGTGCGGTAGGCGAGCTGCTTCAGAACCAGTATCGTATCGGTCTTTCCCGTATGGAGCGTGTTGTTCGCGAGCGTATGGCAACACAGGATATCGAGGAGATCACACCGCAGTCTCTGATCAATATCAAGCCTGTCACAGCATCCGTAAAGGAATTCTTCGGATCATCCCAGCTGTCACAGTTCATGGATCAGAACAACCCGCTGTCTGAGCTTACCCATAAGCGTAGACTGTCCGCCCTGGGACCGGGTGGCCTTTCCAGAGACCG
This sequence comes from uncultured Oribacterium sp., assembly GCA_934279105.1. GTDB lineage: Bacteria > Bacillota > Clostridia > Lachnospirales > Lachnospiraceae > Oribacterium. Next base: position 3,359 of record CAKQWR010000139.1, on the reverse strand, counting down.
TGCTGGATTCGAGGTTCGAGACGTTCACTATACACACTATGGTCGTATGTGCCCGATCGAGACACCTGAGGGACCGAACATCGGTCTGATCAACTCCCTGGCATCGTACGCTCGTATCAACGAGTACGGCTTCATCGAGGCTCCGTACCGTATGGTCGACAAGTCGGATCCGAAGAACCCGAAGGTTACGAAGGATGTTGTATACCTTGCAGCGGATGAAGAAGATAACTACGTTGTTGCACAGGCGAACGAGCCGCTTGATGCGGATGGACATTTCGTGCATGACAATGTTTCCGGCCGTTACAGAGAGGCTACGCAGGCATTCCCGAAGGCAAGCGTTGATATGATGGACGTATCCCCGAAGATGGTATTCTCCGTGGCGACCTCCATGATTCCGTTCCTTCAGAACGATGACGCGAACCGTGCGCTGATGGGTTCGAACATGCAGCGTCAGGCCGTACCGCTGATGGTAACCGAGAGAGCTGCCGTTGATACCGGTATCTCTGCAAAGGCTGCTGTCGACTCCGGTGTATGCTGTCTTGCGAAGTACGACGGTGTCGTTGAGATCTCTGCATCCAACAAGATCACCGTTCGTCGTGACTCGGATGGCACGCTGGATGAGTATAAGCTCACCAAGTTCATGCGTTCTAACCAGTCAAACTGCTATAACCAGAAGCCGATTGTTTTCGCCGGTGACCATGTAAAGAAGGGCGATGTGATCGCGGATGGTCCTTCCACCTGTCAGGGTGAGATCGCACTTGGTAAGAACCCGCTGATCGGATTCATGACCTGGGAAGGTTACAACTACGAGGATGCGGTTCTCCTTTCCGAGAAGCTGATTCAGAACGATGTCTATACCTCTATCCATATCGAGGAGTATGAGTGTGAGGCACGTGATACCAAACTCGGACCGGAAGAAATCACTGCTGATGTTCCGGGTGTCGGCGATGATGCCTTGAAGAACCTCGACGAGCGTGGAATCATCCGTATCGGTGCAGAGGTTCGTGCCGGTGATATTCTCGTTGGTAAGGTAACACCGAAGGGTGAAACGGAGCTGACCGCCGAGGAGAGACTGCTTCGTGCAATCTTCGGTGAGAAGGCACGTGAGGTTCGTGATACCTCCCTCAAGGTTCCGCACGGCGCATATGGTGTCGTTGTAGACGCAAAGGTATTTACAAGAGAAAACAGTGACGAGCTGGCTCCGGGCGTTTCCGAGTCTGTTCGCATCTATATTGCACAGAAGAGAAAGATCGGTGTCGGCGATAAGATGGCCGGTCGTCACGGAAACAAGGGTGTATGCTCACGTGTACTTGCAGTTGAGGATCTTCCTTATCTTCCGAATGGTCGTCCGCTCGATATCGTGCTGAACCCTCTCGGCGTACCTTCCCGAATGAATATCGGACAGGTGCTCGAGCTGCATCTTTCCCTCGCTGCGAAGGTTCTGGGTATCAATGTTTCAACCCCGATCTTCGATGGCGCAAACGAGAATGATATCGCACAGACCCTTATTCTTGCGAACGATTACGCAAATAAGAGTTGGGAAGAGTTCTCGGAGCTTCATAAGGATGAGCTTGATCCGGAGGTTTATGAGTACCTCGGCGCACACCTCGATCACCGTGAGGAGTGGAAGGGTGTTCCGATTTCGACCGATGGTAAGGTTCAGCTCCGTGATGGACGTACCGGTCTTCCGTTTGACGGCAGAACCTCAATCGGATTCATGCACTACCTGAAGCTGCATCACCTGGTAGATGATAAGATCCATGCACGTTCTACTGGTCCATACTCCCTGGTTACACAGCAGCCGCTCGGTGGTAAGGCACAGTTCGGTGGACAGCGTTTCGGAGAGATGGAGGTTTGGGCACTGGAGGCATATGGTGCGGCATATACTCTGCAGGAGATTCTGACCATGAAGTCGGATGATGTTGCAGGCCGTGTAAAGACATATGAAGCCATCATTAAGGGCCAGAACATTCCGGCACCTGGTGTGCCGGAGTCCTTCAAGGTTATGCTGAAGGAGCTTGAGGCTCTCTGCCTGGATGTACGCGTTCTCGATGAGAATCAGAACGAGATCGAGATCACCGAGGATCTCTATGATGCAAACCAGGATATGCACCGTCTCCTTTCCGGTGGTGACAGCCGCTATGAGCGTAATGAAAACTACGGTCAGTATGGCTATGAGACCCAGGAATTCAAGGATGGTGAGCTTGTGAACAGCGCGGAAGCGGAGGAAGCTGCAAAGGATGACTATACAGATCTTGCAGATGACGATTTCGGCGGTGATACAACCACAGAGCTCTTCGATGACGGTGACAGCGCAGTTTCCCTGTCGGATGACGACTACGGCGACGGCGACAATGAATAATAGGAGGAAACATGGCACAGCTTGACAATATAAATAAGCCTGTTCAGTTTGATTCGATCAAGATCGGCCTGGCTTCTCCGGACAAGATTCTGGAGTGGTCTCACGGTGAAGTAAAGAAGCCGGAGACCATCAACTACAGAACGCTGAAGCCGGAGAAGGATGGACTTTTCTGCGAGCGTATTTTTGGACCGGTTAAGGACTGGGAGTGCCACTGCGGCAAGTACAAGAAGATCCGTTATAAGGGTGTCATCTGCGATCGTTGCGGCGTTGAGGTTACCAAGTCCTCTGTTCGTCGTGAGCGCATGGGACACATCGCGCTGGCGGCTCCTGTTTCCCACATCTGGTATTTTAAGGGTATTCCTTCCAGAATGGGTTTGATCCTCGACATCAGCCCACGTATTCTGGAGAGAGTCCTCTATTTCGCAAGCTATATCGTACTCGATAAGGGTGAGACCGGTCTGGATTACAAGCAGGTTCTCTCCGAGAAGGAGTACAGAGATGCGATTGAGCAGTATGGCTATGGCTCTTTCCGCGCAGGCATGGGTGCAGAGGCTGTACTGGAGCTTCTCGGTGCAATCGATCTCGAAAAGGAGTATGCAGAGCTTCGTCAGGAACTCGATGATGCTTCCGGTCAGAAGAGAACGAGAATCGTGAAGAGACTTGAGGTTGTCGAGGCATTCCGTTCCTCCGGTAACAAGCCGGAGTGGATGATCCTTACCAACCTTCCGGTCATCCCGCCAGATCTTCGCCCGATGGTTCAGCTCGATGGTGGACGTTTCGCAACGTCCGATCTGAATGATCTCTACAGAAGAATCATCAACCGTAACAACCGTCTGGCTCGTCTTCTCGAGCTGGGCGCTCCGGAGATCATCGTACGTAACGAGAAGCGTATGCTGCAGGAGGCAGTCGATGCTCTGATCGACAATGGCCGTCGTGGACGTCCTGTAACCGGTCCTGGTAATCGTGCCCTCAAGTCCCTTTCTGACATGTTAAAGGG
>CAKQWR010000138.1 GCA_934279105.1 uncultured Oribacterium sp. | reverse complement strand
CAAGTTCTTCCTGCGTCATCTGCATCAGGATTCTCTGTTCTCTTATCCTTTCTCCGAGTGTCTTCTTCATACTGTTAAGTGCTGCAGATATCTCACGGCTACGGATGGTAGCCATAAGCTTCTCTAAGTTCGGGATCTGTCCGATATTGGCTGCCTCATCGATATGGCACCGCACATGCACCGGAAGTCTCCCGCCGTACACATCATCTGCTTTTTCGCATAACAGATTGAATAATTGGGTATACACCATACTGATCAGGAAATTGAAGGTCGCATCTGTATCCGACATGATCAAGAACAGTGCTGTCTTCTTATCTCCCAGGGTATCAAGTTGTAATTCATCGTATGCAGTGATCTCACGCAGCTCCTTTATATCAAAGGGAGCCAGTCTGGCACCGCAGCTCACGAGTATAGACTTAGCCGTCTTGCCTGAAACGAAATGTCAAGGACTTTTAGTACCCCAGCATTTCATTGCATGAAAAAAGCCACTGTAGATTTCTCCACAATGGCTGTAAAGTTATTTTTATTTACTTTTGATTATCAGAATACTAATGCTCAAACTGAATTTCAAAGAAAACTACATTACCTTTTCCGTGCCCAAATAATAGCTCTGTTTGTTTTTTCACTAATAGGATTCCCGCTGTAATCTCCCCACTCATTTTCAATGACAAAGCCAGCACGTTTTAACCATTCACGAACTTGTTCAATAGTTGCAAAATGTTTTTCGGTGGGTATTTCTTGAATAAGATTACTTCCATCAGCAAGTGTCATTTCAAATCTACGAATACACTTTGCGATACCCGTTTCCTTATCATAGGTATTATTAAGCAATACCATTTTCCCTGAATTTCCTTCGCTATCTGTTCCTTGCCATACAATATTAGGATTAGGATTATTGAACCATTTCTCAGGATAAAACGTATATGCGTAGTCAATGAGAACATACCCACCAGACACAAGTGCATCAGCTGATTTTTTAATCATAAGTTCTTGTGCTTGCTCATAATCCATATCAGATACTATGTTGGATAGGAAATTAGCAACCAATAGCACAACATCAAATCCAGTTTCCCACTCATCGTTAATGACATCGGACTTGTGCCAATGAATATTTTGAGTACTTGCTGTTTTAGTAGCTATTCTATTTAGCATATGTTCATCAAAATCAAGCCCTGTAACATTATGCCCTGCGTTTGCCATGGGTACTAGAAATCGCCCACCACCGCAGGCAATCTCCAAAATCCGCTTAGACTCAACACCAATAACAGATAATGCAAATTCCACATCATTAGTATCCGTTTCATTACAATCATACATCTCCGAATTCCATTTCGAAATAATATCCTTTTCGTTATACAATTTTCTTTCCTCCGTTTTGTTTAGAGGGTTAAGATATTGTCACCCTCCTATTTTTGTTAACTCTGTTCGATGTTGTATTTCTCATATGAAATCACTCCTTTCAATCAATTCATAAAATTTCTAGCTTTACAAATTAGATTTGCCTACTAAAAATTCTTATCAAATTCTTTTACAGCTTCTCTATTAAGTTCATCATTATAAATGTCTGACTCATAATACTTACCCCCACTTGCATCCGCTAAATAATTTGGTATCAGCTCCATACCCATAAATGCCGGATAATTGTAACCTTCTGAATCTGTTATTCCAAATAGTGAAGCTTCTTTAAATCCAAATTGTGGATAGTATTCTGGTCGCCCAAAAAACAAAATTGCCCCATACCCTAATTGCTTTGCCTCTTCAATCATCTTTGTTATAAGTGCCTTTCCGACACCTTTCCTTTGATATTCTGGCAAAACGCTTATTGGACCAATGTTTAAAACTGGAGTTATTCCATTCAATGCTCGAACCTCTGCTTTACTACAAATAATATGTCCGACAATATCTCCATCCACTATTGCGACAAAACTCAAAGAAAGAATACCATCTCTTTTGCGTAATTCATTAACCATCCAATGCTCGTATGGACAGCCAATTTGTCCTCGCTCAATCCTCTCTGGATATGCGAAAGCACTTTTAGTCACTTCTTCTACTCGACGATAATCTCTTTCTTCCTCTAATCTAGTTATAATAGTCATTATGTTTCTCCTTTTCTTTCAGGAGTTACTCGTAGAGCCTCCTGCTCATGTTGTTTATTTTCATCATTTTATCAACCCTACCTTTCCTATTATTTTATAATACACTTACCAAATGTAAACACCCCAAATTCTCACCGAATTTGACGCATTTTATTATACATCACTACTTCTCAAAAATCTACTCATATCATTTCCTTATGCCGTATTTTGAGATATTTTCACATCATTCTCAATCAGCCTCTTTATCTTGTCCTTCATGGTTTCCTTGGCATCCTCATTGAAATGCACTCTCACAACATACATTGTGCCACCTATCTGCTTCCTGAGTGCTACCGGTGTGTGTGATTTTCTATTATCCATTTTGTGTTCTCCTTTTTTGTTTTGCCTGATAAGGAAGAGCCTCTTTCAGCTGACAACCGTAAGCTGACAACCGACCTTCAAAAACTCTCAATTCCTTTTATTTATAGTTACTTTTCCTAAATTTACTTTTTCTCAAATATTCCGTTGCTTTCGTTGTCAGTACTATATATAACCCCTCAAAAATATAGTAAATATAAGGGTTTTAAGAATATAGAACCGACAACGAGGTTGGCAACAGAATAGACAACCAGCCGACAACCTACTGGGCAATTATATGTTCATCTACTCGTCGAAAAACGATAACTGTTTCATTTGTTCTTCGGTCAGTGGTTGAAAATCATTCTCTTTGTTGTCAGGCTTCTCCCATCCTTTCTGCCGGCGATATGGCTCAGGGAAATGTCTTGGATTACTAAAGGCAATCCAATCACTACAGTTATTCATAATGTCGTTAATCTCTCGAATTTCCCATTGTGCCGGATTTCCGTCATTCCCCAATGCCTCAGCATACAACTGCCTTGAACACACCATATTTGCTTGGCAATGCTCCAAATAATCAAGAATAAGCTCTTTCTTGGTATCTTCCTGCATAAACTGTTTCTGATACTCCCGAAGCTCTTCCTCAATCTTCTTTGGAAGCTTCAACTGAAAATCGCCACTCTTATAGATTACCATTGCTTCTGCCCACATTTGGTCTATATATTCCCTTGATGCTTTTTCATCATCAAGGATATGAACCTCAGCCTCATTCGACCTACACAGAATAGGCAGGAATCTTCGGTTTCCCGACCTATCCATAGGTAAGAAATCCAATGAATTTGACGAACCGGCAAACACACACTGCCTCTTATGGTCTTTCGGATGCCGGTCATACGGTGTCTTATAAGTATCCTTCTGCCTGCTCATAAAGGACTTGGTATCTTCCACATTCTTGGCATTGAGAATAGCCACCATTTCAGGGAACTCCACAATCAGATGTGCTTGTATCTTTCGGTATACATTGTCATCATCCATTTTCTTTAAGTCATCCGTAAACCAATCGTCCTTCATGGCAAGGAAACGCAGAAAAGTGGATTTACCGGCTCCCTGACCACCTACCAGGCAAAGCATTACCTCAAACTTGATGCCTGGGCAGGAAATTCTTGATATGATACCCATCATAAAGAGCTTCATTACCTCATAAGTGTAGTCGCTGACCTCTGCTCCTAAGAAATGATGCAGTGCATAGCGTATTCGTTCCTTGCCATCCCATGTTAGGGAATTGATATAATCAAGAACCGGATGATATCGGTTTTCATTTGCCACAACCTTTATCACATCCTCAATTCGCTTTTCGTTGGACAATCCGTAATGCTTTTCAAAATAGACAACAACTACATTTACATCCTCTATCTTCATCATAAGACCATCTAAGACAGCTTGTTTCTCATCAATGCGCTTCTGTTGGTTCATGATAATAAAATCCTGCTTTTCCAGATAGCTTGCACCACCAAAGACCGGTTCAACATCTATATCCAGTCCGTGTTTCTGACAGATGCTGATAAACAACTTTCTGCACTCTTCATCAAAGACCATCTTACGGTTATTGTATTTCCCCTTTTTCTCATTCGGTTTCGGGAGTTCAAACCCCAATTCTTCCAATGCCTTATCCTGTTGGGGACACAATTCTCCATATTGATTGACCGCATCAAAAACGTGTCTTTCGTGGATATGCGGTGTGGCTTCATCAAGATGCAAAGCCCAGTCCAAAATATGGACGTGAGAACCATATCGCTTATTAAATTCCTCAAAATATTCTGCACTAATCTGAGCCAGTACATCGGCTGAAACTGTTCCATCAATGTTTCCAAGCTGTAATAAAGTCTCTTCCGGACACGTTTTGTTATTTTCAAGAATACCATCAATCGTTTTTACACGGTCGTAGTGCCTTGCCTTTCGATTTCTTTCATTCTGTCCGTCCACATGATCTGAATATTTTTCAACATAATATGCCTTCTCCACTTCGGTAAAAGTAAATCTTGCTCTTTTGTTTTCATCATTCGGCAGACTATAACCCTGATAGCGGTCCCAATAGACATTGAATTTCGTCCTCTCTGCGTCAATATGCTCACTGTTCTCAACATCAAATCTGCGGTCATTATGTTTGGCATCATAAGTCCCATGCTTTCCCGACCTTCCATTATGTCTTGTTGCTTTCATTCAACTCTTCCTTCCTTTCTTTTTTTCTACAAAAAAAGACCAAGTAAATCTCTCTACTCAGTCTGTTAATAATAACAATATTTAGTTTTTCCCGAAGGGATTTGCAACGAAGTTGCTTAATTTTGTGAAGCTCTGCTACAAGCAATACCCAGTACTTAGTGGCGAAACGCCACTAACTGGGCAATGGTTGCACCCTTGACCTGCTAAGGCGCTTCGCCCTTAACCCGAG
>CAKQWR010000137.1 GCA_934279105.1 uncultured Oribacterium sp. | reverse complement strand
AGCTGGGATCATGATGAGAAGCTGTCGAAGAAGGGCGTCGACTATATCCGCAGTGAATTTGATAAAACGAATCAGAAAGTTCAGGAGCTGACTGGCGTCACGCCGACACTGGCCCGTCTTCCGGGCGGCATCACATCCGAGGATGTGAAGAGCACCCTTACGATGCCGATGATTTTCTGGTCGATCGATACGCTCGACTGGAAGACGAAAAACGCACAGTCCACGATCGACGCCATCCAGGGAAACATCAAGGATGGAGATATCGTCCTCATGCATGAGCTGTATGATGCTACCTCGCAGGCCTGTGACACGGTGATTCCATGGCTGAATCAGCAGGGCTATCAGATGGTGACGGTGTCGGAGCTCATCCAGTTCCGTCAGGCGAACGTCGTCGGCGGAAACGGCAAGCAGTACAGCGCCTTCCGACCACAGCCGACGGAAGCTGCACCGGTTACCGAAGCGGTATCCGCTACCGACGCGGCACCTGTCGCAGCCTCGGAAGCAGCCCCGGCACCTGTAGCCGAGAGCCGTGTTGCAGAAAGCCCTGTCGCGGAAACATAAATATCAGAAATCAAAGGGGCGCTTGCATGACCAGATTGGATCATCCAGTTACGCAAGCGTCTTTTTCGTCGCCATTTGCATTTGAAATCTGATTTGATGCTGATACAAAAAGAGCCCGGCACCGTCGATGCTTCATCTGGCGATGCCTCTGTTCGCAATCTTATCCAGAATCTATACGGGCCCAACATAATCCGTTTCCGGTAGCCTTCCCGGCTCTTCGACAGTCTCCGACACGCTTTCGGTTTTTCCGCCCTTCGAAGCTTCTGCTGTTCCCCTCGTTGACGCTTCGATGATTTCACCTTTGTCGATCTCAGATTCCCTGGTTTCGCTTTCTGTCGTTTCCCTCGTCGACGCTTCGATGATCTCACCTTCGTCGGTCTCGGATTCCCTGGTTTCGCCTTCCGTCGTTTCCCTCGTCGACGCTTCGATGATCTCGCCTTCTTCCGTCTCAGATTCCCTGATTTCGCTTTCTTTCGTTTCCTTCGTCGACGTTTCGATGATCTCACCTTCGTCGGTCTCGGATTCATCGCTGGTTTTGCTTTCTGTTTTATTTTGCGAGTTCTTCTCTGTTTCGTCTTTGCGGGATGTCGTTGGCTTCTGATCTGCACTTTCTTCAGCCTTCTTACGGTTCGCATCATCGGCAGAATCGTCCGAAATCTTCTGCGAGTACCGCTTTACGGCATCTGAAACGGTGTAGTTCTCATCCGCGAAGAGGATACTGTGGAGCCAGATGACATTGGACTCGAGTGTTGTCGGAATCACGCACGCCCCTTTGCTTCCCATCATCTGATCCTTCAGGTCTTTCGGGAAGCCGACGGATTCGCGGATGTTGTAGCGGGAGATTCCTTTCGCGAGTTCGATGATGTCCGCGGTGTCGATGTTGAAGGCCACTTGCGGGAGCACGGTGTCGATGATTTTCGTGAGGGTCGCAAGGTCACTCTTTTTTGCTAGCGCCAGGCACTGAGAAATAACTTCGCGCTGGCGTTTCGTACGTTCGAAATCGTTGTCCATGTAGCGAAGTCGCGCATAAGCCACGGCCTGTATGCCGTTCAGGTGCTGCGGACCGTCTTTATGGATATACATGGCGGCAGGATTCTGTGCACTGATACCGGTTTTCAAGCAGGTTTCGTGAATGTAGGCATTCATATAGTAGAAAGCGGCCTTCGAGACATCGATATCGATACCACCGAGGAGCTCAATGGCGTCTGCCACGCCCTTCCAGTTAAACGTGATGTAATTTTCGATATCGAGGTCGAGATTCTGATTCAGCATCGCGACCGCATGTCCGCTCCGCGATGTTCACTCACACTTCGATCTTCCGGTATAGGCTGATCGGCTTCTGTTTTTTCACGCGTATGTGGGCGGCGTGTTTCTTTTCCACTGTCCAGTGCCATATCTCTATCCTCCTGTGGTATAGGTGATTTCTTTCGAACCATACACGATAGCTGTGTTTTCGTACAAAACAAAAAACGCAGACGAGTCTCTGCGACTGTTTCTGCTAATATACGTAGCACTCAGTAAATTATACCTGACGCTTACCTGTACTATACATGAGAAAACAACAGGGAATATGTAGTTACAGTTACGGAATCCTTAGGAATTGTGTGGAAGAGGATGATGGGGCCTGATGTAAAGAACTCGTAAAAATGCCGGTTGCCGGATGATTTCCGGGCAACAAAAAAAGCGGCTGACGGGAGTCGAACCCGCCTATCTGGCTTGGGAAGCCAGCGTACTACCGATGTACTACAGCCGCAGAATGAATATATTCTACGCTGGATGGAGAAATTTTTCAATCACAATTTGCAGTTTTGATGCATGTGATTTTTGGCCTTTATGTTCACTCTCAACTTGGCTATAGCATATTACTTAGACAAGTTCAATAAAGAGAGACTTGTTTTGAAATCCATCGTTTTTGAAAAATCGACAAGTGCGAAATCGCTGAGATATGCTACACTATGAAAACAAGTAGAGAAAGAGGAATCGTATGCGATTAGATAAATTTTTAGCGGATATGGGCGTCGGCTCCCGCAGTGATTTGAAAAAAGCCATTCGGAAGTCTCTCGTGACGGTCAACGGCACGGTGGAGAAGGATCCTGGTGCGCAGGTGTCCGCCGAGGACCGAATCTTCTTCGACGGCGTGGAGATCCGCTATGCTGAGCAACAGTACTATATGCTTCACAAGCCGGCGGGCGTTCTGTCCGCGAGCGAGGACCGGCGGCAGACGACTGTCGTCGACCTGATCAATTTAAATGATGCGCTCGTCCGGAAGGATCTCTTTCCGGTCGGTCGTCTCGATAAGGATACCGAGGGCCTCCTCATCATCACGAACGACGGCATCCTCGCACACCAGCTTCTCGTGCCGAAGCACCATATCGATAAAACCTATTACGCGATCGTGACCGGTACGATGACGGAGGACGACCAGCGCGCCTTCACTAGCGGCATCCGCTATGATGAAAAACTGACCGCGATGCCGGCGACGCTCCGCATCCTGAGCACCGGAAAAACCGTCGGTGACATCCGAGCGCAGCTCGGCTTCCCAGTGAGCGTGTGGGCCTTCGTCCCACAGGAGGAGGCCGATGCCGACGACGATCCGCCGGTGGCCTGCTCGGAACAGCGCGATACCGACGCTGCATGCGCGCGTTGCGACGCCGACCAGGTACAGCGGATGCTTGCCGACATGCGCATCACCGACCCGACGGCACGCCTGCTTCGCACCCGTCTCGCCGGCCCTGCCTTCGTCGGCGCCGAGGAACCGGCCGACATCACAGAAGACAGCCTCGTGAGTGAAGTCGAAATCACCATTCAGGAAGGCAAATTCCATCAGATTAAAAAAATGGTAAAAGCCCTTCCAGGCGGAAAAGAAATCCTCTACCTCCGCCGCATCACGATGGGCGCGCTCCGACTCGGTCCGGAACTCTTACCAGGAGAATTTCGAAAACTCTCAGAGGATGAGATTAAAATCCTGAAGGATGCAACAAACTAGACATCCGTCAATGATCATCCGGATACAGCAGCCCACCCGTAGACGCAGCCGAGAAAAGAGAAACGGAAGATGGAGGGCGACGAAATTGCGCATTCAAAGAACAGGTTCCGATGGATGGTACGCGTCTGACATACAGGCTTGCCTGTGATGGCAGACACGAACCATCCACCGGGTTCTGTCCTTTGAACTAAGTGAGTGTCGTCCTCCATTTCCGTTTCACATCACAGGAGTAAAGGAGAATTATGGATAAAAAATCAGTAAGTGAAATTAAGACGAAGTGTTTTAACCGTCAGAACTGCCGCATCGATCGTATGCGTGCCTGCTATGTGAACGAAGAGAAGGAGAAGCTTTCGACCTTCCACGATATGTTCCTGCAGCTTGCGGATGAGGAGCAGACGAAGTACTGTGAGATTTTCAAGCGCTCCATGTCCGGCAAGTTCGGACGCAATTTATATAATGTAGAGTTTCCGTATGCGGAAGAAGTAGAGGGTGGTCATCAGGCCTTCCTGTATAAGCTGCAGCAGTCGGAGCTTCGGGATGACGCGCTCGTCGAACAGTTCTTCGACCGTGTGATCGGTACCTACAGCTTCCCTGGTAAGTACCTTATTCTCTTAAGCCATGGTGTCTATGATATCCCGATGAAGATGAAGGACGGGGCAGAGCTGGACAGTGAGTATGTCTACAGCTTTATTCTCTGCTCCATCTGTCCGGTGGAGCTTCTGCACGACGGCCTCTGCTATGACAAGGCTGAGCAGACCTTCCGGAATCGTACGGATGACTGGGGCGTAAAGAACCCGGAGACAGCCTTCCTTTTCCCAGCCTACAATTTCCGGAACACCGACATTCACAGCGCACTCTACTTCACCCGTCATCCAGAGGAGCGGCATGAGGAGGTGGCCATCGATATACTTGGCACGGAGCTCAGCCGCACGGAGAAGGATCAGCAGAATGTCTTCCGCGAGATCATCGAAACAACCTTCTCCGGGGACTGCACCTTCGATACCATCCGGAACATCAACGAGGATCTGAAGGAGATGATCGAGGAGAACAAGAAGGATAAGGAAACCGACGATCAGGTCGCGCTCGATAAGAATGAGATGAAGAAGCTTCTGTCCAGAAACGGCGCAAGCGATGAGCAGCTTAACCAGTTTGACCGCATCTATGATGAAGCGGTCGGTGATGATCCATCCCCGCTTCTCGCAGAGAACATTCAGAGCCAGAAGAATCTGGTGGTGAAGTCGCTCACCATGAAGCTTGACGTGAAATCGGAGAACGCTGCGCTCGTTGAGACCCGTGTAATCGACGGCCGCGAGTACCTTCTCATCCCGATCGCGGATGACATCGAGGTGAATGGCATCAAGATCCGCCAGAATATTCAGCCGGAGAGCTCCGCAGAAAATACAGAAGCATAACGAGTAAGCGTTCAGGGGGGGACCCGGAGGGGCGGCAACGGAGACCATACGTAGAGACCGTGTGAAATCAAGCCGGGTCCCCTTAGCGGCACTTGGAGTGATTCTTCCTTAGCACCCTCTGCAA
>CAKQWR010000136.1 GCA_934279105.1 uncultured Oribacterium sp. | reverse complement strand
CACTTCGATCATGTCTACTGCTCACCGCTCAGCCGGGCGAAGGAGACGGCGGCACAGATCGTCGCCGCACAGAAGGGCACGGGCACACCTGCCCCGGTGGAGGCTGCCGAGCTCATCGAGATGAACTTCGGTACCTGCGAGGGACTGCTTCGGAATTCCGAAGCGTACCAGACGGAAAAGCATCGCTACTTTACGCGTTATCCGGAGGGAGAATCCTTCCTCGACATCGCTGCCCGCATCTACCCGTATCTCCGGAAGCTGCGCCGCGAGCACGATGGGGAAACCATCCTCCTCGTGACGCATAACGGGATCTGCCGTATGATCACGAGCTATTTCCAGCCGATGTCAAACGAAGGCTTCGAAACCTTCACCCAGGGCAATGCAGAAGAGCAGATCTTCATCATGCCATAGAAAGAAAGGACGCCATTGACTGAATTATCTGAAGAAAATAAGAAGAATACAGCCGCCGGTACTAAAGAAGCACCGAAGTCGCTGCCTGCTTCTGACATGCAGGTAAACGATATGACCGAACAGCCGGCAGGCTCTCCGCCCATAGACGAACAGGAGCAGCAGAATCTGCGCCTCGTATCCGAGATTCAGGCGAAGGCCGCGGCAGGTCAGTCCGCCCAGGCAGAGGAGACGGAGCTCTTCGAGCGCAACCGCGGACTCGTGATTCACGCCGCACAGAAGTACGAAAAGCTCTTCAACCACACCCTCGGGCTCGATGATCTCGTAAATTCCGGAAGCATTGGCCTGATGACGGCCGCACGCAGCTACGACCCGGCGAAGGGCGCGAAGTTCTCGACCTACGCAACCTACTGGATCCGCGACAGCATCCTGAAGGAGATCTACAACACCGGCTTCAACATCCGGGTCTCGAATCATCAGTTCGAGCGGATCATGAAGGTGCAGGCCATCAAGAAGCGCTACGATCTCGAGCACCTCGAGGGGGATGCCATGATCGACGCGATCGTGCGTGATTCCGGGCTGAGCCGCGAGGAGGTGGAGCGCTGTCTGCAGCTCGATCAGGAGGTGCTGCGCCAGACCTCACTGAACACAAAGGTCGGAAACGATGATGGCGAAGCGACGGAGCTCGGCGATATCGCCGTATCGCCGGACAATGTCGAGGACCAGGTGCTCGATGAGCAGCAGATCCAGGAGCTCTATGATTCACTGGATCAGCTCAGCGAGGACGAGCGGAACACCCTCGTGCTCCGCTACGGTCTCTTCAACGGGAAGCGCCACACCCTGCGGGAGATCGCCGAGCTCTACCACGTGAGCCCGGAGGCGATCCGCCAGCGTGAGCAGCACGCGATCAAAACGATCCGAAACGCGATGAACGGCGAGTAATCCGATATTCAGGCAGGGGACCCGGAGGGGCGGCAACGGAGGCACAGTACTCCGAGACCGGTAAAATCTAAGCCGGGGACCCTAAGCGGCACTAGGCCCTCTGCAATCGCTGAGTTTTCTTCATGAAAACTCAGCGTTGCAGAGGGTGCCAAGGAAACTAGTACCAAGTGCCGCTAAGGGAACCCGGCTTGATTTCACACGGTCTCTACGTATGGCCTTCGTTGCCGCCCCTCCGGGTTCCCTGCCTGTCTGAACTGTTACGTTCTGAAAAATCAGAGGTACTTCTTCATGCAGTCATCGATGTCAAGTGTAGCGAAGTAGTCCTTCGGGGTCTCTGCACGACGGATGAGCTTGACGGAGCCGTCTTCACGGAGCAGAAGCTCGGCAGACCAGAGCTTGCCGTTGTAGTTATAGCCCATCGCGAAGCCGTGTGCGCCGGCGTCATGGATGAAGAGGTAATCGCCCTTCTCAAGCTCCGGAAGTGCACGGTCGATGGCGAACTTGTCGTTGTTCTCGCAGAGAGAACCGGCTACGTCATAGGTATGATCGCATGGAGCGTTCTCCTTGCCGAGGACGGTGATGTGGTGGTACGCGCCATACATCGCCGGTCGCATGAGGTTCACTGCGCAGGCGTCCACACCGGCATACTCCTTATAGGTGTGCTTGAAGTGGATGACCTTCGTGATCAGTGCGCCGTATGGAGCCAGCATAAAGCGGCCCATCTCGGTGAAGATGCGAATGTTACCGAGGCCGTGTGGTACGAGCACCTCGTCGTATACGCGGTGAACACCTTCGCCGATGGCCTCGATGTCGTTCGACTTCTGGTCCGGCTTATATGGAACGCCGACACCGCCGGAAAGGTTAATGAAATCGAGCTCTACGCCGGTTTCTGCCTTGATCTTTACGGCGAGCTCGAAGAGCTCCTTCGCGAGAGTCGGGTAATAATCGTTTGTTACGGTGTTCGATGCGAGGAAAGCATGCATACCGAAGTGCTTTACGCCGCCTTCCTTCAGGATGCGATAACCCTCGATCAGCTGGGAAGTGGTCATGCCATACTTCGCATCCTGTGGGTTATCCATAATGGTGTTTGCGATACGGAAATATCCGCCCGGATTATAACGAAGGCTCATAGTCTCCGGGAAACTTCCCAGGGTATCCTTCAGCTCCTGGATGTTGGTGAAATCATCGAGGTTGATGATAGCGCCGAGTTCATTTGCAAAGATATACTCTTCAAGTGGTGTGTCATTCGAGGAAAACATGATATCGTGGCCATGGAAGCCGCAGGCGTCGGACATCTGAAGCTCCGTGAGGGAACTGCAGTCCGTACCACAGCCCTCTTCCTTCAGAATGCGAAGGATCGTGGGGTTCGGGGTTGCCTTTACAGCGAAGTACTCCTTGAAGCCTTTGTTCCAGCTGAATGCCTTGTAGACCTTCCGCGCATTCTCACGGATGCCCTTCTCATCATACAGATAGAAAGGTGTCGGGTAGGTCTTCGCGATTTCCTTTACCTGGTCCAGTGTTATATATGGTGTTTTCATAAATTAATCCTTTCGTTTATCATAGGCGGAACCCCGCCGCCTTGAGATGATGGGTAGTTGACGGATCCCCTCCACGCGTGTAAATAATGATAGGAGCGTACAAAAAATGCGCAACATCAGTGACATCCCCTCCACGCGTGTAAACAATGATATTGAGGAAGGATATAGACAGAAGATCGTGCCACTGAGTTTCCCTTCACGCGTGTTAATAATCATATCGAACTGTCCGCTCAAATCATGCATCGGCGTTATCTTCACGGTTCCAAATCTAATCTCAAATCTTAATACATAAGATTCAAAAAAGAAAATAATCGGCAATTATAGTAAATATAATCAGCACAATGAATTCATACTACCACAGTTCCAGGAGGCTGTCATCAGCAGAAGCTTTCCGATCCGTGCAAAGTATATGGCTAATATATAGAATGAATGCAAGAGGGCGATGTACAGCCTTACAGTCTTCCTCTTCTCTAAAACCTGCCGTTATTTCTTTTACTATATGGCTCGGCGTCGTAATCTGACATTATCTCTTTTACAATATGGATTTTAGGCGAAATTTGACATTACTTTTTTAGAGTCCGCTATCACTTCATCCCCCTTATATCGCTGTTTTCACACAATACACACTCTCCCTGATTTTAGGCATTATATAAAATAATGCATATTTTTCACCTGGCACGCATTTTGTGTCAAAGTACTCTTATTTATAATGTCTCTCTATCGACTTCTTCCGTATTGCGAGAATCCATAATGTCAGATTTCGAAAACCTTTTGTTTTTGTCAAAGTCATATAATGGCAAATTTTTAAATTCTTCCCTATTGCGCCAAATCGCAAAATACTTAATGTCAGATTCCAAATCACATGTCGATTGTGTGAATTTCCAAAAAAGATGCGCAACATCTTCCATATCGTTTTCTATATAAACGAGTCCACCGAGCTTCAGAAGATTCAACCATCCACTCTCTTCCCAATTTTCCCAGAGATATAATAATTTTCCTAAGATATCATCATTTCCCAGAAGGATAAAAGCTTCCAGCTTGTGCACTTATTCACCACATACAAAAAGAGCCGCTGCTTCGAAATACATTGGCTCTCTGAAGGAATATTTGATTTTTCAGCCTTGCCTAAGGGACGGCCTCGCCGCCCGGGGGCATCACAGGGAAGCTTTGCTCTCGCAAAGCTTTTTTACGCTCGCCGCTATGGCATCCATGCGCCGCTCCGTCCTGCGGACGGCCCTCTATGGATTGCAAGGAGACGATGCCATTTAATGCGCCTACGGCGCGGGCATCGTCGTTTGATTTTGCCGGCAATCCGGCAAAACGGCCTCGCCGCCCGGGGGCATCACAGAGCAGAGCTCTGTGATTATGCTTGCATTACTCGCATGATGTTTGTTGTGGTGACTGGCTGGTTACGGGTCATGCGGGACAGTACGCCGGCGGTGATGACGCAGAGGTCACCCTTCTCGACGATGTTTCGGTCACGGAGTTCATCCATGGAAGACTCGAAGAGTTCGTCGGTGGTGTCGGCTCTTCTCGCCCAGATCGGGGTAACACCCCAGAGGAGCATCATCTGGCGAACAGTCGACTGACTCGGGGACATCGCATAGATGTGGGTCTTCGGACGGTACTTCGAAATCAGTTTTGCAGTAGAGCCGGAGAGCGTCGGTACGATCAGTGCCTTGGCATCAAGCTCACTCGCAGTGGTGACAGAAGCTGCGCAGACTGCGTTGGAAATGTTTGCATAGGTGCTCTCGTCGACGTTGCGCTTCTTATACTGTGTGTAATCGAGGAACTGCTCGGTATACTCGACGATGGATGCCATCATATCGAGGGCCTCTACCGGATACTTGCCGGCTGCCGTCTCACCGGACAGCATGACGGCGTCGGTTCCGTTATAAACCGCATTTGCAACATCGGTTACCTCCGCTCTCGTCGGACGCGGATTACGAATCATGGAATCGAGCATCTGGGTTGCGGTGATAACGAGCTTGCCTGCATAGTTACACTTGTGGATCATTTCCTTCTGGAGCTGCGGGAGACGCTTCGCATCGATCTCCACACCGAGGTCGCCACGTGCGACCATGATACCATCCGCTGCTGCGATGATCGCATCGAGGTTATCCAGACCCTCCTGAGACTCGATCTTCGCGATGATCTTCATGCTGGAGCCAGCCTCGTCGATCAGCGCACGAATCTGCTCGATGGTGTCTGCATTACGTACGAAGGAAGCGGCCACGAAATCGAAGCCCTCTTCGATACCGAACTTGATGTCCTCGATATCCTTCTCGGTCAGACCCGGAAGGCGAATGCTGACGTTCGG
>CAKQWR010000135.1 GCA_934279105.1 uncultured Oribacterium sp. | reverse complement strand
CATCGACCCGACCGCTACAAGAGCGATTTTCTTCCCCTCATAAAGAAGCTCGGACTTTCCATGCTCGATAGGTGCATCAAATTCACGAAGGCCCTGGTAGGCAGCGCCACGCGGATAGCGGATGCTGATCGGCAGTGGATATTTCATCGCAAATTCCATCATACGCTCAAGTTCGACTGCATTTTTCGGCGCCATCACCGTCATGTGCGGGATATGCGTAAGATAGCTGTAGTCGAAAATTCCCTGATGCGTTTCACCATCCGATCCCACAAGACCGGCACGATCGATACAGAATACGACCGGCAGTTTCTGCAGGCAGACATCATGTACGATCTGGTCGTAGGCACGCTGCAGGAAGCTCGAATATACGGCGAAGACCGGTTTCAGGCCGTTGCTCGCCATACCGGCGGCGCAGGTGACGGCATGCTGCTCGGCGATACCTACATCAAAAAATCGATTCGGAAATTCCTTTGCAAACGCACTCAGTCCGGTGCCATCCGGCATCGCCGCGGTGATGCCCACGATTTTTTTATTATCACGCGCCATCCTGCACAGGGTCTTCGAGAATACCGAGGTGTAACTCTCCTTCGAAGGTACCAGCGCCTTACCGGTTTTCTGGTCAAACGGAGAAACCCCATGGTAGTGTGCCGGATTATGCTCGGCTGGTGCGTATCCCTTTCCCTTCGTCGTAAGCACATGCACAAGCACGGCATGATCGATCTTCTTCGCTTCCTCGATGGTACGCTCCACCTCACGGATGTTATGCCCATCAATCGGGCCCAGATAGGTGATACCCATATCTTCAAACAACATTCCTGGAATAATGAGCTGCTTGATGGAATTCTTCGCGCGCTGCACACGCTTCACAAGCTGCGGACCGACGCCCGGCACCCGCATCAGCGTACCGCCGACGTCGATCTTCAGCTGATTATAGCTTCGGTTCGAACGAAGACCATTCAGATATTTCGACATACCGCCGACATTACGGGAAATCGACATCTTGTTATCGTTCAGCACGATGATGAAGTTCTTTTTCATCTGTGCCGCGTTATTGAGGCCCTCGTATGCAAGTCCACCGGTCAGGGAGCCATCCCCGATCACCGATACGACCGTATAGTTCTCGCCCTTGATATCCCGGGCTACCGCGATGCCGAGCCCGGCAGAAATCGATGTCGAACTGTGGCCGGTACCGAAGCAGTCAAATGGGCTCTCTGCCCGCTTCGGAAATCCGCTTAAGCCATGATACTGACGAAGACCATCGAAATTTTCCTTTCGTCCGGACAGAATCTTATGGGTATACGCCTGGTGGCCTACATCCCATACGATCTTATCTTTCGGAAGATCCAGCGCCAGATACAGCCCGATCGTCAGCTCAACCACACCGAGGTTCGACGCAAGATGACCTCCGCATTCGGACGTTTTTTCTATGATAAATTGTCTGATTTCGGCCGCGAGTTTCGTGAGCTGCTGATCGTTCAGCTTCTTCAGGTCCTCCGGTCCATGTATATCATCCAGTAGCATATATTTTTTCTCTAATCTTTTACTTTTTTCGATGAATCAACTCTTCGGTAAGCGAAATAAGGAACTGACGGGCCTCTTCATTGACATCGTGCAGTGTCTTCAGCCCCTCGATGGCACCCTCGGAGAGACGCTGTACTTCTGCCTGCGCCGCTGTGAGTCCATAAATCGATACATACGTCGTCTTGTGATTCTCCTCGTCAGAATGAATCGGTTTTCCGAGCACTTCCTGTGTGCTCGTTTCATCGAGAATATCGTCCTCGATCTGAAAAGCGACGCCGATGCTTCGGGCAATGTTTCCGAGCCGCATCTGCTCTGTCTGCGTTGCGCCGCCGAGTACCGCACCCATCATCATGGACGCCTCAAGAAGCGCACCCGTCTTTAACTCATAAATAAACTGAAGCTGCTCTTCGCTGAGTGACTTTCCGGTCATCTCAACATCCACGGTCTGTCCGCCAAGCATACCATCTACACCAGACTTTCCGGACAGAATACGCAGCGCTTTCAGCACTGCGTTCGCGAACTCCGAAGATTCATCCGGACTATCCACGCCACCGGTTACCGCAGCATAAGAAAGCTGACGAAGATACACTTCGCTCACACGCTGAAAGGCATAGAGGGAAAGCGCATCTCCCGCAAGGGTACCCATATCCTCACCAAACTTAAACCAGGTCGATTCCTGTCCGCGACGATACTTATCTCCATCCATACACGGAAGATCGTCATGACAGAGAGAGAAGGTATGGATCATCTCGATGGCTCCCATACACGCCTGTACGATCGGCATCATAAATTGATTCCAGCTTTCTTCTTTCCGCTCCTTATAAAGCTCATAGCACTTCTGCACTAGCATCGGACGGATTCGCTTGCCACCGGCGGCCACCGAATACTGCATCGCATCGAGCACGGTTTTCTGCGGTCCTTTCACCTTCGGAAGCTGTGCGAGGACGATTTCATCGACCTCAGAAACTGTATTTTTCAACTCAAGAGAGAAATCCTTCATCATCCAGCACCTTTACCTGTTTTTCGATTCGATCGATACTTTCATTTGCGCTCTTTAGCAACGTTATCCCCTTCTGATACATGTCGAAGGTCTTCTCGAGACTCTCCTCGCTGCTCATCTGTTCAATCAGGGTATCCAGCTCAGCAAACACCTCCTGAAGCGGCTTCTTCTCGTTTTCTGTTTCAGCGGCAGCTGCCGCTTTTTTTTTCACTGGCATAATCATCCTTTCCGGATTCTCATCCTGTTGAAACGACGCCATGCAAATGGCGATCCAGTGTATCTGCTCTGTTCCGTCATACCTAGGTTTACAGACCTCCACTGTGTATTCTCGTTTCAACCATTTTCCTGCTTCGGCCTGATCTCTTCCACCCGGCTCCGGAAACTTCCGTCCTGCAGCTGTGTAGTAATCAGCTCGCCCATCTCCACCTTCGCGATGGAATCCACGCGATGGCCATCTGCATCCTGTACATAACCATAACCACTCGTCAGTTTTCGAAGCGGGCTGACCGCTTCCAGTTTTTCTGTCCGAAGTGCCAGTCCATGACGGGCATGGTCCAGCTGTGTTTGCATCAGCATTGGCATCGCATCATAATGGTGAAGCTGCTCCTTCGCCTGCTGGATCTGCGCCTGCATTTCTGTGCGTAAGATATCATAATTCCGTACCTGATCCTTCGCATTCTGCAGTTTGCTGCGCATCCGGTCGCGGAGCTGCGTCTCATACTGAAGGTTTCGTTTCTGATACTCCTTCAGGATATTCCCCGGGCTCATCTGGTTAAGTCGAAGCTTATACATCGACAGCTTCTGACGTTCATCCTGCAGATGCTCGTTCATCACACTCTCGAAGGTCGCACGATAACTCGCCATTTCCTCCATCAGCTTCTGATAATCGAATACCGCAAGCTCAGCGCCGGCGCTTGGTGTCGGTGCCCGGAGATCTGCTACGTAATCTGCGATGGTCGTATCCGTTTCATGACCGACTGCACTGATGATCGGCGTATCCGCTTCAAAAATCGCCCGCGCCACAGGTTCCTCATTGAACGCCCAGAGATCCTCAAGTGAACCACCGCCACGTCCGACGATCAGCACATCGAGTCCTAAGCGGTCCAGCGTACGAATACCGCAAACGATGGACTGCACCGCACCATCCCCCTGCACCAATGCCGGGTAAAGGACGATGTCCACATAAGGATTTCGCCGCTTCGAAATCTGTATGATATCTCGTACGGCTGCGCCGGTTTTCGCCGTCACGACACCGATACGCTGCGCATACTTCGGAATCGGCTTTTTATACATCGGATCGAACATCCCCATCTCCGCGAGCTCCTTTTTCAGCTGCTCGAAGCGGATATAGAGTTCACCGATTCCATCGGCCATAAAGCGTTTCGCATAAATCTGATAACTGCCGCCACGTTCATATGCACCGACACTTCCCGTACAGAGGACGCGCATTCCGTTCTCCAATTTAAACGGAAGCCCCGCACGATCACCGGCAAACATAATACCGGAGATCTGCGAAGCTACGTCTTTCAGTGTAAAATAAATATGCCCGGTCGGATGATATTTCAGATTTGAAATCTCACCCTGGATCGTGATATTTTTCAGTGCAAAATCCGATGAAAACATATTTGCGATATAGCGATTCACCTGAGAAACGGTATATGCATGGCTGTTTTTATTCATAGGATGCCTGCTTATTTCATTATTTGTTGCGATTTACGATGATCTGAACGCCCTTGCCGGCGGTCTTCTTCTCCGTAAGCTCACCCTGCTGCTTGCGCGGTGCCTTCACGGTTCTGGTCGTCGCACGATCGCTGTTTACAAGACGTGCAAGGACGCCATTGACGAAGGAACCGGACTCATCGCCACCGTACTTCTTTGCAAGCTCGACGGCCTCGTTGATGGCAACCTTCTCCGGAATCGTCTCATCATACTCGATTTCATAAAGCGCAAGACGAATCGCCGTCAGATCAGTCTTCGTCATACGATCGGTCTTCCAGCCCTCGGCTGCAGAATCGATACGTGCATCCAGCTCCGGAAGCTTTTCGGTGATTTTCTCCACTTCACTCTCCAGACGACGCTGATCCTCCTCACTCAGATTCTCGATGTGTACGACACCATCGCCATCCTCATAATCCGGGGATTCGAAATAGCGTGCGAGCTGCTCCGGGATTTCCTGGCCCGGATAGAACTGTGTGCAGAACAGGAGCTTAAACTTATGATCTCTTTCTTCTCGTTTATTCATGACTTCCTTACCTATTACTAAATTTCAGCTTATTGTTTCGCTCGTCGAGCGCCGGTTTCCGGCTCTGGAGAGCGCGTTATCGCCTTTCCGCAGCTAGATGCGGCTCACTCATTCTCAGCATTGACCACACCGGCGATGCGGATATTCACATCCAGCACACTGAGACCGGTCATGGACTCGATGGCCGAAGCGACCTTGTCCTGAACGTTTCTGGAAACATCCGGGATAGAATAGCCGTACTTCACGTTGAGACTCAGCTTCACGGAAACATGACCATCCTCGATCGTAATGCTTACGCCCTTACTGAGGTCACGGATTCCCATTCTGGAAATGATCTCACCGGACCATCCGCCATACATGGAATCAACGCCCTTCACCTCTGTCGCCGCAATACCCGCGATGATGGCTACGACCTCATCCGCGATGACGATCTGACCATGCTCATCCTTCTCATATACAACATGTGTTGCTCTCTCTTCATTCTG
>CAKQWR010000134.1 GCA_934279105.1 uncultured Oribacterium sp. | reverse complement strand
GTGCTGGAGCTGAGATAGGAATACTTCAGATTTGTTGTTAGAAAGATCGTATCGATATCCGGTGCAATGACTTTATTTGTCTGCGCGAGCTGAAGCTCATACTCAAAATCAGTCACAGCACGAAGTCCTCTGACGATTACGGTTGCACCTTCCGCGTGTGCGAAATCAACCGTCAGGCCATCGAAAGCCTTTACCTCGACATTATCGAGATGTTTCGTCAAATTATTAATCATTCTAACACGTTCTTCACTTGAAAACAACGGAGTTTTCGCGTTGTTTGTAAGTACACCAACGATGAGCTTATCTACGATCTTAGCCCCTCTTTCGATGATATCCAGATGTCCGTAGGTTACCGGATCAAACGATCCAGGATAGATTCCAATTTTCATACTACTCTTCTTTCCAAGCTACTATCTTATGCCTTTTTCATCTCTTGACAAGTACGATCTTCCAAAGTTTTTATTACTTTTTACGGAAGAATACATGCTTATTCGTCTTATACAGTTTTTCTCGCACGAGCGTATAGCCGAGTGCTTCGATATCATCGACCAGATCATCGTCGAGATCTGCCTCGATGATGAAGAGCGTATGTTCATCAACATAATCCATGTCGTGAAGGATATCCATCGCTTTCCGCTCAAATCCATGATTGTATGGCGGATCCATGAAGACCACGCTGAAGTTGTATCCGGCATTGCGTAAACGATTCAACGCCGACATGTAATCAGAGGCGATCACCACACCCTGCTCGGTGAACTTACAGTGTTCCAGATTCTCCTGAATACAGCGAATCGACTTAGGTGCATTATCCACGAAGACCGCACGTCGTGCACCACGCGAGATGGCCTCGATACCGATTCCGCCGGAGCCAGCGAAAAGATCAAGGAAATCTATTCCCTGCACCTCGAACTGCAAAATGTTGAAAAGGGTTTCTTTGATACGATCCTGCGTCGGACGGGTATCCATCGAATCCACGGTCTTCAGCTGAAGACTCCGTGCGGTTCCTGCAATTACTCTCATATGTACTCTCTTTCTTTAAACGAATTATCACAATGTACAGCTCTTGGCGAGGAACTGATCAAGCTGTTTTTTCAGTTCCTCATGCTCCGGAAGAGCGAGCGTTCGGTCCATCTTCAGGATATAAGCCGCATCTTCCGCTGCTTCTCGCAGAAGTGTGCTATCCTCATAGATATCCGCAACAGAAAATTCCAGTGCGCCTGACTGACGTACACCGAAAATATCCCCCGGTCCCCGGAGCTTCAGGTCCTGCTCTGCGATATAAAATCCATCGTTCGAACTCGCCAGAATCTGCAGTCGTTTCTTCGAAGTTTCCGAGTTTTGCGTATCGACGAATATACAAAAACTCTGATGCTCCGAACGTCCCACACGTCCGCGCAGCTGATGCAGCTGTGCAAGACCGAAGCGTTCAGCATTTTCGACCATCATCACCGTCGCGTTCGGCACATCCACACCGACTTCAACAACCGTTGTCGACACAAGCAGGTCTATTTCCTTGGCCAGAAAGCGGGCCATGACCTCTTCTTTTTCTGCCGGCTTCATCTTACCATGGAGTTTTGCAATCTTCACTTCTTTTGGAAAAATTTCACGAATCTTTTGCACATAATCCGATACATTCTCAAGATCAAGCATGTCATTTGCTTCGACCATCGGACATATGATATAAGCCTGGCGTCCCTTTCGGATCTCTTCATATATAAATTTATAGGCATGTCTTCGATAATTCTCATCGACGACCGCATTCTTGATCGGCATCCGGTTTGCAGGTCGTTCACGAATCAGGCTCACCTGCATATCCGCATAGAGCAGCATCGCGAGGGTTCTCGGAATCGGCGTTGCCGACATCACAAGCGTATGCGGTCGTCGCCCCTTCTCCGAAAGCTCCTGTCTCTGATTCACACCGAAACGATGCTGCTCATCTGTGATAACAAGCGCCAGTTCATCATAAACTATCTTCTCCTGAAACAGCGCATGTGTGCCAATGATGATATCCGCATCGTGGGTGGCAATGCGTTCATATACCGTTTTCCGTTCCTTCGCTGTCATCGATCCCGTCACGAGGACCGGCCGAAGCAGGAGGGCATTTTCCTCGATCAACGCTTTCATCTTCGCATAGTGCTGCTCCGCCAGTATTTCCGTCGGTGCCATCAACGCTGTCTGATAACCGCTGAGCGCCGTTTCCAGCATCGCAATGAAGGCGACGATGGTCTTTCCGGAACCGACATCTCCCTGCACAAGACGATTCATCACGTAACCGGACTGCATGTCCTTCGCGATATCCTGTACTGCCGTCTTTTGTCCTTCTGTAAGCCGAAATGGTAAGTTCTTCACGAGAGAGCGAACTTCCGAATGTGTCTCGATCACAAAGTCAGAGCGTTCTTCCGAACGATGTTCTTTCTTCTCCTCAAGCGCAAGTGAAAAGAGAAAAAGCTCATTAAAAGCGAGGCGCTTTCTGGCGGCTTCGAAATCCTCCATCGTTTTCGGAAAATGCATCATGACGATTGCTGTACGCATATCCATCAGCGCACGATTATAGCGAATCGCCTCCGGAACAAAATCAGGGCGCGGCGTTGTGACCTCCACCGCCTGACGCACTGCCTTCAGAATCGTGTTGTTGGATAGGCCCTTTGTCTGTCCATATACCGGTTCCAAAGCACCTATCTTAGCTTCGTATTCCTCCGGCTTAAAGATCCGAGGCTGCTGCATCGTTCTCTGCCCCTTAAAGTTGCTGACTTTTCCAAGAAATACCAATACTGAGCCGGCACGTAGCGTGCTTTTCAGAAAAGGGGAGTGAAACCATGTCAGGCGTAGCTTTCCCGAGAGGTCCCGTACATAGGCCGTCGTCATAACGAGGCCATGAAGATTCACGACCGTCGCATCTTTATCAAGCATGCCCATGACCGCCTGCTGTTCACCATCCACGAGACTGTCGACGACCTTCGTCTTCGGATAAGTAAGATACGTATGCGGGAAATAGCAGGTGAGATCCTCAGGTGTTCGGATTCCCAGCTTCTGAAAAAGCTTTTCTGTTTTCGGGCCGATGCCCTTCAGATCTGTAAGTTGCATGCTCTCCTCATTCTCTGCAATGTACGAAACAAAATCTTAGAAACACTAATCCAAGTACCCTGTCATCGAAAGGCTCGGCAACACTTTCGGAATCATTATTTTTAAAAAGAGCTCCTGAGTTTCCTCAGGAGCTCATCTTATTTCATACGATCACTCAACAGACAGGAAATAATAGTAAATCGGCTGTCCACCATACTGAAGCTCAGTCTCGACCTGCGGGTATGCCTTACGTATACGTGCAGACAGCTCCTCAGCTTCTTCCTCTGAAATATCCTGACCATAGTAAATGGTGATAATTTCAGACTCATCATTGACCATACGTTTTACGGCTTCAATAACAGCCTGATCCTTATCCTTCGCTACAGCCAGTAAACCATCATCCCCCAGTGCCATGATGTCATCCTTCTCGATGGCATGTCCATCAATCGTGGTATTCCGTACCGCATAGGTGATTTCTCCTGTGCGTACACACTGGGATGCATCCTTCATCGCCTCGAGATTTTCTTCCGGGCTCATATCCGGACTGAAACTGATCATCGCAGTAATTCCCTGAGGAATCGTCTTCGTCGGAACGACGATAATCGTCTTATCTTCAATGATATCCTTTGCCTGGTTTGCGGCAAGAATAATGTTCTTATTATTTGGAAGAACAAAAATCGTCTCCGCATTTACATGATCGCAGGCATTCAGGATATCTTCGGTGGAAGGATTCATCGTCTGCCCACCCTCGATAACATAATCGACACCGATGCCGCGGAAGATTTCTGTAAGACCCTCACCAGCAGATACGGAGATGAATCCATACTCCTTCGCCGGCTCCGTCGGTGCTTCCACCGCTGCTGTTTCTTCCTTTTTCTCTTCTGCAATCTTCGATGCATCTTCGATCAGCACCTCATGATGCTCGAGACGCATATTGTCGACCTTCATCTTTGAGAGATAGCCCATGGTAAGGCCCTTTTCAAAGGCATTGCCCGGATGATTCGTATGCACATGTACCTTGATAATATTTTCATCAGAGAAACATACGATGGAGTCACCGACACCATTCAGCCACTCGCGGAGGCTATCCACCTCTTCATCTGTGAACTCATGATCACCATTTACCATAAACTCGGTACAGTAACCAAACTTGATGTCTGCGGTAGAGATTTCACCACGGGATTTCCGCTCCGCCGGAGCTTCCGTCTTCGCAGCACCGTCTTCGCCAAGTTCAAGAACAACCTCTTCGCCCTTCAGTGAAGCCAGCGCGCCCTTCACAACAGTCATAAGACCCTGACCGCCGGAATCCACAACACCTGCCTCCTTCAGTACCGGAAGCATCTCCGGTGTTTTCGAAAGCACCTCATCACCATATGCAACAACTTTTTCAAGCATCGTCAGTAAATCTTCATCCGTGACTGAAAGCTCCGTGATGCGATCCGCCATGCCCTTTGCAACGGTCAGAATCGTACCCTCTTTCGGTTTCATAACAGCCTTATATGCCGTTTCAACTGCACGACTGAATGCACGCGCGATGATCAGGTTATCGATTCCCTGCTCATCTGCATGCTCACGAATCTCCTTCGTAAAGCCACGAATCAGCTGGCTCAGAATAACGCCGGAGTTTCCGCGAGCGCCACGGAGAGAACCACTGGCCATCGCCTTCGCAACATTCTCAAGTGTCGGTGCATCGATTGCTGCAACCTCGCGAGCAGCCGACATAATGGTCATCGTCATGTTCGTACCTGTGTCTCCATCCGGGACAGGGAACACGTTTAACTCATTGATCCATTCCTTTTTGGCATTTAAGTTATTTGCGCCGGCAAGAAATGCATTTTTCAGCTGTAAAGCATCTATCTGATTACCCACAGGTAATTCCTCCTTGTAAAGCTACTTAGTCAATGACACGGACGCCCTCTACATAGACGTTCACATCCTTCACCTTCATACCAGTATACTCTTCTACCTTGTAACGAACATTCTCGATCAGGTTCTCAGCGACAGCCTGAATGCTGACGCCATATGCCACTATGACATGGAAATCCAGGGAAATACCATCTTCTTCCATCGTCACGAGAATGCCCTTCGCCTGACTTTCACGCTTAAGAAGCTTGACCAGTCCCTGCTGTACAGAAACCTTCGCCATGCCCACAATGCCGAAGCACTCAACGGCAGTCATGCCAGCATAGGCCGCAATAACGTCGGGAGTTATCTGAATCTCACCCATTTTGGATGCAATCGTTCCTCTCATATCGTACCTCCTGAATAAGGATCTATATTAAAT
>CAKQWR010000133.1 GCA_934279105.1 uncultured Oribacterium sp. | reverse complement strand
AACTGGCGAAGCGCTTTCAGCGTAAACTGGAACGTAGCGTTTTCGGACGGAGTATCGCCTTCGATGACCTTCTTGATTGGAGCATCGGAAACGACCGGCGTACAATAGACATTGTCGAAGGAAACACTCGCGTTATCGTTCGCTGGTACGGTAATCGTGCCGCTTGCGGCAGTACTGCTACCTGTTGCATTTGCGGTATGCGCAGAGGTACTTACTGAGTAGCCGGATACATCATAGCCGGTTTCGGTAAATGTAATATCCGTATGGTATGGAACGGAAATCGTCCATGTGTACGGAGCTTCTGCGCTACCGTTTCCGGAAGTAGCATTGGCAGTTGTGAACTTCGTAGTGTCAACATTGTTTTCGATAGCAAAGGTGCTCGGAAGCGCATCGATACCACGGAAGGTCTTCGTAACCGTTACCAGATATGTATTGATCGTCCAGTTTGCCTGAAGCACCGTATCTGTGTCGGCCATGGTGAACGTATTATTTGCGGCAGGGCTAAGCGCACTCATGCCGGCATTCGGACGCTCATCGCCTTCTACAGTCCATCCCGTAAACGTATATCCCTCACGACTTGGGTCAGGGATCGTTCGCTGCTCTCCGTTGTAGAGAGGAATGACGGTATCCGCTTCATTGCCGCTCCAGGTACCTCCGTTCGGCTTTACGGTTAACGTATGGGCGGTAGAGATGTGATACGTGGTATTACTGCGGATGATCTTATGATCGATCTGATCACGATCATCGTAGATTACATTTCCTGCCTGAACAATTTCTGCGGTATTTTCATATCGGGTAGTTGTCGTGACCGTATCTTTTCTTATTACAGGAACTGTAATAGATACTGTGCCATTGGCAAATTGCGGAAGATGGAAGGTAAGCTCTTGACCAGCCTTTCCCATCTCAATATTGCTTCCACCGATGTTGGTGTTATTGAGATTGAGTACTTTTGAGCTAACTGTGGTTGTTCTGCTACTATCCAGAGACAGTCCTTCAGGAAGTACATCACGGATTTTCACATTCAGTACGCCTGGGTAAGTCTTTTTTGTAGCGTTAACAATCTCCAGCGTATACGTCAGCGGTTTATTCGGTGTATTTCCGATTTCTGTAGGGCGATCAGCGGTTCCACTGACCGGATCAGAGGATTTCTTAATTGTGAGGTCCGGTTTGATCAGATGTAGTGTCGCCTTCGCCTCTATGTTTCTGCTGGAAGCAGATTCGCCTGCAGTCTTTCCGCTAAAAAGTCGGGCTGAAAGCACTGCCTGGTTTTTATTCTTCCTTTCGGCAAATGTCTTTACATCTGTAGCTTTGCAGTGCACATATGCAGCCAGCGTGCCACTTTGATTAAGAACGAAGTTCGCTCCTTTATCCGTTTTTCGGCAGTCGATTGCAAGGGCCTTTATATCAGACGCATTCTTTGGCTTCGATGTCGTCCAGATGTCATCCTTATATGTATCAACATCTTTCTGAGCATCCGTCGGGATTACCGTTGCATAGTATACGACAGGCTTGCAGGTATCTGCTGTGTTCGCGTTGTTCGGATCATAGGTCTGCTTTGCGTCGATACTGGAAACATCAACCCAGGAGAAGTCTCCGATTTTGTCGGTATCCTGATCCAGGATGTCGTATATAACCATGTTGTCCGTACGAGTATTCGATGCGGAAGTATACTGCAGACGATACGTGTAATTATCGCCGAGATAAGCTATATTATCCTTCTCGAATAAGGAATTCGTATCACTGGAAACACGGTTTGTAAATGCGGCTTCTAGCACAGTTACTGGATTATAGGTGATATTTGCCTGTGTAAGAGCTACCTCCCAGCCCTGATCATTTGATTCGTTGATGAGGTTTTTATAGTATTCCTTTTTTTCAAACTTTGTATTGTCAATATTATCTTTATTTACGTTCGTGTTGAAAATAACATTCTCACCACTTGTGTTAACGAAAGCAACCGTATTGACCGGATTCGTGCCACGATCAGTTATGTTGGTATATGGATTATGAAGCGTATAATTCAATCTGGCACCAAACCAGTAACCATGCCAGCACATGTGCACAGGATCATCCGGCACGGTGAAGGCAACGATCAGCATGGTCTGACCGGAACCTTCCCAGTTTTCTACCATCTCAACACTATCTGGTGTGATCTTCTGATCATTGTAAATATAATGTGAAGGTAGTCTGGTTGCGAGACCGATTTCATCTCGCTTTACATACGTTCCTGCCGGAAGCAAGTCATAGAATATACCAGATGTAACCATATACGATTTCATGTATTTGGTGGTTGCAAATTTGGGTGTACTCGTACATGAATTATAAAAGTCGATACTAACCGTCTTTGTTTCTTCTGCGTTAACGGGGTCATTTTTTAAATCGAAAGATTGCTTGTTAAAAACGACGTCCGATTTGAGCGGCGACATGATATAAGCAACACGGTACCAGTATTGGCCCATCGGGTATTCTCTGACGAGATTTCCACCTGAAGACCATTTCATATCCGCAAAACTTCCGATATAGGTTCGTTCGCTGGATGCCATATCTTCTTTTATACGGTTAACGACACGGTCGGTTGCTTTCAGCTCCATCGAATATACAAGACTGAACTTGGCTTCATAGAAATCACTATCATGCTTCGCTCGTATCTGTACGGTATTCTCCGGGAAATCAACACGCTTGTTAGACGCAATGTATTGGCTTGTCTTTGTTTTGTAATTATAAAAATAGAACTGCCCTTTTTCGTTGATTGTGATTTCACCAAAAGGTTTGAATTTATCTTCACCGGCTTCGCGCGTTTCGATAATATATGGCTTATATTGGCTATACTTTTTATTTGATCGTGGATCGACCTGCCAGCCTAAAGCATCGCTATAGGTGATGTCATACTCTGCTGCAGATTCGATATAGAAGTTTGTATATCGATAATCCTCATCGCTTAGTGTCATCGGTTTCGCATCTTTGAGATCAAAAGAAGGCGTTTTCGTAGCACCATATCCATAGACACTGTTTTTAACATCCGTAAACATCATCAATGGACGATCTGTAATTTCTGCGGAGGATCCATTTGTGGTATAGGTTTTATCGCTTGCATTCCAGGTATAAGATGTTGCTGCACTGTCTGATTCGAGTGAGAATGACCAGTTACTGTTTTCACGGATCAGTGGAGCATCATTACCCTGTGTTATGATCGACTGAAGACCATTTAGCAGAACCGTACCGTAGCCTACATTCACTCTCTTCTTATCAGCTCCATTACCACCACCTAATGACGGTATCTTTTTGACGTTGGCCTGACCGTCATATTGTTCGATGGTTCTGGTGTACCCATCTTTCCAGTGCTCTGTGATCGTGATTCCATTTTTGATCTTAAAACCATCGTTTTCGACATCGATATGATTTTTTTTCGCATCTTCCACTTTACTCATAGGATATCGATACAAGAGACAGTATCCCTGAAAATGCCAGTAGCTGACCGGATTTTCAGTTCTACTTGTGCAGTAATCGACATTATAATATTGATTTTTGGACGGATTATCTGTGATTCCTGGCCATGTTTTGCCGATGGCACTTGTATCACCATAGATTCTGGAATACGTTTTATCCATCTGGCTAAGGATGTATGTTTTCTGTTCATAAGCCTCCGGCTTATTCGCAGTATACTTCTTCACACCGATAAGCTGACCACCTTCCGTTTTACTCTCATCGATGCTTAGCACGTAATCAAATGGCTGAGTGCTGCCGGTTCCTCTCTGCAGCTCTGCATACCATACGATATAAAAGTACTGGTCAGCATCCGCTGGCTTTGTACCCCATGCATCATCCCAGTTAAAGAAAATTCCTTGATTCACGTCAACCGTCGATGGCGCCATCGTGATTTTAGTCGGATTTACCTTAGTTTCAACGTCGACAGAAAGCTCGTGTGTTTCTGAATAGTCATCGGTGCCATCAAGATTCTCATCGATGTTCAGATAAATCGGCAGTTCTTTAGCGTAATGGCCTACATGTACGTAATGGCCTTCATGTTCTTTGTCTGCTTTTGTTTCATCCGTCACTTTCAGCATAGTCGGACGCAGACGATATGCAAGCTCCGTAAGAAACTCTGTTCCACCAGTCAGGGTTTTATGATTCGTGAGTTGGTAATACGTCTCTGTTTGACCATGAACTGTCTTTTTGATGACGGTATAGTTAAAATCACTTAAGGTGTTGGTATCCGGGGCTTTCGGAATCATCCAGTACAGCGGATCCAGTCGCTTCAGATCATCATTTACGGCGACGCGATGAACATCAGTATCATCCCAGCCCTCATAGTAGCTTTCCGGTACTTCGATTTTGATAGAACCGGCAGGATAATGTGTTTTTTCATCGCCCTTAAGAGAAAGGGAGAGCTGAACAGTCGTATTTATAAGATTATTACTTTGTGGCCGGTACTGAAGATTCTGCTGCGTTTCGATCTCGTCCTTATCAAAATCGGCGTTTGTATAGCTTAACTGTTTGCTGGTTTCGTTTCTCCAGTAGGTTTTAAAACTGTATGCAGAATTTTCTTCTTTCTTCGCAGTCATTTTGACGACATAGAATGGACTGAAGCTATCCGATGTGAACGTAATCGTATCTTCACTGACTTCGACATCAGAGAGGACGACTGGTGTCTTCTCATCTTCTACATGGATAAGCTTGACGACGGTCTCGGTCTCTTCCTGTTCCTGTGTATCCTCTGATCCTTCAGAATTAGTCTGCTTCGTCTCTGGCTTCTCGTCCGATTTTTCAGAGTCGGACGCTTTCTTAACTTTTGCTTTATCTGCAGAGTCTTCAGATGTCGTTTCAGCCTTCGCGCCCTTTTCTTTTTCGGATGTGTCAGGCTTTGCCTCCGGCATCGTCAGTGTGATGGTGACATCTTTTCCATCTGCCGGCTGGATATTTTCATCTTCGCCATCATCATTTGGTGCATAGAAGCTGATATCGACACCGAGGATAGAGGTAGCCTTCAGGTCTTTATCCTCATTGTCTTCTGCATCTGCAACAGCTTTCTCGCCGGCTTCTTTTAGTGCAGCCTGATCAGTGATGGCTTTTAAAACCATGTGTGTGCCTTCCGGAAAGACATCATCCTCGAAGTCTGCACGGACATGAAGATGATTCTCTTCGACGGTAGCTCCAAAAGAGCCAGCGGAACGTAAACGATTTCGGCCGTCAAGGGAAAGATCATCCTTTGACAGCTCGGAGTCACTCGCCTTTCGTTCTTCGGATTCTACTGAATCCTCTTTTACTTCTTCTGATTCGCCATGTGTTTTTGATCCATCTTCCGATGTTTCGGTGCTTGTAGAATCATCCTTTTTTACAGATGTGTCGGCGCTGGTG
>CAKQWR010000132.1 GCA_934279105.1 uncultured Oribacterium sp. | reverse complement strand
AGGGTACGTGCATCAAACTATAAAAACTGCGTGGATGATTTTACGATCGATCTTGTTGCAAAGTCTAAAAAAACAAGCGAAGATAAAGAATATGAACTGCAGGAGATTGCGGAGGAACTATATGTATTCAACACCGTAGCATTCATCGGTAAGAATGCGTCCGGTAAAACATCAGCGATTGAATTGATGGAATGTGCTTATTCGATTCTCAGTGAATTCCGTTTGGAAGATAAACACTACAACTACGATAATGTAAAGCTGGAAATCATTTTCTTCCATGAGGATTCGATCTATAAGTACATTACCGTTTTGAAAGAGGATCCGAATCAAGGCAACATATCTGATTTTACAGAGCAGCACATCTATCGAAAAAAATACTATAAATCCAAGGTGAAGGACATCTATTCAGAAGATGGGTTTGAAGAAATCATGGATTTGGGTGAGCTTCCGGAAGATACATCCATCGTATTCTTCGTTCTGAAAAAGAAAGCAACTCGCGCCGTTTACTTTGACTGTGATGGAGAAGGGTCAGACACGTATCGCCTGATGTTCAGAGCGATGAAGACATACAAAATATCTAGAGAGGTCCTGACGAAAGTCATCAAGATCTTCGATGATAAGATTCAACGTCTGGAAATGATGGACGAAAAGCATTACAGACTCACTTACCAGAACCAGGTCAAAGAGCTTTCGGATTCTGAATTGGTGTTTATGCTTTCCAGTGGTACAACCAAAGGTGCTCTGCTTTATATTTATGTAGTTGCAGCACTGGAAAATGGATTTGATCTGCTGATCGATGAAGTGGAAAATCATTTCCATAAAACACTGGTAGAAAACATGATCAGCTTATTCAAGGATAAGACGGTGAATAAAAAATCTGCGACGCTTATCTTTACAACCCACTATTGTGAAGTACTGGATCTGTTTAACCGTCAGGATAACATCTGGATTGCAAAATCGGACAATAAGATTCGGCTGTATAATATGTATGAAACATATAATATCCGATCAGAGCTTTTAAAGAGTCGTCAGTTCTACAATAACGCTTTTGACACTTCGGTGAACTACGACGATCTCATGGCACTAAAGAAGGAGCTGATGAGATGAAGAATGCATCGATAGATAGTTAATATCACGCATTGTTCAGATCAGAAATTAAAAATCTATTGTTGATAAAAGGATGTAAAAAATGATTCAAGGAAATACTGACAAACTTCTAGGCCTTTTAGAACAATTGGAAACCGATCATGTTGGAGAATGGATAATAGATAAGGAGCATACAGGAAAAGAAGGCGATCCTATACACTTACCATATCCAAAGTATTCAGAAGTAGTTAATGAATTAATCGATGCGGTATATGAGTTTGAACATGAAAATCCGGAATATAAGTTGAATGAATATAATGAACTACTTAAGGAAAGAGGCCTCGAATGGCGTCAAAAATCAATGGAGAATGCCGATGTTTCCAATATGGATGCACAAGGTATCATGGCACTGCTTATGGGGATGGTGCGAGGCGAGAGATTTTGTGATGGCACTATTATGGCAATGATAAAATCTGGCGCTGTCAAGAAATGGCTTCTGCGATTGCAAGAACTTAAAGAGTCGTAATAAATGAATCCGATCGGAATGTCCTGTCTATAGAATTGAAAACTCTAAATACGAGGATAATATTAATGAAAATCGCTACATGGAACGTGAAGGGCGGCGCTGCGCTTCCGTGGTTTATAGATAAAAAAATCAGTACAGATTTTGTTGATAATATAATAAATGAGCAGGCGGATGTATTTGTAATCACTGAAATAGCTTTAGCGTCTGGTTGGGATTATCTTGAAAAGCGAATGAAAGAAAATGAATATGTATGGTTTTCTTCATTTGTTTCAGGTGATAATGGAATTTTGATTCTAGTGAAGAGGAATTCAATTAAAAACATTAAAGAATTGGCAAAAAATCTCTGGTGGGGACGTGAAGCCTTGCAATGTTATAACAATTTGGGCTTGATGAAGGTATCCTTTAAAATGGATGATGACAAAATATGCACAGTATGTGGTTTTAGGATGCCGACTGGTGATAATGACTGCAGGGTACAATATGATGAGATGAGGAAAACTCTTGACAAATATGTTTTACCTATAGCAGAAGAGTGCTATTTGAACAGTGATATCGCTATATTTGCAGGAGATTTTAACCATGCGAGATATCTAAATAATTATGATGGAAAAGCTCAGATAAATTACAATTGGCAGATTCTCAAATCAAAATTTGAAAATATAGGGTATGAAATGCTTGATGTTGATGGCCATGGAGAACCCATTATCACGAAAGTAAAAGGTCGGACTGGTCCAGCCTCACCAATTGATCATATCTTTACGAAAGGATTTGACAAAGAATCATGTGGGGTGTCGCAGGGGAATCATTGTTCGGATCATCTCATTTTATGGGCGAAGTCTAGAGAGAAGGCGTAGAGTTTATAATTATATTAAATGCGAAGCGATTAACAAGTAGTACGGAGAACTCGAAGACCTGAAAAAGAAAAACGTAGCCTACAGCGCCCCAAATGCATATATGAGAGTTGTGGTCAAAGATGAAAAGCCTGCTGTCGGAGAGATGGTTATAATATAAATCATCTGTCTTTGACGGAAACGGGTAATAAACATTCTTAAATAGTATATTTTAAAAAGCGATGAAAACAATACGAGTCGTGGCCGCGGTGATGCGGTCTGTGAATAAACATGGTGTTCCTGTC
This sequence comes from uncultured Oribacterium sp., assembly GCA_934279105.1. Taxonomy (GTDB): domain Bacteria; phylum Bacillota; class Clostridia; order Lachnospirales; family Lachnospiraceae; genus Oribacterium. Next base: position 2,634 of record CAKQWR010000132.1, on the reverse strand, counting down.
ATTTTCGCTACCCAGCGAGGATATGGAGATTTTAAGGGTGGCTGGGAGTTTCCGGGAGGAAAAATCGAAGCTGGAGAAACTCCGCAGCAGGCGCTTGTGAGAGAGATTGAAGAGGAGCTGGACACCGAAATCGAAGTTGGTGATCTGATCGATACGGTCGAATATGATTATCCGAACTTTCATCTGTCGATGGACTGCTTCTGGTGTGAGGTCAAAAGCGGACATCTCGTCCTGAAAGAAGCGGAGGATGCCCGCTGGCTTACGAAGGAAGAACTGGACAGCGTTGCGTGGCTGCCGGCAGATGAAGTACTGATTGATCGAGTCCGTAGCGAGTTCAATGCTTATCAATCTACTACATCAAAGTATCGGAGTCTATTTACAGAAAAGCTTTGACTTTCAGCAGGCATGACAGGAGACGAAAGTATGAACAGAGTATTAATGGTGGATGATGAGCAGGCGATCCGGCTCGCGGTCCGCATGGCGCTTCGACGCGAGGGCATGGATGTGACCGAGGCGTCGGATGGTCTCGAAGCACTCGAGCTTCTGAAAAAAGAAAAATTTCAACTGGTCATTCTGGATGTCATGATGGAACGGGTCGGCGGTTATGAGGTGCTGCAGAAGATGCGGGCGTCCGGAGACCATACGCCGGTCATGATGCTGTCCGGAAAGTCGGATGAGATGGACCAGGTGCTCGGTCTCGGCTTCGGTGCAGACAGTTATCTTACGAAACCATTTCATACCGCGATTCTGATCCAGACGGCGAAGGCACTGATCCGTCGGAGTCAGGTCTATAGCCAGGAGATGGCCAATGTAGGCATTCGCCGCGGTCCGTTTGCGGTCGACATGCTGAAGATGGAGTGTCTGAAAGATGGAAAAGCGCTGAATTTCACAGCACGTGAGCAGGCACTGTTCCGTTTTCTTTTGGAGCATCCGGGACAGGTGTTCACGAAGGAGCAGCTGTATGCACAGGTCTGGAATGAAGCCGTCGTGGATGATAACACGATTACTGTATATGTAAAGCGGATCCGAAACAAAATTGAAGAGAATCCGAAGTCACCGAAGTATCTGAAGACGGTGCGAGGTATCGGATACATGCTGAGTGTAGAGGAGTAAACAGATGAAGCGCATCCGGAATGGGCTGACGAATAAAATGACGGAGCTGGCGGCTGTGGGATTATTTCTGCTGCTGTCGATGATCGTGGCGCTTTCCGGTTTTCGATACTATCAGAATTATCGAAATCAGGTGATTTCGATGGAGGAGAGTCAGCTCCTTACGATTGCCGGCATCGTCGGAGACAAAATCGACGATTATCTCGAGCAGAAGATTCATCAGATCGATCTCGTCTATCGAAATGAGCACATGCCGGAGGAGTGGGTCCGGAAGAATGGAATCACCGAGAGAACCGATTTCTTTTTGCGTGAGAACAGTGATCTCTATAACTGGGTGACCGTGACGGCACCCGATGGGACCGTGACGCGCTATGCGCCAGGACAGACACCGATGGTGATGAAGATCGGAACAGGGAAGTCGGGCGCGACAAATATCGATGCCAGTACAGGCACGGAGCATCCGGCTCAAATTGCAGGAAAAAAGATTTCGCCGGTCACAGGCTGGTATGAAATGTATATACAGAAGGATTACGAAACGAAGGATGGTGTTTACCATCTGTGCTTTGCGATGAATCTGGAAACGCTCTATGAGCATAGTGTTGCACAGGTCAAAATCGGAAAAAAGGGCTATTCTGTAGTGAAGGATCAGAATCTGTATATCATCATGCACCATGCGAAGGACCAGCTCGGCCTCGATGCGCTTTACGGCCGTAAACGTCGCTATCCAGACCTGGACTACCGTAGCATGAATACGTGGCTGGAGAAGCAGGAGGAAGATGATTTCGGAACCGGCGTCATCGATACCTATGACTGGGCGGATGCGCGTCATCCGAAGGTACAGCGCGTCGCTGCTTTTAAGGCGATTTATATCCAGGGTGAACGCTGGATCGTAAACTCGACGATTCCGGTAACGGAACTTTCGGCACCGCTCGACGATATGATGATGACGATGATCGGTATCGTGTTTGTTTATATCATGCTGCTCGGCATCATCGTTGTTTTCGTGTTGCGAGCCCGCTTTCACGCAGTCGCACAGGAGAAGGAGATTTCCTATCTTCGGGAAATCAATCAGGGCATGGAAACGGTAGCTAGAAAGAATGAAGAAATCCGGCATTACCAGCGGATTCAGTCGCTTGGTATGATGTCGAGTCACATCGCACATGAGTTCAATAACTATCTGACACCCGTCATGATCTACGCGGAGCTGCTCGAGAATGATGAGAGCATCTCGGCGGAGAATAAGGAGATGATTCATGAGATGCTGGTATCGGTCGATAGGGCCTCAGACCTCTCGAAGCAGCTGCTGGCCTTTGCAAGGCAGGATACCGGTGTGCGTCTGGAACGTCTGAACTTTACAGAAGAGATTAAATATGCTGTCAGCATCGTGGAACAGCTGACACCTGCGGCGATCACACTCAAAACAGAAATCACAGATGCTCCTCTGTATATTCTCGGCCGGAAAGGTATGGCGGAGCATATCCTCATGAACCTATGTAAAAACGCCTTTCAGGCGATGGAAAAGAC
>CAKQWR010000131.1 GCA_934279105.1 uncultured Oribacterium sp. | reverse complement strand
TCCACGAGCCTCTCCGTCCTGCGGACGGCCCTCTCATGGATTAATACCCAAAGTGCTCGCGCTGGGTGTCGGCGTCGAAGACTTTGTGGTAGGCTTCGGTGCCCTGATAGAGGATGCGGATGACTTTCCACTGTACGGTTTTGATGGATACGATGTCGCCGACCTTCTTTTTGCAGAACGGATGACTTCCGAGGTTTACGCGTGTTGTAATCTCCTGCTTTCCATCCGAGATGATGACATAGTCACCTGGCTGTGCGCCGGTACGGCCCTGCAGTTTCGTCTGATAATATGGTTTTCCGGCTGGAGCACCGTTCGACTTCTGAGGGCTGCTGAAGCCGTTTCTGGAAGTGGATTTACCGCCCTTCCCAGGCTTGCTTTTCGCATAGGACTTCTTCGGCTGATCGGATCGTTTTCTAAAATCATTCATATATATACCTGTTCTTTCTATGAGACAGCAGACGATGTGCTGCTGCATGCATCGATGTCATGGATGTATCGGATGAGTCTCATCTCTACGGGGGAGAACTGCTGCATGCATCGATTGGTTTACCGTAATTATGTTATGTGTTTTAAATAATCCTGCTGATTTCGCGGGCAACAGTAGAATATACTGCGACGAGATGCAAAAAAACCGGACTTTCTGCCATTATAGCAGATAGTCCGGTTTTTGAATCAGTTATTCTCGAGGAAGCCTTCGAGCTCACGCTTATACTTCGGATTCTGAAGCTTACGAAGTGCCTTGTTTTCAATCTGACGGATACGCTCACGGGTAACGTGGTACATCGTACCGATTTCCTCCAGCGTACGCTCACGTCCATCTACGAGACCATAACGCATCTCCAGAACTTCACGTTCACGCTCGGACAGATTGCAGAGGATCGCTTCGATCTGTTCTTTCATCATAACATTCGCTACATTCTGCTCCGGGGAGATGATTTTTTCATCAGCGATAAAGGAACCGAGATCGGAATCCTCATCCTCACCAACCTTGCTATCGAGGGATGCAGGACCAGCATCGTAGTTCACGACCTCCTGTACACGCTCTTCCGGAATATCCAGGAATTCTGCGATGTCCGCCGTCGTCGGTTCGTGACCGAGGGTCAGGGCCAGCTGGCGGGAAGTTTTCTTGATTTTGTTGATCAGTTCGACCATATGAACCGGAACACGGATGGTTCTGGACTGATCGGCCAGTGCGCGGGCGATGGCCTGACGAATCCACCAGGTTGCATAGGTGGAAAGCTTGAAGCCACGCTCCGGCTCAAACTTCTCAACACCACGCATGAGCCCCATGTTACCCTCCTGAATGAGATCCAGGAAGCTCATACCACGGCCGGTAAAACGCTTCGCAATCGAAACAACCAGACGAAGGTTACACTCGATAAGACGCTGACGGGCATACATGTCACCATTCTTGCAACGAAGTGCGAGATCCAGCTCCTCATCCGGTGTCAGAAGCGGATAGCTTCCGATTTCCTTCAGATAGATTCGAACCGGGTCATCTGCAGACACATTTTCGAGGTTTGCAAGTGCTTCCATATCAAGGGTTCGTGCTTCACGATCCTCCTCAGAAAGCTCCTCATCCTCGAGGTCTTCCTCGGTGATATCTTCGTCATCGTCGACAGCAACCGAAGCGAGGTCTTCGTTTAATTCAAGCTCATCCTCTGCAGTTACCTCTGTCTCCGCACTGTAATCATCCTCTTCGAGAAGATGCTCCTGCTGAATCAGTGTGCTGGAGCCATCGCGTCCATTAATTTTGATAATGAGATTTTTGTTTCCTTTTGTGTTCTGTGTATTAATTTTTGCCATTGAAAAACCTGAAACGATAAAGACGACATATGTCGTGTGAACTATATTGCTACATATCATCCACAGTGCAGATGAACATGCTGATATTTTTAGACAGCCTTGCTATTTTATGAAGAAAGCGAAATCTTTACAAGACAGTTTGGAAGAAAGAACATAAAAATGATTTTATATATTCTATAAATAGTTTTTGCAGACGCTTTTTTGAATAGATGTTGAAGGTATTTCTTCATTCGTGCAGCTTACAAATGAACATAAAAAATCCCGGGAAGCAACCGGGATCGTTTATAAAGGATTTAGTTTTGAAAAAAGGATTGTGCCTGATGTCTTTTTCAAGCATCTTTATCATAACGGATTGTGATAATAAGTGCTTGAAGAAAAGCGAAATGTCTGATTATGAAATTCTTAAGACGATTCTGAAGGAGATTCTGAAGAGCTTATTCGTAGCGTTCCATACGGATCTCTACGTGAACTTCAGCTACGGTTTTCGCAACATCTGCACGGAATACTTCCTCATCGCTCTTTACGCCCGCTACGGAGCCATAGTGCGTCGGGATGACCACTTCTGGACGGATCCTTCCGGTCAGCATAGCAGCTTCGTGTGCATCCATGGTATAGGTGCCACCAATCGGGAGAAGGGCGATATCACAGCGGACAGCTTCTGCCTCCGGGGTCATGTCGGTATCACCGGCGATATAGATACGGCGAGTGCCATCGTCGAGCAGATAGCCGATCCACTGCTGCACTGCCGGGTGGAAACGCTTATTTGGATTATAGGCAGGAATAGCTGAAATTCTGATACCATGAAAATCGAAGCGTTCATTCCAGTGAAGGAAATGATCGGCGGTCTCTTCGATACCGGAGTCTGCGGTTTCCCCCTGCATGGAAGCCGGATAAACAGCTTCCGTATCCTTCTTTCGTACCTTCGCGATATCCTCGACCGAGTAATGATCATAGTGCGCATGTGTTACGAGGATAAGGTCGGCATCTGCCGGTGTTTCATGAAGATGAAACGGATCGCAGTAGATGACGTAGTTTTTCTGATTTGTTCCCTTCATCACCAGTCGAATCGCCGCGTGATGAAGAACCCGGATATCATCACTTATATGTTCCATACTTCCTCCTAATTTATAAATGTGTTGCGTAACGTTGAGCTGACCGTCAGGCAATCGGACCAACCGTCCGTTAGGCCTTCCGGATGGTTGCCAGCAACAGTAAGCTGGATACGTGAACCGCGCGAATGCCGGCGACCTGCAGCTTATCCAGTACGCTTGTGCTGTCGTCGATAAAGAGATGCGGTGTAGCCAGTCCCTCATGATTTTTCTCCAGCGCAGAATGCACGGCATCTGCCTTTTCATCCGTCCTTGTAAACAGGATGTGCTCCGGAGAAAATACCCCCGGATAGCAACGGTTCAGAAACTCGATTTTCTGCTGGTCCTGTGCTACTGTACCGGACTGACTTACGACATAGTTCAGGTTCGGTTCGGTATACTGTTCGATGTATTCTTTGATAAAGGCAGGTGCCTCGGCATACTGATAGAGGTCATGGGTCTCCATAAATTCATCAAATTCAACGTCACGGACGGCATTGACGCCATCGGCGCCATAAGCATAAACAGACAGGACACCATCGATATCAAAAAAACGAACCAGGTCTTTTCTCTTTAGAAGCGCTGTATCGAGGCCCAGCTGATAATTCGGATCAAACAACGTGATTCCTCCTTTACCGTAAATTTGTTATATATTCAGTACTCAGAAATCCTGAGCGACTGCCCACAGAAATTCAGGGGGTATGCCCGGGATTTCTTATCAAGGGCAAACGGTATGTGACACTTCGGACAGCTTATTCTTTCTGCTCTCTTACGGCGTCGATCTCCTCTTCCGTCATATGATCGAGCATCGCATAATCCATATTATAGGTCAGAAAATCGTCATAGTCATACATGTCCTCGAAGGTCGCGAGACGGACATCCGGGTCCATCTCATCCTTTTCTTCGTCGGTAAGATATTCATTCTTCAGAATATTTATAACATAATGACGGGCTTCCTGCGGCATGGAACGCGCTGGACTCAGGCCTTTATCTTCACAGTTATGAATATAGTTATGGATGGCTGCGTGGAGCGCGTACTCCTCGTAGACGTTCGGAATGAACTCATCCTTTGACTTTACGCCCTTCAGAAGGTTAAGAAATGCTGCCGCACCGGCCGCCCGGTCATAGTGATCCGGGAAGTAGAAATGAATATTTTCCTGATATTCTACGTCGGTCGGCAGTACCTTCAGGTAATTCTGGCCTGCCGCCCATTCGATATCGTTGATGAGAAGTGCCGTGATACGATCATTTATGAAGTCACGGATGTAGGCATTGGCCTGCGGATCTCTCGTAAAAGCTGTATGGATTCGGAGCATATGGTTTCCCCCTGTGTTTTTTTTTAGTTATAACAAATTTACGGTCACGCTTCTATCCTCTCCATCTTCACGCGAAGGCTAAGTCGCCGTTCCGTCGGAAGATCATCGAAACGAATCGTATACGCTGACTGGTCGAGGTCGACGTCCTGAATAGTGCCGAGGCCGAAGGCGCGGTGTCGGATGCGGTCGCCGATGTGAAAGAGCGAAGCATCGTCACTGCGCTTAAAACGGCTGTCGACCAGCTGGATATAGCTTTCGGCTTCCTTCAGCAGTCCGGCCTTCGGTGCTTCCGTGAAGTGAAGAAGATCCCGGTCGATATCGAGAAGAAAGCGTGACGGATAGCGTGGCGAACCATCGAAATTTCGACCGGCGGCTTCGGACAGATAGAGTCCTTTTTCTGCACGTGTGATCGCGACGAAGGCGAGTCGTCGCTCCTCTTCCATACCCTCGAGGGTGTTTACCTTTTTCGACGGGAAGATGCCCTCACTCATACTGCAGAGAAACACATATGGAAACTCCAGACCCTTTGCGGTATGGACCGTCATGAGCTTTACCCGATCATGACAGTCCGCGATGTCCATGTTACTGAGCATTGCAACACTCTGAAGGTAGGCCTCGAGATCGGTTTCTTCGCCGGCACTTGTTTCGAAGGAGAACACCGCCTGCTTCAGCTCTGCGAGATTATCGAGGCGGTCCTGTGCGCCCTCTGTACGAAGCATCTTTTCATAGCCGGATTCATGCAGAATGCTCGTCAGCACCTCGGAAATCGTCCGATCGTGATACCCTGCGGCATATTTCTCGATGAGTGCTACGAAATCACTGGCCTTCGTACCCCTGAAAATCTCGTGCTCGAGGTTCTTCACGAGGGCATCGTACAGCGTGCCCCCGTTCTGTTCTGTGAACTCTTCGAGAAACTTCATGCGACGCACACCGAGGTTCCGCTTCGGCACATTCGCGATGCGCCGGAAGCTTATATCATCCTTATAGACGAGCATACGGAGATAACACAGCGCATCCTTGATCTCCATGCGGTCGAAAAACTGAATACCGGAGTAGATCGTATACGGAATCTTCGATTTCAGAAAGACTTCCTCGATCGTACGCGTGACATAGTGCGCCCGGTACATGACCGTCATTTCGTTATAAGCGACACCCATCTGATGGAGCGTTTCGATATTCTTCACGATCCACTCAGATTCCTTCGTGCTGTCTTCCGCGAGATGACAGACGACCGGGACGCCATCCGGAAGCATCGGGAGCAGGTCCTTTTCGATACGCTGCCTGTTCTTCCGGATCAGAGCATTGGCCACCCGGAGGATCTGCGGCGTCGAACGGTAATTCTCCATCATCAT
>CAKQWR010000130.1 GCA_934279105.1 uncultured Oribacterium sp. | reverse complement strand
AACCTTCAAAAATCCGGCCACTTTTCATGCAGTGTAGCATTTACTTTTTCATACTGCATTTACTTTTGTAATTCAGCTAGGATTTTCACAATCGCAGAATCGGACTTTTCCAGCGGTAGAATAGACAAAGAAGATGCTCGGAAAATGGCGAGATTCCGTTGCTTTATCGATAATATTGTAAAAATTTACAATTCTTTTATAAAGTGACAAAGCTGTAATGCTTTTTCGGTGATTTGCTTAAGTTAGCTCTGTAGAACCGAATAAAGTTTAGCTTTTTTCACAGATGACAAGAGTGCTTTTTCGATGGTATTATCCGGAAAACAGAAGAGTTATTACGAGAGGTTTTTACTGTTTTTACTCTCATTTATAGCAGGAGGTAATTATGAGCACATTAAACATTATGTTACAGGACCGTGATGCGGTTACAGAGTTTGTGGCTGCTACGACCAGCATGCCGTTTGATATGGATCTCGTACAGGGCTCTCGCGTAGTTGATGCAAAATCACTTCTTGGTATTTTATATATGGGTCTTGGCAAGGTTCTGAATCTGACGCTCGATACCGAGCATCTGCCGACAGCGAAGCAGACTCTTAAAAAGTTCATCGTTGAGTAATATGTTTTCGGTTCATACAGACGACCGGGATGTAGCTGTCCGCATCGAGCGGAGTCGGCGGCGGTCGATTGTCTTATCGGTGAACAGTAAGGCTGAGGTCATCCTAAAGCTGCCTTACCGAACAACGAATGACGAAATCAATCGCATACTTTCGGAACGTCGCAACTGGATCCGCTCCCATGTGGAGCGGATCCTTTCTGCGCGTGCGGAAGCAGATACACTGACGCCGCTTGGGCGAGAGGAGCTGGAAACGCTCCGTGAACAGGCACGTCAGTATATCCCATCGCGTGTTGCGATGTATGCAGAAACGCTGGGCGTTCACTATGGGCGCATCACGATTCGGCATCAGCGTACTCGCTGGGGAAGCTGCAGTGCGAAGGGAAATCTGAATTTTAACTGTCTGCTCATGCTGACGCCACCGGAAGTCATCGATTATGTCATCGTACATGAGCTCTGTCACCGGAAGGAAATGAATCATTCGGTCCGTTTCTGGGCACTGGTCGCTTCGATTCTTCCGCACTACGAGGAGCAGAAGCGCTGGCTTCGGGAGCATGGTGGTGTCCTCATCGGTCGACTGGAAGCATGAAGCTGTGGCTTCGCAAAGAAGGAAACAGAAGGCGTGCCGGACGGCGGAAACTATAGACCGACAAGCTGGAAGATTCGAATATCAGGAATTTAAGTAGAAATAGAAACATAAAACAAAACAGGGCGGAATGTTCATGCGCAGATTCTTACGAATCGCTGATGGCATTCCGCCCTGTTTTGTGTTATGAAAGGTATGATGTACTATCGACGTTTTTTCTTTCGTCCGGTGCGGCTGTTCAGCATCATATCGCGGCGCGCCTTCTGTTCGCGTGTCAGATCACGTGTATGCTTCAGCATACGTTTCCGTCGTCTGGAACGAATAAACTCTTCCCTGCGCTCGAGGATATAATATACGCCGAAAACAAGGATGGCGATGAGTGCAATTACGGACAGAATCAGGAGCACGCGGATGATCGGTTTCGGAAGCTCGATACGACCTTTCTCACGGTTCAGGACGATCGGCGCATGATTTGCGCCGGTTTCCTGTGGAAGCTGACCGACGACCTTTGGTTTCGTGCCACTGTCGTCCTGCTCGGCGAGATGAATCGTTTCCGGTACGGTTTCCTGTACCTTCGCTTCCATCACGGCAGCATCCTGTGACGCCGCTTCCTTCGCCGCGCTGTTGTCGGTGAGACGAATATAGGCCTGACCGATGCTTCGGCCGTCCAGGCTGTAATCCACTCTTGCGAAGGAACCATCTTCCTTCTCCTGTTCGGAAAGTTCATAGCTCATTTCACGCGTGACATCGGCGAAGCTTTCCGATTTCGGGAGTGTCACGTGATTCGATGCGTCAATGGAAAAATCAAGGGCATTCACGATCTGGATGCCATCGACCTTCATATTCGAAGCCAGCTGGTTGTAGCTGTCATCTGCACTTGCAACCTCGAGTGACTGGAAATTGTCGTAGCCGAAGTTGAAAAGATTTCGAGTGTCACGATACTGCGAGTTATGACCGTTCAGGATGACACAGATCAGGGTCATACCATCACGCTCACACGCGGTGACAAGTGTATTTCCGGCGAGGGTCGTATAGCCTGTCTTACCGGCGAATACACCAGGATAGTAGTCCGAGAAGGAACGACGCATCATATGATGATGGGCATAGATCGTATTTTCCGAGGCCGCAGGATCCGGATATTTATTGATCGGTGCATGTGTGTACACCTGTGTTGCGTCGATGGCACGGAAGGTATCGTTCTTGATGGCGTACTGCATGATTTTTGCATAATCTGCTGCACAGGTGTAGTGCTCCGGATTGTTCAGTCCGGATGGATTCGCAAAATGCGAGTTCACACAGCCGAGCTCCGCAGCCTTCTGATTCATCAGCTCCGCGAATTTTTCGTTGGAGCCGGCCACATACTCTGCCAGTGCGTTTGCGCAGTCGTTTGCCGACTGGAGCAGAAGGCCATAGAGGCAGTCGCGCACAGAAAGCTTATCACCCGGGACGGCGCCGATGATGGTCGAATTCTTCTCGAGATTGGTGTTGACCGCTGCATAGGAAAAGGTGACCTTATCTTCGAGATTCGTACAGTTTTCGAGGACAATAATGGCGGTCAGCACTTTCGTGATCGATGCCGGATAGTAGGCAGTCGTCGCATTCTTTTCATACAGTACGGCGTTCGAATCGGCATCGATCAGGATCGCGCCCTCTGACTCGACAGTGAAGCCCGGTGTCGGCCAGGCAGCAGCGTACGCGGTGATCGGCGCGAGACCGAACGGCAGGGTGCATGCGCTGGGAACGACCGTGGCGGAGAGCAGTGCGATGGTGCTCAGCGTCAGCAGGCTTCGATGCACGAAGCGTTTTCGATTGTTTCTTTGTTTCTTATCCTTCATTTGTATCCTTGACGGCTGTCTTCAGTACGATGGCGGCCTTATACAGGTCACCATCGATGGAAATGACGAGCTCGCCATCCATTAATTTCGTGAGGCTCTTCGCGATGGAAAGGCCGAGGCCGGAGCCCTCTGTCGTGCGGCTGACATCTCCGCGTACGAAACGCTCCGTGAGCTCCTCCGGGGAGATATTCAGCGGACGGGATGAAATGTTCTTGATCGTGCAGGCAGCGGTGCCCGTTGCCGGGTCCTCTGTGACATCCACGTAGACACGGGATCCACGGAGCGCATACTTGCAGCAGTTGTTCAGCAGGTTTTCGATGACACGCCATAGATGACGTCCATCGGCCCGGATCATCACCGGATGTTCCGGATAGCTGAGGACCATCTCGAGCTTTGCGGCCTGCGTTTTATCCTCGAACTCACCGAGCGCCTGCTCGACGATTTCGTTGTAATTGATGTCGGCGAAGTCGATCTTTACATTACCGGAGCTTGCCTTGCTGGCCTCGACCAGATCCTCGGTAAGCGTCTTCAGACGAGTGGACTTCTGATCAAGGACCTTAAGATATTCCTGAACATTCGGATTGTCAATGTTTTCGCGCTTCAGGAGATCGACGTAGCTGATGATCGAGGTCAGCGGTGTCTTCAGATCATGCGATACATTCGTGATGAGGTCGGCCTTCAGGCGCTCCGCCTTCACCTGCTCATCGACGGCCTCGCTGAGACCGGTTGAGATCCGCCATGCATAGAAATCAATCGCGAGGATGATGACCATGATGCCGAGCGCAGACAGGAAAGCCCGGAAGCTCTGTGCCTGGAAGAAATGGACGAAGAGCGTAACGACCATCCCGGTGGCCAGCAGATTCGGCAGGACGAAGAGCACATAGGTGAAGATCTTCGGTGAGGTCTTTTCCACAGCATGAATATAGTGGCCGAACAGTCCGGCGATGCCATGAAGAAGGGAATCCGGCCAGAGACGACCTGTTTTAAAGCTTCGAACCAGCGACAGGGCGATCGGAAGTGCCACGAAGTAATCCGCGAGGAAGCGAATGCAGCTTTCCCAGAAGCTCCAGTAATCGATCGTTCCGAGGATGTTCTCGAGCGAGCTGAGAAGAACCGGGGACACCATAAAGGTGATCAGGCCCCAGAGCGCAGCGGAGAGCATCCGGATTTCTACCGGAAGATGATCGAAAGAATAGAGATGCGGTTTCTGATCACTCGGATCGTTGCTTCGTCCGGTCCAGAGAACGAGAAGCAGCAGGCTTACGCCGAAGCAGAGAACCGAGAAAAGAAGGAGGCTCAGTCCGACGATGCTGTTTTCACGCCGATCGTTGTATTCCGTGGAGGCAGCCGCAAAGGCGTCCTTGACCGGGAAGCTGGTGTCGATACCGATAGAAAAACGGTACTGACAGTTACTGCCGAACGGGCTTCTCGCCTGCAGGAGCATGATGAGGTCCTGCGGCAGTTCGTGGAAGTTTGAGATGACCTCCAGCGAGCTCGAATCGGTATAGGCGTACTTCGGAAAATTGCGGATCGTGGCTTCATCCTGTGTCGGTGCATTGGTATAGACACGGGTGGCGCCATCCTTCTGGTAGCTGACATGGAAATAAAAATTCGTACGGGAAGCATCGAACTCACTTTTTACTGCATAGTAGCGGGAGAGGTAGCTGAGGGCTTCCTTCGTCAGCTCACCGAGGGACATCTGACCGTCGGTTGGACTCTGCTGCTTATAATTCGGCATATACGCACGGTACTGGACGATGATCTGATGCTTGATTTCGTCCATTTCCTTCGAGATCGTCGCAGCGCCCCCCTCCTGAAGCTGGTTTTTCGTATCGAAGTAGTAGCCCATGGAGCGACCATACTGGATGAGATAGTCCAGCGAGTAGGAAACATTCTGTCCATTGACATCGGCCTGCGCGATGATCTGATTCAGATTCAGCTTACCATCCTCCTCGAAAATATCGGTCAGCCTGATATAATCGAAGATATCGGTCATAGTCTGATGAGCCTGATTTTCGAAGGCGTTGCTCTCGATGTAATCCGGCTGCGATACGTATTCGAGTGCATTGCCGCCCGCCGCACCGAAGGTAAGCACGCCGACGCTCACCAGAACCAGAATGATGGCGATGGAATTCACAATCGCGGTGATTAATTTTTTCATGATTACTTATCGCCGTCCTGCTTTTCGATTTTATAACCGACACCCCAGACGACCTTGAGATAGCGTGGCTCACGCGGGTTGATCTCGATCTTCTCACGGATATGACGGATGTGTACAGCCACGGTATTGTCCGCACCGATCGCCTGCTCATTCCAGATGGATGTGTAGATATCGTCGATGGAGAAAACCTTACCGGCGTTCTTCACGAGAAGGAGAAGGATGTTGTACTCGATCGGGGTCAGCTTGACCGGATTACCGTCGACGGTTACTTCCTTCGTGTCGTCGTTCATGACGAGACCGCCACAGGTGTAGACATTGTCACTCTGTGCTTCGCCGATGTTACCGAGCTGTGTGTAACGGCGCAGCTGGGACTTGACGCGGGCCACCAGTTCGAGTGGATTGTATGGTTTCGTGATATAGTCATCGGCGCCGACATTGAGCCCGAGAATCTTATCGTTATCCTCACCCTTTGCGGAGAGCATGATGATC
>CAKQWR010000129.1 GCA_934279105.1 uncultured Oribacterium sp. | reverse complement strand
GTGCTGTAAGCCGAGCGCGGCTGCGGGTCTTCGCATCAGACAAAAGGCAGACTGCATACAGGTGGCCTGCCTTTTCTTCTGCCAGACAGTTAGAGGCGACTAACTGCATATAAAACAGAAAGGAAATAGGAGCTTGAACAAGGAAAAGGAAATCGAAACTGTTACGCTCATGGTGCGCCGGTATTGCCGGGGCGTGCATGGGACAAGGAGCGGGGCACTTTGCCCTGCGTGCAATGCACTGCTGGAATACGCCAGGCAGCGGCGGGACAGATGCCCGCACGGGGAGATTTAGCGGTGCTTTGAAAGCCTCGTTCCCGCTGACCTATGCGGAATGTGTGAAAACGGAGGTGTGATATGTCATTCTTTGAAAATACCCGCAAGCCCGAGGGCTTTGGCGGGAAGCTCATGGTCGCCATGATGAATCTCGGTCACAGTCCTGTAGCGCGGTGGGGACTTCAATTTCTGAATGCCGCGCCGGACGCCAAGGTGCTGGACTGCGGCTGCGGCGGCGGTGCGAACATGAAAAGGCTGCTGAAAAAATGCCCGCAGGCTATCGTCAACGGCATCGACTATTCGCCCGTCAGCGTGGAGAAAACAAAAAAGGTCAACGAGGTCGCCATCGCAGAGGGCCGCTGCGCCGTTCTGCAAGGCAGCGTGGCGGATATGATGTTTGCTGATAACTGGTTCGATGCGGTAACGGCCTTTGAAACCGTCTATTTCTGGCCTGACCTGTCGCAGTGCTTCCGAGAGCTTTATCGGGTGCTGAAGCCCGGCGGGACCTTTCTCATCTGCAACGAGAGCAATGGCGATACGGACAAGGACGAGAAGTGGACGGAAATCATCGGCGGCATGACCATCTACAAGGACATTGAATTAAAGGCGCATCTGGAGCAGGCGGGCTTTTACGAGGTGCAGATACACAAAAAGAAAAGCTGGCTCTGCATCACGGCGCGGAAATGAGGGAGAAGCAGACAGGTGAAGGACAAGAAGCTCCTATTCGACCGCAAATGCCATGTGCTGTATTCCAGGCCCTGCAAGAAGGAGATACGGGCGAAGATCGCCCTGCACTACTCAGAAGCAGAGCGGGAGGCGGTTTGGGAACAGGTACAGCGGCAGTACGCGGGCTTTCTCTCCGACTGGCGTACCGATTTGGACGGCAAACGGAACTTCCACAACGGCGTAGGCGGCACCTACGACTGCATCGCCATCATGAGCTACTACACAGTCTGCAAAGCCGTCACATCCTTCCGCGAGATCGAGGAGATGGAGGAAAACCTGATCCTGCCGACCTTTCGCAGGCTGCGGTTCGTGGACTGCAACAAGCCGTTCTGGAGGAAGCTGATGTACAGGGCGTTTGTGCGGGCGAAAAGCGGCTGTGATAAATGGCACGATTACGAGATGGCGGTTGCGCCTTATGAAAACGGCAAGCCCATCTATTATGAATTTACATCGTGTCCGGCAGCGGAGTTTGCTATCCAACACGGCCTTACGGACATCATGCCCGCCCTCTGCAATGTGGACTATGCGTCCATGGAACTGCTCCATGCCAAACTCGTGCGGACGACCACCTGCGTGGACGGCTGCCGGTGCGACTATACCATCTGCGGCGACAAAGACCCATACTTAAAGGAACATCCCGAATACCGGGACGAGGCCGGATTTCGGAAAAATAAATAACAATTAACGCAAAGGCGGTGAGACGAATGGAAACTTTTCTCGGAATTTTGATTCCCTTTCTCGGGACTACCCTCGGCGCGGCCTGCGTGTTCTTTATGAAAAAGTCCCTTGGTGATCTGGTGCAGCGCGCCCTTGCGGGCTTTGCTGCCGGGGTGATGGTGGCGGCGTCCATCTGGAGCCTGCTGATTCCCGCCATTGAGCAGTCGGAGGGCATGGGCAAGCTGTCTTTCCTTCCTGCCTTTATCGGCTTCTGGGTCGGTGTGCTGTTTTTGCTCCTGCTTGACCATCTGATTCCCCACCTTCATGTGGGAAGCAATCAGGCGGAGGGCCCGAAAAGCAGGCTGGGCCGCACCACCATGATGGTGTTGGCAGTGACCCTGCATAACATTCCGGAGGGCATGGCAGTTGGCGTCATGTACGCGGGCTTCCTCGCGGGGAACGCGCAGATCACGGCGGCAAGCGCGCTTGTCCTTTCCCTTGGCATCGCCATTCAAAACTTCCCCGAGGGCGCGATCATCTCCATGCCGCTGCGGGCGGAGGGCGAGAGCAAGGGCAAGGCATTTTTCGGCGGCGTGCTCTCCGGCGTGGTGGAGCCCATCGGCGCGGTGCTGACGCTTCTCGCCGCGCAGCTGGTGATCCCGGCGCTGCCGTATTTTCTGAGCTTTGCGGCGGGCGCTATGCTCTATGTGGTGGTGGAGGAGCTGATCCCGGAAATGTCGCAGGGGAAGCACTCCAACATCGGCACGGTTTTCTTTGCCGTGGGCTTTAGCGTGATGATGACGCTGGATGTGGCGCTGGGATAGGCGCGGCTGTGCCGCTGCTTTTGCGACAGCTATGACATCAGCTACGCCGGTCTGCATCCGAAGCTCGTCGGGCATCGGACGAAAACGCTCGGTCGCGGCGACGACCGCCGGAATTTTTGCATGAAGACCGTTAGAAAAGAAAGGAGTCCCAAGAATGAAGCCTGACTATAAAAACTGGATCCCCAAGGAAATGCTGTTTTTGCTCATCGCGGAGACGGTGCTGTCCCTTGCACTGCTGCTCGTTTTCGGCGTATTCGGCATCGGTGTGAGCAGAAAGCTGCGCGTCGTGCTGGGCGTGGTATTCGGCATCGCCTTTGTCGTCTGTGCAAGGTACACCGAGTGGTGCGTGTATGCCTATCGGAGCTTTTCCTATGACGGTAAGCGCAAGCTCTCAAAGCAGATCATTGACGGTACGGCGGAGCATATCACGCTCCCGGAGGGTGGCGTGGGGCTGGACATCGGCTGCGGCAGCGGCGCGCTGACCATTGCCTGCGCAAAGCGCAATCCCCAGGGAAAAATGGTCGGCATTGACCGCTGGGGCAAGGAATACGCCTCCTTCAGTCTGCCGCTGTGCGAAAAAAACGCTGCTGCGGAGGGTGCGAAAAACGCTTCGTTCCAACGCGGGAACGCCTTAAAACTGGATTTCCCCGACGAGAGCTTCGACGCGGTGACCAGCAACTATGTCTATCACAATATCGCGGGGAAGGACAAGCAGCAGCTTCTGCTGGAAACGTTGCGGGTGCTGAAAAAGGGCGGAACGTTTGCCATCCACGACCTGATGTCGCCCCATAGATACGGGGATATGCAGGCGTTTGTCCAAAAGCTCAGGGACATGGGCTATGAGCGCGTGGAGCTGATGGACACGACAGACGGCAGCTTTATGACGCCGAAGGAGGCCAAGCACCTGATGCTTCGCGGCTCAACATTGCTGGTGGGAAGAAAGTAAAGCGGCGATGACATCAGCAATTCCGGTCTGCATCCGAAGTTCCTTTGACAAAGAACCAAGACGCTGGGGCGTGGCAACGACCGCTGCGATTTTTGCATAGAAGCAAGGCGGTAACATTAAGATCCCTGCGCGATTATGCCACATAGCTGCCCATGGGCTTGTACAAGCGGGATTGAGGCAGACTGCATACAGGCGGCCTGCCTTCTCTTCCAGCCAGAGGTTAGAGCAGTTCAACTGCCGCGCAGAGCCAAAGAGATAAAACAAGCCCAGCTACATAAAAATATATAGCCATGCACCGAAGGAGGTGGTCTGGTATGCAAGAAGCACAATATGATTTTCTTCATGGGCAAACGGATCGCAGCGACTTTTTCTCCCCCGCAATGCAGCAGCTTTGCGGTATTATGAAAGACAATCAGGTTGCTTTGCCAAGCGATATTGGAGAAGGATATTTCCGCTATATTTCACCGTGCCCCAATATCGAGATGTATATCTGCGATGTAATGTTTTACAGGGACACAGTATTGCGGGAGCAAGTGTATAAGGATTCTTTTTCCGTCATTTTCTCTCTTTCCGACGCATTGGAGTGGAAGGCTTCGGGCAGAAACAAAAAAACGTTGTTGGAAAAGGGAGATTGCTGCGTATACGGCAGCGGTCTGTTTGATGCGGAAAATATCTATGAGGCAGGACAGAGATATATAGGTGTCGGGCTGAACCTGCATCCCTGTCGGTTTCGCTCTGTGATGGATGGTTTGCAGAAGAAAAAGGCTTGCACCGCCTTTAGCGGGGGTAAAACTCCTCCAAAACATAGAATCACCGCTACCATAGAAGCCACAATACGCCAGATATTGCAGTGTAACTATAATGACTGTGCAAAGTCATTGTATCAAGAAGGGAAGATACTGGAACTTGTTGCCGCCTTTGCGAACGAGATGATGGATCAGAATTCTGTTGCTGTGAAGGGATCGTTGAGCTGGGCGGATAGCGAGGTGTTACTTCGGGTCAGGCGACAGATAGATGAGGGATTTCTGGAACCCGTGACCATCGCGGAGCTCTCCAAACAGCACTTTATGTGTGAATCCAAACTCCGTGAGATATTTCGAAAGCACTATGGAATCACCATATATCAATATATGTTAAATCGCCGCATGGAGCACGCCTGCGAACTGTTGTCCGCGCCCGATGCTCAGGTGAAAGACATAGCAGGGTTGGTGGGGTACAGCAACATCAGCCATTTCAGCGACGCCTTCCGAAAAAAGTTTGGATGCACTCCGAGCGAATATAAGAGGAGCTTACCATTCTGAAACATAAGAGCAAAGACACAGGTGTATTCTTTTGTGGTTACTTGGATGGAAATTACAAAGATTGCATCTTCCCTTGAAAAATCAGAATAGTAGGCAGCACATTTCGAGGAAGATCTTGCCCAGCGGAAACTATATCATTTGAGATGTGAGTTGCTCAGCAGCGGCATACACATCGATGTTAGTGCTGGGCGGAATTAACCGTACGCGCGGGGCTGCAAAGAGTCTACGCACAAGTAAAACTTTGACCGCTGAAAAAGCAGAGCGGCGGGACAGATAGAGTCTGTCCCGCCGCTCGTGTTTTAAGGGCATATTGGCTTGATGAACCGGAAGTTACAGCGCCGCCTTTTTCCATTTTCTGATCTTAGTTCTAAAAGTTCCGAAAGGAGCAACAGTATTAACGTGAATGAACCTGTAAACTTCCCATACAGCTGCTTTTGTAGCATCATCAGCCCATTTTCTCATATGCGGCTTAAATAATTCATCCGCACTGAGCGAATCAATCATTGCGCAGATAGACTTGACATTTTCGTTCAGTTCGGCTTTCAACTCTTGAAGAGACAAATGAGCGTAGGTATCCGTGAACCACTGATACAGCTCGCCAAGTTGATTCCATTTGAATTCGTCCGACGGCGTCTTTACTTGAAGACCCTTCCTTTCATCTTCCTCCCATTTAAGAACCAATGTTGTCCAACCCACCTGATAGGCAAGATTTTCTGCTGGGGTCCGGTCAACCTCATCAACCCTCTTATCTTTTAAGGCTTCTGGTATGCTATCAAACTCCGAAATATATTTTTCAAAAGTTTTATTGATTTCAGCTTTGAGTTCTTCTTTACTTTTGTATACTCGCAAAAAAACACCTCCATAGATTCCGGTTTGTCTATTGAGCAATGATTCTGATTATAGCATAGCTTTATGACTTATTCTATTACTGCACTGAGCATCATGGCGCTTTAGGGGAAAGACATGGCGTTTTCGGGGGGATTTTTCCTTTCGC
>CAKQWR010000128.1 GCA_934279105.1 uncultured Oribacterium sp. | reverse complement strand
TATGCGAAAAAATATCATGGATCGTATCGGCCGAGAGTGGCTGTTTTTCGATGGCGGCACCGGCTCCATCCTGCAGGAGAAGGGCCTGCAGCCGGGGGAGCTGCCGGAGACCTGGAATCTCCTCCACCCGGAGCGGATCATCGACCTCCACCTCGGCTATCTTCAGGCTGGGGCGGATATTTATAACACAAATACCTTCGGCGCGAATCGTCTCAAGTTCCCAGAGAACCTCGACGAAATCGTGACCGCCGCCGTAAAACTCGCGAAAGAAGCGCGGACGCAGGCTGGCCGTGACGAGGATGCCTACGTGGCCCTCGATATCGGTCCGACCGGAAAGTTGCTCGCGCCGATGGGCGACCTCTCCTTCGACGACGCCGTCGATATTTTCGGCGAGGTCGTACGGATCGGTGCACGTGAAGGTGCGGATCTCGTCCTGATTGAGACGATGAACGACTCTTACGAAGCAAAGGCGGCTGTGCTTGCCGCGAAAGAAAACTGCGATCTGCCGGTCTTCATCACCTGTGTGTTTGACGGCAGTGGAAAAATGCTGACGGGCGGTAC
This sequence comes from uncultured Oribacterium sp., assembly GCA_934279105.1. GTDB lineage: Bacteria > Bacillota > Clostridia > Lachnospirales > Lachnospiraceae > Oribacterium. Next base: position 5,163 of record CAKQWR010000128.1, on the reverse strand, counting down.
CCCAGAATCCATGGTCGCGATGCTCGAGGGTCTCGGCGTCGATGCGCTCGGCGTAAACTGCTCGCTTGGACCGGCCCAGATGATCCCGATCGTCGAACGCCTCGTGAAGGCCGCCCACGTGCCGGTGCTTGTCAATCCGAATGCCGGTCTTCCGAAATCGGTCGACGGCCGGACGGTCTATGACGTCGGTCCGGAGGAATTCGCCGGCTACATGAAGCAGATCGCGGCACTCGGTGCGGCCGCCGTCGGTGGCTGCTGTGGCACGACCCCGGACTATATCCGCGCGGAAATCGCTGCGGTACGTCCTCTTCCGCTGCTTCCGCCGCAGGGCCGTGAACAGACGGTCATCGCCTCCTTCTCCCGTGTCGTCGAAATCGGAAGGGCGGCCCGTCCTGTCATCATCGGCGAACGTATCAATCCGACCGGCAAGAAGCGCTTCAAGCAGGCGCTCGTCGACCATGATATCGACTACATCGTGGATCAGGGTCTCCAGCAGGAGGACGCCAGTGCGGACGTGCTCGATGTCAATGTCGGTACACCGGAAATTAATGAGGTGGAGCTCCTCGATGAGGTCGTCTGCCGTCTGCAGAGTGTGCTGGCACTTCCGCTCCAGATCGACACCTCAAATCCGGAGGCGATGGAGCGCGCACTTCGTCACTACAACGGCAAGGCGCTCATCAACTCCGTGAACGGCAAGCAGGAGGTCATGGCGGAGGTCTTCCCGCTTGTGAAGAAATACGGTGGCGTCGTCGTCGCACTCGCGCTCGATGAAGGGGGCATTCCGGACAATGCAGACGACCGCATCCGTATCGCTGAGAAAATTTACGCGACGGCCGCGGAATATGGCATTCGCCGTGAAGATATCGTCATCGATGGCCTGTGCATGACCGTCTCCAGTGATCCGCGCTCTGCGCTCGTGACGCTCGAGACGATCCGTCGTATCCGCGACGAGCTCGACGGTAGCAGCATCCTGGGTGTGTCGAACATCAGCTTCGGTCTCCCGGCCCGTGAACTCATCAACGCCTACTTCTTCGAGATGGCCCTGCAGAATGGTCTCTCCTGCGCGATCATCAACCCGAACAATCAGGCGATGATGCAGGCGTACCGCGCTTTCTGCGCACTCACGAACCAGGATGAGAATTTTCAGAACTTCATCACGGCCTACGCCGGCTACAAGTCTCCGGACAAGCAGGTAAGCGATGCTCTGACCGCTTATAAGACCCGCGTGCTGAACGCACTCGGAGTTTCAGCCGGGGACCTGCAGGCCACCGGCCGTCCCCTAGGCGGTTCGACAGCTAACGGTAGTGTCGGAACTGGCTTCGGCGATGGCGCAGGCACTGGCTCGATGGGGGCTGCCTTCCGTGCGGCTTCTTCAGCTACTGGTTCGACCAGCGCTGGAGGTGCTGGTGGTGCGGACATTTCGGCTGGCGCGAACGCGGGCTCTTTCGGCAGCGGAAGTACTACGGGCGCAGACGACCGGCGCGGATCCGGTGCATTGACCGGCGGAAAATCTCGACTCGTCGAAGCCATCGAACGCGGTATGGCGAAACCGGCAGCAGAAGCAACACATGAGGCTCTCCTCACACGAAACGCCCTCGACATCATAAACGAAGACCTCGTGCCGGCACTCGACGTCGTCGGGCAGGGCTTCGAAAAAGGCACCGTCTTCCTACCGCAGCTCCTGATGGCCGCGGAAGCCGCAAAGGCTGCCTTCGCCGTCGTGAAGGAATCCATGGCAGGTAGCGCACAGGAATCGAAGGGCCGTATCATCCTCGCGACCGTAAAGGGCGACATCCACGATATCGGAAAAAACATCGTGAAGGTCCTGCTCGAGAACTACGGCTACGACGTCATCGACCTCGGAAAGGATGTGCCGCCGGAAACCATCGTGGAGACCGCACTCCGGGAGAACACCCGCCTCGTCGGCCTCTCCGCCCTCATGACTACCACCGTCGTGAACATGGAAGAAACCATCCGGCAACTCCACGAACAGAAGCCGGACTGCCGCATCGTCGTCGGTGGTGCCGTCATGACCCAGGACTACGCCGATAAAATCGGCGCTGACTGCTATGGCCGCGACGCCATGACCACCGTCCGCTACGCAGACGAACTCGCCGAAAAAGGCGAGCTGTAAAAAACGGCGATGGCGCACCGCACCTACATCAGAGACGCGCCCTCGCCGCCGGCAAGACACTCCTAATTCTTGCAATAGCGCGGATAAACCACTGAAAAGCTTTACATGTTTTCGCAATAGCGCGGGTAATCCCTAAAAAGCTTTACATGTTTTCGCAATAGCGCGGATAGCCCCAAGAAGACATTAACTATTTCACAATCGTGATAAAAAACTGAAATCGGCATCAACTTTATACGCAGCCATCAGCGAAAATGCTCGATGATTTCATGACTTTGACGCAATAGCGCAGGATTTCTTTATTTGACATTATATAATTCTAATGCCAAATAAGAGAATCCTGCGCCATTGTGTCAAATCCCTCTACTTCCTTCGATTCTATTAAATACAGCGTTTTATGCTGAAATGCTCGTACAAAGGCAATGCCGTTTTTCGTAAACCCCTCCGTTTGTGTCGAACCGACAATGTTAGTTTTCCGAAATGTAGTTGTTTGTAAATTTCAAGCAATGCCGTTTTTCGATATTCCTTTCATTTGTGTCGAATGACAATGCTGTTTTTCCTTAACTCTTTCATTTATTACGAAATCCTTCCGACTCTACTGCACTGCGCTCACCAGTAGAAGCGTCAGTCCGATGTATAGAAGGGCGATCAGCGCGAGGATCGCACAGAGGCAGATGCAGAGTATGCTGGCATTTCTATGAACGCTCAGATGGCGATGCGCCATCACGATACCGAGCACTGCCAGCAGCAGAATCACACATGCAAGCCAGAATGGCATAGAACTCACCTCCTTCGTTTCGTAACAGATCAGGCACACGAATTGTAGGCATACAGCCAGCATTCCATGCAGCTTGCATTCGATGCTCATATGCCCACAGTCACAGTTCAAAGTCAGAAAATCACTTTAATTCAGCAGGAACGCGTCGATCGTGTCGGTGAACCACCGGATTTCACGCGCGAAACGTGCTCGAAGCTCTGTCGGTGATTCCTTCCCCTTCATGATGTCGAAAAAGCCATGTCCGCTATGCACTGCGATGTAAAGCTTCCCATCGGTGTTCAGGTTGAGAGCGAGCTTTCCGCCCGCCGCCTCGGACACCGCAAGAATCCGTTCCATGCGTGCCGGGGAGAGAATAAGCAGCGCCGTCGTCTCATCCCCGCTCGTCAGGTTGAAGCGCTTGTCGAAGGCGGCATTTCCAGTCTTTATACCACGCCCGCTGAACACCTTATCGAGGGCACCGCGTGGCCAGATGGTGAGCCAGGTTGGGAATGTCTGCCCGAATTCGCAAAGCATCCACTGCCCTCGATAAACTTCCCGCTCATTCTTCTCCCACAGCCCGGTTTCCTCCCGCTGGATTTCCTCCGAATCCATCAGCTTCACCGTACAGAGCTCGATGGTTTTCCCCTGGTACGTTCCGCGGATATAGCCGCTGTTATGGCTGTAATCGTTCGTCGGTATCGGAATATTCGTATCCCCCGGATACAGCAGCTTCGGATCGGGCGGATTCTGATCGATATCCTGAAACACCGTCCCCATGATGTCCGGTGCGACCTCCTCGAAGGTCCGCTGGTTCACCTGATCCCTCGCCTTCCCCTGCAGCATCTGTCCGAGAGCGAGCACCACACCGCCGAAAATCATCACCACGAAGTTTCCGAGCAGGATACCTCCCACCGCAATCACGATGCCGAGCGCCGCCAGCATCTTCCCGGCCATCCGTCCTCCGCTGTTCTTCTCCAGCGCCCGTGACAGCTCTGCATCCGTCATTTTCCTTTTTTCTCCACTCATATCCTTTCCCCTTCCTCGGCTATACAAGCTAACTTCGCTTCGCCGTCTTTTAAAATATCTACGAGCTGTGCCATGCCGCGAAGCGAGGCCGTAAACCACTTCCGGATCCCATCGATATCACGAAGATCCAGTTCTTCCGGCACCCATGCAAACACATAGTGGGTGTTCTGCGCGAGCGTCAGATCGCCGTCCCGAAGAATAAGCGCTGCGAGCTTTCCGCCATTCGCGAAGGCCTCCAGCTGCTTCACCTGCGCCCGCAGCACCGGCGTCACCTGCGCATCCACCGCCGCACCATCCGCTGTCCGCGCCGTGAAATACTCCCGGAACTGCGCTGCGTCCATGAGGTCCGCATCCTTCTTCCGCTCCTGAAAGCGATCCCGCAAGGCGATGTCCAGCGTCGGATCACCGATTCCCTGCACGCGGACGACGATGCCATGAAACAGTGTCTCGGTCCGCGTCATCCAGTTATCGCAGTTCGCTCCGGAGCGATCCTCCACCGTACGCCGCAGCTCCACATTGGCCGCAGAAAAGTGCAGGTTTCCATGTACACCCTCGTGAAAATGCTCCACCGTGCACTCTGTCCATGGAAACGCGAGGAGCGCAAGCTTCCGAAGATACGCATCATCGATCGGCAGCGTCGCCGGCACCGGCTCCGGCCCGAAGAACGTCTCAAGCTCCGCACGGAAATACGTTCCGAGCTGCGCATCCATCAATGCCTTTTTCTTCGTCTGCGCCGGCTTCGCCACCAGAATGAAAAGCCCGACGCCGCTGAATACCGGCACAGAACACAGGAGGACATCATGCTGCACGAAGGCCGAGATGATGCCGCCCACCACGAGGATGATTCCGAGCAGCATCCCGATGCTCTCGATCCGCTGATATCTCCCCAGCGCTACCGACAGCTGCTGATCCGTCATATTCATTTTCTCTCCACTCATACTCTTCTCCTTCCTCCACTGATCTGCCTGCGCCACGCTTCACCGTCCGCCTTTCGATTTTCTCCATGCCGGCCCTGCCTCGCACGGATTCACTCACAGATCCGGAAGTACAGGCTGCTGTATGGTGCCAGCGTCGGCAGGTTCATCACATCCGCTTCCGGTGCGATGCTGTCGAGCTGCATGCGCTTCGCGTCGTCCTTGTAGTCCCACGGCTCTGCCTGCGCAGCGAACACGAGGCCGTCGTAGTCCTCCGGTATATACGCGACGTAGCTCTTCGTGAGCACCTGCGCCCAGTCGCCGACGTTGTACTG
>CAKQWR010000127.1 GCA_934279105.1 uncultured Oribacterium sp. | reverse complement strand
GCGCCATAACAAGCGAAAGGATTTTATTTATGAAGATTAAGCTTGCGAATTACATTTCCGAAACCCTCGTTACAAACGGCATCACCCAGAACTTCAGTGTGACGGGTGGTGGCGCGATGCATCTGAACGACGCTTTCGGCCATCAGAAGGGCATGCACACGCTCTATCAGCACCACGAGCAGGCCTGCGCGATGGCCGCGGAGAGCTACGCCCGCATTTACAACCGGCCGGCGCTTCTTTGCGTGACCTCCGGCCCGGGCGGCACCAATGCCATTACCGGTGTGCTGGGCGCCTGGCTTGATTCCATCCCGATGCTCATCATTTCCGGCCAGGTCCGCTATGACAACACCGCGCGCTGGGCAGAGGAGCAGAACGGCACCCGCCTCCGTGCGATGGGCGACCAGGAGTTTGACATCACGAAATCCATCGACTGCATGACGAAGTATTCGGAGATGCTGACCGACCCGTATCGCGTCCGTTACGCGCTCGAGAAGTGCATTTACGTAAGCCAGACCGGCCGTCCGGGCCCTTGCTGGCTCGATATCCCGGTTGACATTCAGGGCAAGTTCATCGAGACGGACGAGCTGATCGGCTTCGACCCTGCAGATTACGCCGCCGGCGGTGATGGCTGGGCCGCTTCTCCGGATGCCATCGCGACCTCCGACGCCTACCCATTCTGCCGCAATGCCTTCGCGCGTTCACCGTATGCATGTGCCGAGCAGGCAGATGCTGTAGGCCAGGCAGATAATGCCTCCGCAGCGGATGCTTCAGCGCAGGCCAATGCTGTCGACCTTTCAGCGGGCTCTGCGGCAGCTGCCACCACCGCTGCACAGTCCGGCGCTCCAGCGGCGAGGACGTCCTCTGTAACCTTGGATGCCAGTGCATATGCAGCTGCGCACCGCATCCCTGCGGATGCCGACACTTCGAAACGTGAGGCCGCCGTGCCACCGGTGGACCCGCAGCAGGTACAGACCATCCTCGAGAAGATCCGCGCGAGCAAGCGCCCAATTTTCTACACCGGCAATGGCATTCGCATCGCGGGTGCGGAGTCGCTCTTCCTTGAAGTGGCACATCGCCTGAATATCCCGGTCGTGGTCGGCTGGAACGGACCGGACATCATCCCGAGCGACGACCTGCTGTATGTCGGCCGTCCGGGTGGTCGTGGTGACCGTCCGGGCAACCTCGCCGTACAGAACGCGGACCTCGTTCTTAGCATTGGCTCCCGCCTCAACATCCGCCAGGTCGGCTATGATTTCAAGAGCTGGGCCCGCGACGCCTACGTGATCGTGAACGACATCGATGCAGAGGAGCTTCGGAAGCCTTCCGTACACACCGATCTCGCCGTTCATGCCGACGCGCGTCAGTTCCTGCAGTGCCTGCTTCGCGAGCTCCACGTCCTCGGCCATACCCCGGCGAACCCGCTCTTCCAGGGCGGCGAAGGCATCCTCCGTGAGGACGCTCTCCGATACTGCCACACGGAAGAAGCACGTCAGGACGTGCTGGCGGAAACTTCGACCGCACAGGGCGGCGATGCGCAGTCCGGCAGCCCGGTCGAGACATTGCCTGCGGGCACAACACCTGAACATAACGAAAGCGCTCCGGCCGAGGCCCGCCTCAGCTGGCTTGCGACCTGCGCCTTCTACCGCGACAACTACCCGACGATCCTGCCGGAGTACCTCGCGCCGAGTGACCCGAACGCGGCTCCGGACGATCCGGAGGCATTCGCGAACGTCTACGCGCTCATCAAGGAGGTTTCCGATCAGGCGGCGCCTGGCCAGGTGACCGTCGTCGGCAACGGCTCGCCGTGCGTGGCGGGCGGGCAGGCCTACCGCATCAAGCCGGGCACTCGTTTCATCTCGCAGGACGGTGTCGCCTCGATGGGCTATGGACTGCCGGCCGCGATTGGTGCGGCGGTTGCCGTGCACGCGGTTGCCGAAGCCACTCCGGCCCAGCCGGACGCCAGCCTTTCCCGTGAGACGACCGATGCCGATGCAGGGGAGCCGCAGCTGGACCACGATTATTCTGCACTGGCTGCGGATCCATCCTTCCACGAGTCCGCAGATGATCGACTGGCTGCGGAGCTTCGGAATCCGTACTGGGCCGGTCACGACGAGCATTACCCGGCGTACGAGAAGCATGACATCCTCGTACTCACCGGTGACGGATCCATCCAGATGAACCTGCAGGAGCTCCAGACGATCATCAGCCACCAGCTCCCGATCAAGATCTTCGTCATCAATAACGGCGGCTACCACAGCATTCGCCAGACCCAGACGAACCTCTTCCGCGGAGAGCCACTTGTAGGCATTGGCGTCGACTCCGGCATGGGCGGCGTTCAGGACCTGAGCTTCCCGGACATGGAGAAGATTGCGCACGCGTACGGCTTCCCGTTCATCCGCGCGCACCACAACGAAGAACTGCACGACGCCGTCGCCGAGACCCTCGCGCTTGACGGCCCGGCCATCTGCGAAATCATGGTGACCCTGACCCAGCAGTTCCTCCCGAAATCCGCCGCGAAGCGCCTCCCGGACGGCAGCATCGTCAGCCCGCCACTCGAGGACCTCGCACCGTACCTCCCAGACGAGGAAATGGACGCCATCATGATCGTCCCACGCCTGTAAAAGAAGGAAAGAATTCACTTTACTTGGTGGTGGAGCGTCGTTCGATCATCCCTCGCCTGTAAAGAGAGGAAAGAATACACTTTACTTGGTGGTGAGGCGTCGTTCGATCTTCCCACGCCTGTAAAGAGAGGAAAGAATACACTTTACTTGGTGGTGAGGCGTCGTTCGATCTTCCTACGCCTGTAAAGAGAAAGGCTTGGCATCTCGCTATTTCAGTGAAGGAAATTTCAGCGAAGAAAACGCTGAAAGCAAGGGAGAGAAGTGGATTGACGTCTCCCTACTTCATTGGCTGAGAGGTTAGCTGTGAAAACTCAAAAAAGAAAGGGCGGGATATGCGCACGCCTTCGCCAATTGAGAGTTTTTGGGGATTCGGCATTACCTGCCTTGGAATTTCACGCAATAGAGTAAATTTCAGAAATAAAGCATTACATTTATTTTCACAAATAAGAGCTTTCGTGGAACTGAACATTATGTATTTTGCGATTTCACGCAATAGAGTGAATTTCGGAAATAAGGCATTATATCCTTTTTACAATATGAGGATTTCAAGGGAAAAAGCATTATGCTTTTTCGCAATATAAAAAGTTTTTGGAAATGGACATTACTAAAAAGTGGCAAATGACACAATATGGCGGTGTTATCAAAACTGGCATTACAAATATATAATGTCAGTTTTGATGACATGAGCATATTGTGAAAAAATCTATTACTGTTAATGTCATTTTCTAGAGAACCAGCGATTCTGTGAGAAAAATATAATGCCTAATTTCTCCAAAGCTCCATTTTGTCAAAAGCAGGCAATGCCGGATTCTGGAAATGAACTCATTAGCGAATTTTCTGCAAAGCAGGCAATGCCAAATTTCAAAAAAGATTCCCCGTTGCGAGTTCCTCAAAACCAGCAGAGTTAAATACTGGAAACCAACGTTTGGAGAGATTCATAAAGTGACGATGTGGATTTCCCAGGCAAGCGTTTTGTAAACTACATCAAACATGACGTCGTTCCAGACGAAAAGGAGATTATCGTGCGAGTGCTCATCACCGGTATCACGAGTTTTTTAGGTTTATATACGGCGAAGCTTCTGCTTCGTGAGGGCCACGAGGTTATCGGCGCGGTGCGCCCGGGAAGCAGGCGGGCGAGTGAACTCGACGCGTATGGCATCACGGCCTACCCGACCTATCGGACCGTTCACCTCGACCTCAGTGAGCTTCCGGCTCCCGAGCTCGGCGAAGCGCACTACGCACAGGTGATGGGGAGCATTTCCCCACTTCTCGATGCGTGGGTTCATTTCGCGTGGGATGGTGTCGGTTCCGCGGGGCGCAGCGACACGAACATCCAGATTGAGAACGTCCAGAACGCGAAGAAGGCTTACCTCTATGCGAAGCTTCTCGGCGCGCGGAAGTTCCTCTTCGCCGGCTCCCAGGCGGAGTACGGTACCGGAAATCATCGTGTGCCGATGCCGGTGAGCCCGTACGGGAAGGCGAAGCTTGCCTTCGGTCGATGGGCGACAGAGCAGAGCCTGCTCTCGGAAATCTACGACGACACGCCGATGCAGTTTATCCATATGCGCATTTACAGCGTCTACGGAAAAGGCGACCACGAAACGAGTCTCGTGAACACCGTGCTGAAGGCGGCACTCCATCACGAAGCCATCACCCTCGGCCCATGCACACAGCGCTGGAACTACCTCGAAGTCCACGACCTCGCCCGCGCGATCCGCATCCTGCTCGTGTCCGAAGACACCCGCACCGATGTTTATGACATCGCCGGCTCCGACTCCCGCGCGCTGAAGAAATATGTCATCGCCATGAACAGCATCGCGGGTAAATTCGCTGCGGTGAACAACATTGCCCTGAGCGGCGCATCGGTTTCGTCAGCTGCATTCGAGACGAGCACCGAAAGCGACCGTCCGCATGCAAGCAGCAGCTCTGACGGTGCGCCGGCTTCCGCTACCGCCGCAACCTCATTCGGCGCGGATCTTCAGTTCGGGACGCGTGCGAACAACGCAGAGGGCGCGGCCGATATGTCGCCGGAGATTCTCAAGCTCCAGCGCATCGGCTTCCACCAGGAAATCTCCTTCGAAGCCGGTATCGGTATGCTTCTGAAAGAAATGTGTCGTTCCCACGCATGACCAATGAATGATTGCCATTCAGTTACGAATGGTTGCCGCGCAGTATCGTTCCCACGCATGATAAACGGAAAGGGAACATGGAAACCTTGTCAAGGAGATGCTCCGCCGTCCCGCTCATGATAAATGAAAGGATTTACGTATGAATATGACTTGTATCGCCTGCGGCCACGCGCTGTCGCCGCTGATGACCCTCGAGGATATGCCGGCGAGTGCGCAGAACATTCCGGCGGCATCGGAGCTTTCGGAGGACCATCCGATCAGCCTGACGCTCTGCCAATGCCCGTCCTGCGGCCTCGTCCAGTTCGACACCGAGCCGGTGGATTACTACCGCGACGTGATCCGCGCCGGCGGTGGCACCCGCACCATGACACGCCTCCGTCATGAGGAGTACGCACGCCTTCTCACGGCCATGCAGGACCATTGCATCTATGGTCGTCGCATCGTGGAGGTCGGTTGCGGCCGCGGCGAGTTCCTCCGCATGTGGCAGAATCTCGCGGAGGACCCGGAAGGTGCCGCTGCGCTCGCCCGTGATCAGGAGCGCGATCCGCTGTCCGGTCAGCCGAAGGCTGCGCCGCTTCAGCTCGTCGGCATCGAGCATCAGCCGTCCCTCGTTGCGGAGGCCAATGCCGCTGCCGATAAAAAGTATCATGTCTACGAGTCTTTCGCGACGGGCGATGTGCGCTACCCGGAGGGCCCGTTCGACGCCTTCGTGCAGTTCAATTTCCTCGAGCACCAGCCGGACCCGTGCGATATGCTGCGGAACATCTGGCACAACCTGAAGCCGAAGGCCCTCGGCCTCATAACCGTGCCGAGCTTCGAGTACATCCTGCGCTACAACGGCTACTACGAGCTTCTTCGCGACCACATCGCGAACTACACCGAGTTCACCCTCCAGAAGCTCCTGCAGGACTGCGGCTTCGAGCTTCTCAGCATTGACCTCGTGAATCGTGACACGATCGAGGCCATCGTGCGGAAGGCCGACCCGGACGAACTCAGCGAGC
>CAKQWR010000126.1 GCA_934279105.1 uncultured Oribacterium sp. | reverse complement strand
GTGATCAATACCGGCATCGCCGGTTCACTCGATGCCCACATCAATATCGGAGACATCGTTCTTTCGGAGGATACGGTTCAGTACGATATGGATGCGACGAACTTCGGCTACCAGCTCGGCGAGATCCCACGTGTCGGCACCCTGGCCTTTCATGCGGATGATCGTCTGATTGCGATGGCGGAAGAAGAGAACCGCCGTGTGAATCCGGAGATCCGTACGTTTATCGGTCGTGTCTGCAGTGGCGATAAGTTCGTTTCCGACGATGACACGAAGAACTGGATCGTCAAGCGCTTTCAGGGCAAGTGCTGTGAGATGGAAGGCGCTGCAATCGCGCAGATCGCATGGCAGAACAAGGTGCCGTTCATCATCATCCGAGCTATCTCCGACAAGGCGGACAATTCCGCACATGTAGATTATCCGACCTTCGAAAAGCAGGCCATCGAGCACTGTGTGAAGCTTACGGAAGCACTCGTAGCGAGAATTTAATATGAATCGAATCACGGAACCTGAGCTGTTCAGCGATTCGAGACCGCGGCCGATGCACGGCGCGTTTCAATAATCAAAAAGCCCACTCCCTCAGATTTGTTCTGCGGAAGTGGACTTTTTGATTGTGAAATCACTCTTCGATAACTTCGATTCGGAGGTAATCGAAATTGATGGATTCCATGAAGCAGTCTTCACGAAACACCGTAATGGACTTCCGCTGGAACTCCCGGATATTTGTGGAGAGCCAGATCGGTACGGCGAGATCCATGTACTCACAGATTTCCTTCAATGCGGTGAGCACCCGATCGGTGCGGGACATGCTGTAGTCCTCCTGACGGGAAATACAGTCCCGAACGATGCGTCCGTCCTTATAAATGGTACCACTCATACGAAACATACGATTCTCCTGTAAATCAAAATACTGCGGACTCCGCAGTGTTTCATTCGATACATAAAAGCTGGATATGAACGCGGTTCTCATGCGGCTTCCCATTTATCACGATGCATAATAATGCTATAATAAAATCAATAACTGCAGAAATCTGCATTTTGTGTGCCTGCGTTCATGGTTTATTCAAATATGGATACTATGATGAAATAAGCTTGTAATTCATAACCTTAATGGAAATAAACGAAAAAGTAAAGACCGGGCTAAATTGAATTCATCACGATGATTGAATCCATCGCTTTCAGGAGGTCGGAAGATCATGGGACTTGAAGTAGAGAATCCACAGCAGTTTTTAGAGGATGCGAAAATCGCCGTTGCCGCTTATCAGAAAGTCAGCGAGAGCTTGAAATCTCAGCGAGAGCAGGAGAAACAGGTATCGACTTCGCTCGACAAGGCGCGGAAGGAGATGCAGGATAAGATTCAGAAGACACTGAAGGCACGTGGTGACGAAATCACGGAGACCTATGATAAGCAGCTGAGTCAGGTCGATGCACGGCTGAAGAAGGCACAGGATGAACGTGAACACGCCCGTAAGGAGGGTGTGAAGGGCCGGATTCAGAAGGAAACGGAACCACTCGTCACAGAGAACAAGGAACTGAAGCGCCAGCTGGCGGCGATCCTGAAAAAAGAGCACGTGCCATCCATCTGTAATTCGAACGTATTTTACACCCTGTTCCGCCCATCCGGTTTCGGAGAGTTTTTTACCTGCATTTTGACCTTTGTGTTCTTTTTCGCTGCGCTGCCGTTCGGCCTCTACTATCTGATTCCGAATCATAAGATCTGGCAGCTGGTAGCGATTTATGTCGTCGATATATTAGTGTTCGGTGGTATTTATGTCACCTTGATGAATGCCACCATCGGTAAGCACTCTGCTGTCATCCGTGACGGTCGCAAGATCAAGAATCAGATTCGGAGCAACAGGAAAAAGGTAAAGTCGCTGACGAAGTCCATCCGTACGGACGCCAATGAATCCGACTATCATCTTGAGGCCTATGATGATGAAATTGCGAAGGCGCTGCAGGAGCGGAACGATGTCATCAGCCGGAAACAGAGTGCACAGAATACCTTCGATACGGTGACGAAGAATATCATCACAGACGAAATTGAAACAGCAGCTCGTCCGCAGCTGGAAGAACTCCAGAAGAATTTTAAGGCCGCGACCGAGCTCCGCCAGCATTTCGAGACACAGGAAAAGGAGCAGGCGCTGAACCTGTCTCGGACCTACGAGCAGTATCTCGGAAAGGCCCATATGAATGCGCAGGATATCGACCGCATCGCAGAAATGCTTCAGAAGGGCAGTGCGACCTCCATCATTGACGCTGTCGCACAGCTCGAGCATCCGGCACAGTAAGTTCATGTGTCTGGCAGGCTTCGTTGTGCCTGCCTGCTTCATCACAAAATCAGAAGACCGCTTCCACAGATTCATCTGCAGAAGCGGTCTTTCTTTACAAAAAAGAGGCCCTTTCAGGCCTCTTTTCATTTCATTGTGAGACGTTTGATGACATATTTTGGGCTTACATCTGAATCAGATGGTAGTTCGTACCAGCATCTTCGAGAATCCGCTGTTCACGTGTGTGGCAGGTAAAGAGAAGAATCTGTCCGTGATGTATCTCCGTAATGTACTGAAGCGCCGATGAGAGTCGCTGCTCGTCATACATCGCGAAGGAATCGTCGAAAATCAGAGGCAGGCGGGTTTCGGCTGTCGTCGAAGCGATAGTTCCATTATTTGTCGCCGAGACCTGTGTACGCGTTGTCTCACCGGATCGGTCAGCACCAGCCTGTGTACGCGCACCGGTGTCGAAATTTGCATCGCCCTGAATCAGTCGTGCGGCAGCGAGGCGAAGTGCCAGATAAATCTGGTCCATCGTACCGCTGGATACATCTTCGATCGGGACGATCTTCCCTGGCGTATTCATGAAAATATCGAGGTTCTGATCGATCCACATCGAGTCATACACGCCCCCCGTGATGCCTGCGATCAGCTCACCGGCCTCTTTGTTCAGATAGTGTCCGAAACTGGACTGAATCGAGCCCTGGAGTTCCGTGATGTTCTCCATCGCGAGATTGATGGCATCGATCTCGGTGGTGATGGCATCGTTTTCATCCAGCGTCCGCTTCAGCATTTCCGCACGGTTTTTCACGTTTGCAAGATGCTGGAGCTTCCCTTCGAGCTCGGTCTGCTTTTCATTCTGCTTCTGCAGCTCGACATCGTATCGGCGTTCATCGTTGCTTAGATGCTGGAGCTCCTCGGTCACTTCGGATAGTGCGGCCCGGTGTTCGTGCAGCTCCGCATAGATTCGCTGCAGTTCCTCCATGTGGGTACGGAAGCTCTGCATCGCCGTATCATCGATATCCGCGGTGCCGATCTGCTTCGTCACCAGTGCATTGAGTTCCGCCGCGGTCTCCCGAAGAAAGCCGGTTCTCGCAGCATTGGCGTAGAGACGCCAAAGGAAGAGCAGGATGCACAGGGCGAAGAGACCCGTGCTTCCGACGACAAGGAGTGTTGCGCCCATATCGGTGCGATGGACGAAAGACATCAGTCCCGGCAGCTTCTGCGGCGCGAGATGAAAGCGAGCAGCGAAGGCCGGTGATTCGATCGCCGTGATCAGAGCGGCCATGATACCGAAGAAAATCGAAAGCCCGAAGAAGAGAAGCGGAAGCACGATACGGAGGACACGCTCTCGTGGCTCTGCGCCGATCTTCAGAAGGCTGTAGAGCGTATCGGCATGCTCTTTCGCTTCCTGAATATCCTGATCGTTTTCGAAGCCGGCCTGCTGAAGCACGGCTTCCTGTGCGGCTGTCTTCTGGAGCAGCTCCTCCCGATGTGTCTGTCGATCGACCTGCTCGGTTCGAACTTCACTGCGGAGTGACTGATATTTCCGAAGCTGATTCTCGTATTCCGGCTGCGCGATGTCACGCTCGATGTTTCGAATCTCGCCGATCAGCTGTGCATAACTCTTCGCCGCTTCCGGTACGCGCTTCGCTTCGAGTGTCGTTCGCTGCTGTTTCAGCAGCTGGAGCGCACCGGCAGAATCCAGTGACATATCGCCGGTGGTGCTGAGATTTGTGATGTAGGACTTCAGCTCGCGAACCATGCTGCGGCTGGTAGCGCTCCGAAGCTGGCCGATGGAAACGGTGTTCTCAAACGCGGTTTCCGAAATCCCCCCCAGCAGGACCTGCAGGAATGCCTTCGGATCGGCGATGCGTATCTCATCACTCTCGTTCCAGATTTCGAGTGGCGCGGCGCCGCTCGTCTGTATAGAAGGCCCGATGCTACGTCCGGCGTTCTGCGTGGAAACAGTATCCGTCTGCATCGAGGCAGCGCTGCCCATCGGCGCCATGCTTATGTCGTTTCCCATCGCTGTGGAGGTCGGAGCATCTGCGCTCAGGTCGTCGGCAGCGAAATTACGGACGATTCGGTAGACCTTTCCTTCATGTTGAAGACGCAGCTGACCGCCGAACTGATCCGGCGTATCCCACGGACGATATTTCTTGTGAAGCCGCGCAGCACTTCCGACGCCCGGACGACGCTCAAGCCCATAGAGCATGGCCTGCAGAAACGCATGCAGCGTGGACTTGCCGGCCTCGTTTCGGCCGTAGAGGATGTTCATGCCATCGGCGAAACGAAGGTCGAGATTATGAAACTTACCGAAGCCATCGATATGGAGGTCAATCAAATACATCACTGGCCTCCTTTCTGAGACTGAAGCAACGCATGAATGCCGTAATACAGCGCCTTTTTCTCGATTTCACTCATGTCATCCGGCCGCTCACGCAGAAGCTTCCGGATATAGAAGCCGATGATATCGGACGGATGCTCCCGGTAGAGTGCGACGAAATCGTACTGTGGTTCGGACTCATCGTCGACCGTCACGATGCGGTAACGCTCTCGAAGCGAAGACAGATCAAACTGTACCTCCGGATCATGTTTTCCGGTGATGCGGAGACGATAAATATTCTGCTTGCCCCGTTTCTCGATCTCTCCCGAAATTAACGTTCGGAGCTCCTCATTTGATGTACGATCCGTGACGGAAATCTGAAGCGGAATGTAGCTCGCCGTCGCAAGTGGGAGAAAATCAAGCTTCTGAATCTTATGCGTGATCGGATGAATATCTCCGACATAGACACCATGCGCACCGGTTTCACTTTCTTCCAGCGGCTCCGGCGAGCCGGCATAGATGACCCGTCGCTCGACCAGCTCCGTCGGCTTATGCAGATGCCCGAGGGCGACATAATCGAACGGCAGTGTGGCCAATGTTTCCACATCCACCGGCATGTGCTCCCGGTCACCACCGTGCGCCAGCAGGATATGAATGTGTTCATCCTCCGCCGGCTTCAGCTGATCGATCACGGTTTCACGCAGCTCCCGTGTATGATAGGAGAAGCCATAAATCTCCGTATTGATATCATCGAAATAGACCGACTCCGGCGTATCCTTCAGAAACCAGTTTACGTTCGGACTCCAGTTGAAGCTGAGAAGTGCCGAATTAGACTCGACCCGATCGTGTTCGCCCGAAATGATGATGACATGCGTCGATGGGATCGTGCCGAAGAGGTAATTCAGCTCCTGCAGATCCTTATTCATCGGCTGCCGGTGAAAGAGATCCCCCGCGATAAACAGACAATCCACATTCAGCTCCCGACACTTCTCGATGATCCGACGAAACGTCGCCTTGATATCATTGGCGCGGTCCTTGCCCCACGGCTGGTCCGCATCCGGCACCATACCCCAGTGCACATCCGCAACATGTAAAAAACGCATGATGGCTCCTCTAATAAAATAAACAGTTCCCCTTATTTTAGCGTAGAACCGCAGAAATAGAAAG